>NZ_JAKJSZ010000010.1:0-182511 GCF_050337535.1 Vibrio kagoshimensis
CCATAAGTCTTCTTAACTATATACTCTTCGCTAGGCTCTTTGCTTAGGTTAGAGGAAAGCTTTGCTGCGGTCGTGGCGGAATTGGTAGACGCACCAGATTTAGGTTCTGGCGCCGAGAGGTGTGAGAGTTCAAGTCTCTCCGACCGCACCATTATTAGAAACCCAGCTTTTAGCTGGGTTTTCTTCTATCTGGTATCTAGTAAATCTGTAATACATATCACTAATAATTCATATTTTTTTGCTCATCAACTATTACTTTTTAGTAGACAATAACGTTCACATACAAAAGAGTGAGCACTATGAAAAGTATCCCCCTAAATATCGGATGTTACACAGACTCCCCAAGTAAGAGTAAAGGTATCTACCAAGTAGTACTTGATTTAAAAACAGGTACACTTTCTGATCTTGAATTAGCGGTAGCCTGCAGAAACCCCTCTTTTGTACTTTCTACTAACCTAGGCTTATATGCCATTTCTGAAGTTGACCAGCAATCGAGTCCAAAACTGCTGCATATTCCTGAGGCACTCTCTTCAACGAAAGTAAACTCTAAAGCTATTTCTGGTGATCATCCATGCCATATTGCGATATCTTCGGATAGAAAATATATAATCACATCGCAATACTCATCCGGATCATTCGATATATTTAGTCTTAAGATCAATGGCAGTATCGATAAAAAACTATTAACTCTCTCATCTAGTGGGAAGGGACCACATCCAGATAGGCAAACAAGATCACACGCTCACCAATGTGTTTTTTTAGAATCTGAATCTCAGTTTGCAACCGTTGATTTAGGTGCTGATCAGATTTGTTTTTATTGCTTCGATGAAGAACAAGATGAGATTTTAAATCAACCAACCCAGATAATTAACGTCCCTCCAGGCAGTGGTCCTAGGCATTTAACATTCAATGATGCAGAAACTACATGTTATGTAGCTTGCGAATTATCTGAAACAATCTTAGTTCTGAGCAAAGAATATGGTTCTTGGAACCAGATACAAGAAATAGACTCACTGCAACAGGCGGCAAAAGGTGAAGCAGTAGCGGCGATAAAACTCTCACCGGACGGAAAGTTTTTGTATGTTTCAAACAGGCATCAATCAGAGATTAGTTGCTTTAAAATATGCGCACTGAGTCATAAACTTGATTTTATAGGTAGCTACTCTACTGAAGGGGAGTTTCCACGAGATTTCTTGATTACTCAAGATGGTAATTGGCTTGTTGCAGCTAACCAGCAATCAAACAATTTAACGTCATTTAAGATCGATAAAGAATCAGGCGCTCTTTGTTACACCCAGTCTTCACTCACTCTTGATGCTCCTGTTTGTATCTCAGGCTGATGCGTATGAAAAAGGAGAGCAAAGCGCTCTCCTTACAGTATCTCAAACAACTTTTATTAATTAAGCTTTAAAGACCTAAGGCATATTTTAATACCTTATCTTTAATAGGTCCTGACTGCTCCGCCACCTTTAACGCAGCGTTCCTCACGAATTTTAATGGTCCTATATCATTACTAAAGGTCTTATAGAAGAAATCCATTCCACCTTGCATCAGTAGATTATCTCCACGACGACGGGCTTGATACCGCCGTGCCACTAAATCAGATAAACCACCCTTCTCTTGGCTGGCTTCTAATAATACAGACACATCCTTAAAGCCTAAATTCACGCCCTGCCCTGCTAATGGGTTAATAGTATGAGCAGAATCTCCTACCAAAATGCAGTTATTTTTTGAGTATTGCTGAGCATGACGACGAGTAAGAGGGAAAGAGCCAGACTGAAGAACTTTAATGTCACCAAGTTCAGGTGGAAAATGAGACTTAATTTCAGATCTCAATTGCTCTTTACCCATATTAGAAAGCTGGCGAATTCTTGACGGCGAGTCATACCAAACCAAAGAACCTTGCCCTTGCAACTTATCAGAAGCTATTAGAGAAGGAAGGGGAAGAAAAGAACGAGGTCCAGAAGAGGTAAATTGCTGCCAAGTAATATCTTGTTGGGGTAACTCTGTTGCAACATTGATTAGCATGCAATGTTGTCGATAGTCCCAAGCCGTAATGCCAATTCCGGCTTGCTGTCGAACGGCTGAGTTTGCACCATCTGCACCAACTACCCACTTCGCTGACAACCGAGCGCCTGATTGAAGCTTAACTATGTTGATTTCACCAAATTCAATCGTATCCAGTTTTTCAGGACACAATAGTTCCAAATTATCGTAGGCGCTAAACTCAGCCCATAAACCTAATTGAATAAGCCGATTTTCTACAATATAGCCTAGACGTGGTAATTCTAAGGACTCAGCATCAAACCGTGTACGACACTCTGGATGTTCCCAAGTCTCTAAACGACTATACGAACATACCCGCATTGACTCTATCGCGTCCCATGCGCCTAATTCATTGAGTAAGTCGACAGACGCTTGCGAGATAGCCGACACTCGAATATCCATTGGTTGTGATGCTTCAAAAGGCTTAGGAGACAAACCATCAACTACAGCAACCTTCATACCCTGTTTAGCAAAGCCTATTGCGGTTGCAGCGCCAACCATGCCACCACCAACTACTACAATGTCATAAGTATTCATATTGGTACTTTATCAATTTGATTTATTAACTGTTTTTAATTGTACGTTCTCATAACCAAATTGTAACCCAAAACCTTATCCTGCATATGGTCAAAGCCCTTACCTAGCCTGACGTTAAATAGATTTGAGCCAATCACTAGTCAGTAGGTTTTTAAACCAGTACAATACGCCGCTTGCCGCTGAGCAGCCAGCTGTGACAAAGAAATACACGAAGATTACAGTAAGGCTAAGCGGATATACACTGGGCGATTTGCTCCCTTAAATTAAACTAACGATCGAGCGAACAAAAAATGAGTAAGAAACTGCTAATTAAAACTTGGGGCTGTCAGATGAATGAATACGATTCATCAAAAATGGCCGACCTGCTTAACGCTGCAAATGGCTATGAGCTAACTGAAGTACCTGAAGAAGCAGACGTACTACTCCTGAATACTTGTTCTATCCGCGAAAAAGCACAAGAGAAAGTATTCCACCAACTTGGTCGTTGGAAAACACTAAAAGATAAAAAAGAAGGTGTGGTAATCGGTGTGGGTGGCTGTGTTGCTACTCAAGAAGGTGATCACATCCGTCAACGTGCACCATACGTAGACGTTATCTTTGGTCCACAAACTCTACACCGCCTGCCAGAAATGATTAAATCATCACTGTCTAATGAAAAGCCAGTAATGGATATTTCTTTCCCTGAGATTGAGAAGTTCGATAACCTTCCAGAACCAAAAGCGGACGGCGCAACTGCGTTCGTTTCTATCATGGAAGGTTGTTCTAAGTACTGCACTTACTGCGTTGTACCGTACACTCGTGGTGAAGAAGTTAGCCGTCCAATGGATGATGTACTCTTTGAAGTTGCTCAGTTAGCAGAACAAGGTGTACGTGAAGTTAACCTACTGGGTCAGAACGTAAACGCATACCGCGGTCCAACACACGAAGGTGATATCTGTACATTCGCAGAACTTCTTCGTCTCGTTGCTTCTATCGATGGCATCGACCGCATTCGTTTCACGACAAGCCACCCGCTTGAGTTTGGTGACGACATCATTGAAGTTTACAAAGACACACCGGAACTAGTGAGCTTCCTTCACCTACCAGTACAAAGTGGTAGTGACCGCATTCTTACTATGATGAAGCGTCCTCACACTGCAATCGAATACAAATCAATTATTCGTAAACTGCGTAAAGCTCGTCCTGGTATTCAAATCAGCTCGGATTTTATTGTTGGTTTCCCAGGTGAATCTAAGCAAGATTTCCAAGATACAATGAAGCTAATTAAAGAAGTTGATTTCGATATGAGCTTCAGCTTTGTTTTCTCTCCTCGCCCTGGCACGCCAGCAGCAGATTACCCGTGTGATGTTCCTGCACAAGAGAAAAAAGATCGCCTGTGGGAACTGCAACAGACAGTAAACACACAAGCTATGCGTTTCTCTCGTCTAATGCTAGACACAGAGCAGCGTATTCTTGTTGAAGGTCCATCAAGAAAGAACCTAATGGAGCTTCGTGGTCGTACAGAAAACAGCCGTGTTGTGAACTTCGAAGGTTCTGCTGATCTTATCGGTCAATTCGTAGATGTGAAGATCACAGAGGTATACACAAACTCGCTGCGCGGTGAGTTAGTTCGTACAGAAAAAGACATGGGTCTACGCGTTGTAATGACTCCAGCAGAAATGATGGAAAAAACAAAACGCGAAGACGAGCTAGGTGTAGCGACATTTACGCCATAGGCAATACAACTGTTTGAGCACAAAGCGCAAACACAAAGCTTGAAATTACCTAACTAAGTGACCATCTTAGAAATAGGGATATCACCATCAGAAGCCCGGTCTAAATCGGGCTTCTTGCTCTTTTTTTTATTTAAGAGTGAGTGGCACAAAATGAGAGGCTAATTTGAGCAATAAAATCGTTACCTTAGAGATAAATCTAGAGCCAGCAGACAACAAGCGCTTGGCAAGTTTATGCGGACCATTCGACGACAACATCAAGCACCTTGAGCGTCGTCTTGGTGTTGAGATTAATTACCGTAGCAACTTCTTCACGATTGTTGGTAAGCCTCACACCACAGCCGCAGCTTTAGACATCATCAAACACCTCTATGTTGAAACAGCTCCAATTAAAGGCAACATAATCGATATCGAACCAGAACAAGTGCATCTGGCAGTCACTGAGTCTGGCATTTTGGAGCAACACGCCGAGTCTGAAATTGACTACGGTAAAGAAGTAACCATTAAGACTAAAAAAGGCGTGATCAAACCTCGTACGCCAAATCAAGCACAATACTTAATGAACATGGTCACCCATGACATCACCTTTGGTATTGGTCCTGCTGGTACAGGTAAAACTTACCTAGCCGTTGCAGCAGCTGTCGATGCACTTGAACGTCAAGAAGTTCGTCGAATTTTACTGACTCGCCCTGCTGTTGAAGCCGGAGAGAAACTTGGCTTTCTACCGGGTGATTTAAGCCAAAAAGTAGACCCATATTTACGTCCACTTTACGATGCTCTCTTTGAGATGCTTGGCTTCGAGCGTGTTGAGAAGCTGATTGAACGTAACGTGATTGAAGTTGCACCATTGGCTTACATGCGTGGTCGAACATTAAATGATGCATTTATCATTCTTGATGAGAGCCAGAACACCACGGTAGAACAGATGAAAATGTTCTTAACCCGTATCGGTTTTAACTCACGCGCGGTAATCACGGGTGATATCACTCAAATTGACTTACCTCGCGGCGCTAAGTCAGGTCTGCGCCACGCGACTGAAGTGCTTAGTGAAGTGGATGACATTAGCTTTAACTTCTTCATGTCTGAAGACGTCGTTCGCCACCCTGTGGTTGCTCGTATCGTCAACGCTTATGAAAAATGGGAAGCCAAAGATCAAAAAGAACGTAAAGAGACTGAAAAACGTCGACGTGAAGAACGTGAAGCAAAGCTAGTAGAAGCTCAAGCAGTACACGCTCAATCGGATACAAGTTCATAAACTGATCTAAAGATGATTAGCTCATTGATGATTAAAACTGAGAATGCGTCGATTTAGCATGAATCATAAATAAATCTATTCGTGGTTCATGGATTTTGTGATTTGGGACCTTAAAGTTTATAGAGCTTAAGGTTCATGAAATAACGAGCTTCCATGGACGTTACGTTACCGATTGATACAAAATATAAATCTGCAAAAGCAGAATAAAATGATAAAAGCTGGAACAAGGTGATACACAATGTCTATTGAACTAGATCTGCAACTTGCGGTCGAAAATGAACAAGATCTTCCAACAGAAAAAGATATACAACTTTGGCTAGATAAAACGATCACTGCATTTCAACCTGATGCTGAACTAACAGTTCGTATTGTTGATACTAAAGAAAGCCACCAGCTAAATCACGAATACCGTGGAAAAGATAAACCAACCAATGTGTTATCTTTTCCCTTTGAAGCGCCTCCGGGTTTTGAAATCGACCTACTTGGTGATCTTGTTATCTGTAAGCAGGTCGTCGAAAAAGAAGCTAAAGAGCAAAATAAGCCTCTGCTAGCACACTGGGCGCATATGATTGTACACGGCAGTCTCCATCTGCTAGGTTATGATCATATTGATGATGACGACGCTGAAGAGATGGAGTCACTCGAAACAGAAATCATGCAAGATATGGGTTTTGAAGACCCTTATATTCTAGAAAAGTAAATTGATTCTAGTAAAGTAAATTGCAGAGAAACAATAGCTCATCGAACTTATGGTAATCATAAGAGTCTGAGTTGTTATGTGTGCTATCACACATTTGATAGCGTTATTTTTTGAGAAATCATGAACGAAGGTATCCCCCCCTCATCTGAGGGAAGTAAAAAATCTGAAGGTCCGAGTAGAAAGTCCTTCTTTGAACGCCTAGGCCAACTATTTCAAGGTGAAGTAAAAGACCGCCAAGAGCTCGTAGATGTCATCCGCGACTCTGAAATTAATGACCTGATTGACCATGACACCCGAGATATGCTTGAAGGTGTAATGGAAATCTCCGAGATGCGAGTACGCGATATTATGCTGCCTCGCTCTCAGATGGTTACAGTTGAACGCACCGATGATCTAGATACATTAATCGGTCTTCTTACTGATGCTCAACACTCCCGCTACCCAGTGATTAGTGAAGACAAAGACCATGTAGAAGGCATTCTATTAGCGAAGGACCTACTTAAGTATTTAGGCTCAGACAGTGCCCCATTCGACATAGAGCAAGTGATACGCCAAGCAGTGGTTGTTCCTGAAAGCAAGCGAGTAGATCGTTTGTTGAAAGAATTCCGCGAAGAGCGTTACCACATGGCTATCGTAGTCGATGAATTTGGCGGTGTTTCTGGTCTAGTAACCATTGAAGATATCCTCGAAGAAATCGTTGGTGAAATTGAAGACGAATTTGACGACGAAGAAGAACTCGATATTCGCAAGTTAAGTAAGCATACTTTTTCGGTAAAAGCTTTAACAACCATTGAAGAGTTTAACTCTACGTTCAATACGAGCTTCAGTGATGATGAAGTGGATACAGTGGGTGGTATGGTCATGACTGCATTTGGTCACTTACCTACTCGCGGTGAAATAGTAGAACTCGAACACTACCATTTCAAAGTTATGTCAGCAGATAATCGACGAGTCATCCAACTCCAAGTCACTATCCCTGACGAACAACCTCTTCCAACAGTCGAAGAATAACGAATTCTCTGTATCAAGAGACAAGAAAATTAGATGACTAAACTATTTACTCATCGCCTACTACGGTCGCTTGCGGCCGTTTTTGTTGGCGCTTTAACAACCCTCGCATTCGCTCCCTATCAAATCTGGCCTATTGCTATTCTTAGCCCTGCCTTGCTTTTATTCTTGATAAATAATCAAAGTGCAAGAAGTGCATTATGGATAGGCTATGCATGGGGATTTGGTCAATTCGCTTCTGGTATCAGCTGGGTTTATGTCAGCATTGATGGCTTTGGTGGAATGCCACTTGCCGCCAACCTTTTCCTAATGGCACTGCTCGTTGGCTACCTCGCTATTTACTCCGGGCTATTTTCTTGGGGGCTTAATCGATATTTCCCTAGCAATAATTTATCTCGCTTCTTTCTTGCAGCGCCTGCTTTATGGCTAATTACCGATTGGTTGCGCGGTTGGGTAATGACAGGCTTCCCGTGGCTCTGGCTGGGGTACAGCCAAATAGATGCACCGATGGGCTCATTTGCACCGATTGGCGGTGTTGAGTTAATCACACTCGCAATTATTATTTCTGCGTCAGCTATTACTTACAGCGCCATAAATAAATCGTGGTCTCTACTTTTGATCCCAATGGTTATTTTAAGTACTGGTTTTGGCATCAGGAATGTTGAGTGGGTCACCCCAAATCCTGAGAAGACAACGTCTGTTGCGCTCATTCAAGGTAATGTCGACCAAGATTTGAAATGGTTACCAAGCCAACGCTGGCCAACCATAATGAAATATACAGATGCAAGTCGCCAAAATTGGGATGCTGACATCATCATTTGGCCAGAAGCAGCAATCCCCGCTTTTGAATTAGAAATACCATCATTTCTAAGTAATCTAGATAGCGCAGCTAAAATGAATAACAGCGCGATCATCACTGGGGTTTTGAATCAGTCAGATGACAGTAAATACTACAACAGTATTCTATCGTTAGGAGTGAATCCTTACGGTGACTACACTTACGATCCAAACGAACGTTACCACAAACACCACTTATTACCATTTGGAGAGTTTGTACCTTTTGAGGATATCTTGCGTCCGTTAGCACCATTCTTTAATTTGCCAATGTCGTCATTTAGCCGTGGTAATTTTGTCCAACAAAATGTAGTCGCGAATGGTCGCCATCTTGCTCCGGCTTTATGTTATGAGATCATATTTAATGAGCAAGTCAGACAAAATATTACGGATGACACAGATTTCATTCTGACTCTTTCTAATGACGCGTGGTTTGGTCGTTCTATCGGTCCCTTGCAACATATGGAGATTGCAAGGATGAGAGCTTTAGAGCTAGGTAAGCCCCTAATACGCTCTACCAATAATGGTGTGACAGCCGTAACTGATCACAAAGGTAAAATCATAGAACAAGTGCCACAGTTTGAAACCGCAATCTTAAAAGCGGAGTTAACCTCAACTGACGGACAAACTCCTTATCGAATAGTAGGTACCTGGCCTCTCTATATTTTGGTTGCTTTAAGTATGGTGATTGCTTTTATTAATCGTCGAAAAGAAACCCTTGCATAGAATGATAAAAAACGGCTCCTAGTGTCTGGTAAAAACCAAATTCTAGGAGCCGTTTCTATAGCTTAGCTTTATATCTGAACTCTTAGCTTCTGCATTTCTGCATTTCTGCATTTCTGCATTAAAGTACTAAGGCTTTAAAGCTTTTCGAGTAAAGGCTGTTGAGTGACATTTCGTACATGGAATAATTTGCGTCGCATGGTTATAGTCGGTTTGGTGCCCGCATTCATCGCAAATTAACGTTCCTAAACCAATGACTTCCCCACTTTGGTACAAGCCTTGATGCTCTAGATCTTGGAAAAGCTCAACCCATTCAACTTTAGTCTTATCAGTAATATCGAGTAAACCCTGCCAAACTGAATCTGCAATCATCAAATAAAATGGACCACTTTTGCTCTCTTCATAGTTATCTGAGAACTCTTTAAGATCCGATTTAACATAAGCTGAAATGAGTGATATTTCATCTTTAGTCATGTCATTGGCGGCTTTAGCAAGCTGACTAGATGTCTCTAGCTTATTATTAAACTCTTCTGGGCTATGTTTGAGTGTCTCAATTACATCGTCCATTAACTCTTCATAAAGCGCTTTTTTCTTAGGCATAAGCCACCTCCATAGCATTGACTATTGTTGTACTACGTTCCTTTAGGTATTCTATGTCGATCTGTAAGATTCTGTTCTAACCGAACTCACAAATTCCAAGATAACCGGATACCATCGATGCAAGAACAATATAACCCGCAAGAGATTGAACAAAAGGTTCAACAACACTGGGACAACAACGAAACCTTCGTTGTAAGTGAAGACCCAAATAAAGAAAAATTCTACTGTCTTTCTATGTTCCCTTACCCAAGTGGTCGACTGCACATGGGTCACGTGCGTAACTACACGATCGGTGATGTGGTATCTCGCTTCCAACGTCTACAAGGCAAAAACGTAATGCAACCTATCGGTTGGGATGCGTTTGGTCTACCTGCTGAAAACGCAGCAGTAAAAAACAAGACAGCTCCAGCACCATGGACTTATGAAAACATTGAGTACATGAAAAACCAGCTTAAGCTTCTAGGCTTTGGTTACGACTGGAAACGTGAATTCGCGACTTGTACACCTGAATACTACCGCTGGGAACAAGAGTTCTTCACTAAGCTTTACGAAAAAGGCTTAGTTTACAAGAAGACTTCTTCTGTTAACTGGTGCCCGAACGACCAAACTGTACTTGCAAACGAGCAAGTAGAAGACGGTTGCTGCTGGCGTTGTGACACTCCAGTAGAACAAAAGAAAATTCCACAGTGGTTCATTAAAATCACTGAGTACGCTCAAGAGCTACTAGACGACCTAGACAACCTTGAAGGTTGGCCTGAAATGGTTAAGACCATGCAGCGTAACTGGATCGGTCGCTCTGAAGGTGTTGAGCTATCTTTCGCTGTTAACGGTGAAGAAGCGCCACTAGAAGTGTACACAACTCGTCCTGATACATTAATGGGTGTTTCTTACGTAGGTATCGCTGCAGGTCACCCACTTGCAGAGAAAGCATCTCAAAACAACCCTGAGCTTGCAGCATTCGTTGAAGAATGTCGCAACACTAAAGTTGCTGAAGCTGAACTAGCAACGATGGAAAAGAAAGGTATGGATACTGGCTTAACAGCTATCCACCCTCTTAATGGTCGTGTTGTTCCTGTTTACGTAGCAAACTTCGTTCTTATGGATTACGGCACAGGTGCGGTAATGGCGGTTCCAGCTCACGATCAACGTGACTACGAATTCGCAACTAAGTACGGCATCGATATCATCCCAGTAATCAAACCTGAAGATGGTTCTGAACTAGACGTTTCTGAAGCGGCTTACACTGAAAAAGGTGTACTGTTCGATTCTGGTGAATTCGATGGTCTTGCGTTCCAAGAAGCATTTGATGCAATTGCTGCGAAGCTTGAAGCTGAAGGCAAAGGTAAGAAGACAGTAAACTTCCGCCTACGTGACTGGGGTGTTTCTCGTCAGCGTTACTGGGGCGCTCCAATCCCAATGGTAACGACTGAAGATGGTGAAGTTCACCCTGTACCTGCGGATCAACTACCAGTTATTCTTCCAGAAGACGTGGTAATGGATGGTGTAACTAGCCCAATCAAGGCAGACAAATCTTGGGCTGAAACAACATTCAATGGCGAACCTGCTCTACGTGAGACTGACACCTTTGATACGTTCATGGAGTCTTCTTGGTACTACGCACGTTACTGTTCACCACAAGCTGACGACATTCTAGATCCAGAGAAAGCAAACTACTGGTTACCAGTTGACCAATACGTTGGTGGTATCGAGCACGCATGTATGCACCTGCTTTACTCTCGCTTCTTCCACAAGTTGCTACGCGATGCAGGTTACGTAACGTCTGACGAACCGTTCAAACAACTACTATGTCAAGGCATGGTTCTAGCGGATGCGTTCTACCATGAGAACGAGAAAGGTACGAAAGAATGGATCGCACCGACTGACGTAACCGTTGAACGCGATGGTAAAGGTCGCATTGAATCAGCAGTTGATAACGAAGGTCGCAATGTTGAACACTCAGGCATGATCAAAATGTCTAAGTCGAAAAACAACGGTATCGACCCGCAAGAGATGGTAGACAAATACGGTGCAGATACCGTGCGTCTATTCATGATGTTTGCTTCTCCTGCAGACATGACTCTTGAATGGCAAGAGTCTGGCGTTGAAGGCGCTAACCGCTTCCTTAAACGCGTTTGGAAACTGGTTCACGCACACTCTTCTAAAGGTGCTGCTGAATCTGTTGATCCTTCTGCTCTATCTGGTGATCAAAAAGCGCTTCGTCGTGACGTTCACAAGACTATTGCTAAAGTAACGGACGATATCGATCGTCGCCAAACGTTTAACACGGCAATCGCTGCAATCATGGAGTTAATGAACAAGCTTGCTAAGGCACCTCAAGAATCAGCACAAGATCGTGCAATCCTTGATGAAGCTCTAAAAGCAGTAGTTCGTATGCTTTACCCAATGACTCCACACATCTCTTACGAAATGTGGATTGCTTTAGGTGAATCAAACGTAGACTCAGCAACATGGCCAACTTTCGATGAGAAAGCGCTAGTTGAAGACGAGAAAACAATTGTTGTTATGATCAACGGTAAGCTACGTGCGAAACTGACTGTTGCAGCTGATGCAACGGAAGAGCAAGTTCGTGAGCTTGGTCTAAACGACGAGAATGCTAAGAAGTTCCTAGATGGCTTAACGATTCGTAAAGTTATCTTCGTACCAGGTAAGCTTCTTAATATCGTTGCTAACTAATCGTATTGAGCGAATTTAGTTAAACAGTTTAAAACGAACTTAATTCATTTTTAGCTGTCTCTAGACAGGGTATTTTATGCCCTGTCTACTTATTTAAGTGCTTTAAATCAACGAACACTAAACCTTTAAAGTCCTTAAATAAGTATTCTACCTTCATGAGAGCCATAAAATAATGCGCCTGATTTCATTATCTTCATTCAAAGTTACTGTTATTGTTTTAACTGCCAGTTTGCTTAGTGCGTGCGGCTTCCACTTACGTGGCGACTATTCAGTGCCAGAAGAACTCAATAAGATTTCAGTATCTAGCTACGATCAATACAGTACCTTCACTCGTATGGTCAAAGGTCAACTGCGTATGAATGATGTAGATATTGTTTCACCATCAAGTACAACACCAAACCTACATCTGATCAGTGAAGCTATTAGCGAGCGTACTTTATCCCTTTACCAAAATACCCGAGCGGCAGAAAAAGAGCTGACATTTAATGCTTCTTACCGCGTGACGATCCCTGATCTTGGTGAAAAAACATTCTCAACCAGTGTGACTCGTAGTTACCTAGATAACCCTTTAACAGCCCTAGCTAAATCTGAAGAACGCGACATGATTGAAGATGAAATGCGTAAATTAGCGGCTAGCCAGCTCCTTCGTCAAATGGCACGCTTAAAAGCTAACATTGCTGCGAATGAAATGAACTTAGAAGAACTTGAACAGATACAAGTTAAAGAGCTAGAAAAGCAGTACAACATTAAGAATGTTGAAGTAACGCCCAGTTCAACTGAATCAGTTCAGTAATAGGCGAAATTAATGCGTATATTTGCCGACCGCTTAACCGAACAGCTGAATAAACAACTTAGCCGTGTTTACCTTATCTTTGGGAATGAGCCCCTGCTACTTCAAGAAAGTCGAGAAGCTATCCAAACAGTGGCAAAGCAGCAAGGCTTTGACGAACGTCATAGGTTTGCAATTGATAACAGCATGGACTGGAATCAAGTATACGACTGCACCCAAGCACTAAGTTTGTTTTCCAGCCGTCAGATCATTGAGTTAGAGTTGCCTGAATCTGGTGTAAATGTATCTATTGCAAAAGAGCTACTCGCACTATCCGATCATATACACGACGATATTATGCTCATTGTGGTCGGGACTAAACTGACAAAAGCTCAAGAGAACGCGAAATGGTTTAAAGCCTTATCGAACCAAGGTCATTGGGTCAGCTGTTTAACACCAGATGCCCAGCGTCTACCTCAATTTGTTCAGACTCGGTGCCGCGCTATAGGTTTATCTCCTGATGCTGAAGCCACTCAAATGCTGGCACAATGGCACGAAGGCAACCTATTTGCACTCACTCAAAGCTTAGAAAAATTAGCGCTTCAATACCCAGATGGTCAGCTCACTCTTGTCCGATTAGAAGAATCTCTCAGTAGGCACAACCATTTCACACCTTTTCACTGGATAGATGCACTTCTTTCTGGAAAAGGAAACCGTGCTCAGCGTATACTCCGCCAACTTGAAGCTGAGGGCGTAGAAGCTGTGATTTTACTGCGAAGCCTGCAAAGAGAGCTAACTCTTCTTTTGCAAATGCAGCAGCAATTGAAACAGATGCCAATTGGACAAGTATTTGATAAGTACCGTATATGGCAATCTAAAAAATCGCTTTATAACGCAGCGCTCACAAGGGTGTCGCATAAACAGCTACACTCACTGTTTGTTTTGCTAACCCAAGCTGAATTGTATGCAAAAACGCAATACGAACATTCTCCTTGGCCACTAATTCATCAGTTGAGCGTGGAGTTTTGTCTCCCATCAGCTTCGATACCATACCCAGCTTAAAAGCATGGTATGATCCAAACAACATTGTATTAAGATTTAAGGAACACCAAGTGTTACGTGAAGAATTAAAAGATTTTCTTGCTGATAAAGCCGACGACATGAAAGCCGAGTCTATTGTTACTATCGACGTAGAAGACAAATCAAGCGTTACAGATTTCATGATCGTTTGTACTGGAACATCAAAACGTCACGTAGCTTCCATTGCACAGCACGTTGCAGATGAAGTGAAGAAAGCAGGTCTTGATCCTCTAGGTATGGATGGAGAAAAAGAAGGTGAGTGGGTTGTACTAGACATGGGTACAAGCATGCTTCACGTAATGCAAGCAGAGCACCGTGAGCTATACCAACTAGAAAAGCTTTGGGGCTAAGTTTTGAAGATACAGCTAATCGCAGTTGGCACTAAAATGCCCAAATGGGTTGAAGAAGGCTTTCAAGAATATCGCCGACGCTTCCCACACGATATGCCACTTGAGCTAATTGAAATCACAGCTGGCAAACGCGGAAAAAATGCGGATATTGCTCGTATCTTACAAAAAGAAGGAGAAGCAATGCTAGCCGCAGTACCTAAAGGCAACCGCATTGTGACTCTGGATATCCCAGGTAAGAAGTGGGACACTCCACAACTTGCAGAACAACTTGAAAACTGGAAATTAGACGCTCGAGATGTGTCTATTTTGATTGGTGGTCCAGAAGGGCTGTCTCCTGCATGTAAAGCAGCAGCAGATCAAAGCTGGTCTCTTTCTGCACTAACGCTTCCACACCCTTTAGTGCGCGTTATTATGGCAGAAAGCTTATACCGAGCTTGGAGTATCACAGCCAATCATCCGTATCACAGAGAATAGGCTTTAATGTTACGCAGACGTAGCCAAATCCGTGATTACAAAGCAGAAGCACGACTATTTACTAGCCGTGCTTTTGTTGCGTTTATAGGCATTGTAATCATGATGGGCACCTTGGTTGCCAACTTGTACAATATCCAAGTCAACCAATACCAAGACTATAAAACGCGCTCAAATGACAACCGCATAAAAGTTGTCCCTATCGCCCCCAACCGCGGGCTTATTTACGATCGTAATGGGGTTTTATTAGCAGAAAACCGCCCTGTTTTTAACCTAGAACTCACCCCTGAAAAAATTAAGAATATGGACGAAACACTCGTTCGTCTTCAAGCTCTTCTCGATATCACTCCTGAACGTATTGAACGCTTTAAAGAACGACGTTATTCACGCCGCTTTAAATCTGTCCCATTACTTACTCAGCTAACAGAAAAACAAGTGGCCGTATTTTCTGTTAATCAACACAAATTTCCAGGCGTAGAAGTGACGGGCACTTTGAAACGTTTCTATCCATTCGGGGATGTACTGACACACGTTATTGGCTATGTTTCTCGTATCAATGATCGCGATATTCAACGATTAGTGAGGGAAGAAAAAGATGCGAATTACAAAGCGACTCGAGACATCGGTAAGCTTGGTATCGAGCGTTACTACGAAGATATGCTACATGGTACGGCTGGCTATCAAGAAGTCGAAGTAAACAGCCGTGGTCGAGTGATTCGTACCTTAAAATTTGTCCCTGCGATTCCGGGTAAAGATATTGTCTTAAACTTAGATATCGACTTACAGCTTTACGTTCACAAACTATTAGATGGTCGAAGAGGCTCAGCCGTTGTCCTTGATCCAAAAGATAACGGTGTTTTAGCGATGGTTTCTAGCCCAAGCTACGATCCAAATGCTTTTGTGCATGGTATCTCAAGTAAAAACTACAATGCCCTGCTAACTGACAATAACCGTCCATTAGTAAACAGAGCGACACTTGGCATCTACCCTCCTGCATCAACGATTAAACCGTTCATCGCAGTGGCGGCACTTCAAGAAGGCGTGATTACTCCTAAAACGACTCGTAATGATCCAGGCTACTGGAAAATCCCAAACTCTAAAACTAAGCCATTTAGAGACTGGTTACGCTGGGGGCACGGTGTTGTTGATATAAGCAAAGCAATTGAAGAATCTGTAGATACTTTCTTTTACCAAATCGCTTTTGATATGGGTATTGACCGCATATCTTCTTGGATGATGATGTTTGGTTTCGGTGATTACACCGGCATTGATATTTACGAAGAAAGCAAAGCTAATATGCCGACTCGTGATTGGAAAATGGCGAGGCACCGCACACCTTGGTATCAAGGTGATACAATCCCTGTAGGTATAGGGCAGGGTTATTGGACGGCAACCCCAATGCAAATAGCAAAAGCAACATCAGTACTCGTTAATGATGGTACTGTTATTGCCCCTCACCTATTGCGCTCAACTATCGAAAATAGCCAGGCATTTACTACACAGCAATTATCAGAAGTAGAGACTTATCCGCCAGTTTCAGGTGTACCTCAAACATACTGGAATATAGCCAAAGACGGCATGATGCTGGTTAACCATGGTAAGAAAGGAACAGCCCGTCGATCTTTCCAAAAAATGTCGTACATAACGGCAGGTAAATCCGGCACAGCGCAAGTCTTCGGACTAAAAGAAGATGAAGAGTATAACGCTGATGAAATAGCAGAACATCTGCGAGACCACGCTTTATTTACTGGCTTTGCTCCACTTGAAGATCCACAAGCGATCGTTACCATCGTTCTTGAAAACGCTGGCGGAGGCTCCTCAAACGGTGGACCAGTGGTAAGACGAATATTCGACCATATTATTCTTGGCTCAGATAAAGCCAAAGATAAGGCAACAAAATAATGAAACTTGATCCTTCAACAGGGCAAAACCGAGCTTTATTTGAACGGTTCCATATCGATCTCCCATTGTTACTTGGCATCCTTGTTCTAATGGGATTCGCGTTACTAATAATGTATAGCGCCAGTGGTCAAAGTTTAGCAATGATGGACCGCCAAGCCATGCGAATGGCTCTATCTCTAGGCGTGATGCTAATACTGGCTCAAATCCCTCCGCGGACGTATGAAACTCTTGCTCCTATCTTATTTGCTGGTGGCATTATTTTACTGCTAGGGGTTCTATTTTTTGGTGAAGCATCAAAAGGAGCACAGCGCTGGTTGAATCTAGGGTTTGTTCGTTTTCAGCCATCTGAACTCCTCAAACTTGCCGTTCCTTTAATGCTTGCACGCTTTATCGGTAAACGAGCTTTACCACCAACATTGCAAACTTTGGCTATCTCTTTAGTGATGGTTTTTGTACCCACGATATTAATTGCAAAACAGCCCGATCTTGGTACATCAATTCTAATCGCAGCGTCAGGTATCTTCGTTATTTTCTTAGCTGGGATTAGCTGGAAAATAATCACTGGTGCCGCCTTGGCTTTAGGGGCATTTGTCCCTGTTTTATGGTTCTTCTTGATGAGGGAATACCAAAAAGTACGTGTGAGAACATTGTTTGACCCTGAATCTGACCCTCTAGGCGCGGGGTATCACATTATTCAAAGTAAAATTGCGATTGGATCTGGAGGAATTTCAGGAAAAGGTTGGCTGCAAGGCACTCAATCACAATTGGAGTTTTTACCTGAGCGACATACCGACTTTATTTTTGCCGTTATTGCTGAAGAATGGGGAATGGTTGGGATCTTATTCTTACTTTCTATCTACTTATTTATCATTGGTCGAGGGTTAATTCTTGCTAGCCAGGCACAAACCGCTTTTGGTCGCATGATGGCAGGTAGTATTGTATTGAGCTTCTTTGTTTATATTTTTGTAAATATTGGCATGGTAAGCGGCATTCTTCCGGTAGTCGGTGTTCCACTACCATTAGTCAGTTACGGAGGTACCTCTATGGTTACCTTAATGGCTGGTTTTGGCATGTTGATGTCAATTCATACACACAGAAAAGCATTTTCAAAGGCAACTTAATCCATGCTATTAAAAAAATCGTCTGCTAAACAATGGGCGGCAATTTCAGGTTTGGTCATTTTAATCAACGGTTGTTCTGCACCGTCAGGTCGCTACTCGATTGATTCAGATATTGCACCTGACGCACCAATTTCAGTCGAACACTTAGAAGATGCTCACCCGAAATATGAACCTTATAGCCTAGGTGGAAATACAAATTACACTCTCCGTGGCAGTGATTACATCATAGTAAAAGATACAAAAGGCTTTACTGAAGAAGGTAGAGCGTCTTGGTACGGTGAGAAATTTCACGGGCACCTCACTTCAAATGGTGAGATTTATGACATGTACTCAATGTCAGCAGCTCATAAAACTTTACCTATTCCAAGCTATGTAAAAGTGACCAACACCGATAATGGAAAAACAACCATCGTACGTGTGAATGACCGAGGTCCATTTCACGAAGGCAGGATCATTGACCTAAGTTACGCAGCGGCGTATAAGTTAGACGTATTAAAAACGGGTACAGCCAACGTTAAAATTGAAGTCATTACTGTTGAGATGCCGACTGATGCAAAGAAGAAAGCAGCTCTACCGCAATACATTATTCAAATAGCTACATCACCTCATAAAGAACGAACTGAACGTTTGGCTATCGATATGAGTGAAAAACTGTCAGTTGGAAGCTTTGTACAATCGGAAAATGGCAAGCATAGACTCATGCTAGGTCCATTTCATGACTATGCGCTAACCCAAGAAACGCTAGAACAAGTTAAAGTAGCCGGCTATCCGTCAGCTTTCATCAAAAAACAAACTATGGCGCGTCAATAATCAAGAACAACTTCTGGCATTACCTTCACTGGTGTGACAGAGTGATTCTGGTAAGATACCGTCAGTTAACCAAAAAATTGCATTCAAAATGACTAATACTACTAAAATTGTTAAATCTATTTTCGCTACTTCCGTTGCCCTTTCTGCAACTTTAGCTTCATCGTCATTCGCAGCACCAATAGTAACGCCTGATGCGCCTCAAATTGCAGCTAAAGGTTTTGTTCTAATGGATTACCATTCAGGTAAAATTCTTGCTGAAAAGGAGATGAACACTAAGCTTTCCCCAGCTAGCTTAACTAAGATGATGACTAGCTACGTAATCGGTCAAGAACTGGAACGTGGCAACATCAACCTAACGGATGATGTTGTTATCAGTGAAAATGCTTGGGCAAAAAACTTCCCTGATTCATCAAAAATGTTCATCGAAGTGGGCACAACAGTAAAAGTTGATGACCTAAACCGCGGTATCATCATTCAATCAGGTAACGATGCTTGTGTAGCAATGGCTGAACACATTGCAGGCTCTGAAGATGCATTTGTCGATTTAATGAATGCGTGGGCAAGTTCAATTGGCATGAAAGATACGAATTTTGCCAATGTTCACGGTCTAGATAACGATAACCTATACTCGACTCCTTATGATATGGCTTTGCTTGGTCAAGCGTTAATCCGTGATGTGCCAGACGAATACCGTATCTACTCAGAGAAAAAATACACATACAACGGCATTACTCAATACAACCGAAATGGTTTGTTATGGGATAAGAGCATGAACGTTGACGGTATCAAAACCGGCCATACAAGTAATGCAGGCTACAGCTTAGTAAGCTCTGCTACTGAAGGTAAAATGCGCCTAGTTGCAGTGGTTATGGGTACGAAAAATGCAAACGCTCGTAAAACAGAAAGCAAAAAGCTGCTTAGCTATGGTTTCCGTTTCTTCGAAACAGTTGCACCTCACAAAGCTGGCGAAACATTCGTTGATGAGAAGATCTGGATGGGTAACAAAGACACGCTTGCTCTAGGTGTCGATGAAGATACATTTGTGACTCTACCTCGCGGTCAAGCTAAAAACCTTAAAGCAAGTTTTGTACTTGAAAAAGAGCTTGAAGCTCCAATTAGCAAAGGTACGCAAGTTGGTAAGCTATACTACCAAGTAGATGGCGAAGATGTAGCTGAGTACCCATTACTAGCTTTAGAAGACGTTGAACAAGGTAGCTTATTTAGCCGCCTTTGGGACTACCTAGTTCTTCTATTCAAGGGCTTGTTCTAAATAAAGTTACTTAAGTTCACTCTAGTAATTTAAACAAAAGCCGCCAAATGCGGCTTTTGTTGATCTTGAGTTCAATGAAGTTTACCAGTAATATTCCGCCCTTATTACTGAGGCTTCAAGACCTCACACGCTTTATCAGCGTTATGCTAAAGTAGTATAACGTCTTTCATTTTGGAGCTAATCATGAATATCAATTCTGATGCAAAACTAAAAGATCTCTTAGAGTTCCCTTGCTCATTCACTTACAAAGTTATGGGCTACGCTAAACCTGAACTAACGGAATTAGTACTAGAAGTGATTCAGCGCCACGCTCCTGGTGACTACACCCCAACAGTTAAACCAAGTGCAAAAGGCAACTATAACTCTGTTTCTGTTAATATCACTGCGACTTCAATTGAACAAGTTGAAGTTCTGTATAAAGAACTGGGTGAAATTGAAATAGTAAGAATGGTTCTGTAATTACAGAGTTCCTAAAAACAGCGGCTTTATGCCGCTTTTTTCATTTACAGCTCTAAAATATCAGAGGTTGATTCAACTTTAATTTCAATAAATACAAAGAAAGTTGAAAAACCTTGCAGTCCGTCTGTAGTTAGAATCAAGTTTCACGTTTATAATGCGTTCACTTTATTAATCCTTGAGGGAGTGCTGATTTGCAAAATAAACTAATCGTAAAAAAATTAGGTCGCCAGGATTATGAACCTGTATGGAAAGCCATGCATAAGTTCACCGACGAACGCACAGCAGAAGATGTAGACCAAGTTTGGTTGGTTGAACACAACCCTGTATTTACTCAAGGACAGGCCGGAAAAGCTGAACACGTATTGAACGCAGGGGATATTCCTGTAATTCAAAGTGATCGTGGAGGACAAGTGACATACCACGGTCCTGGTCAGCTTGTTGCTTACTTCCTCATCAACATCCGCCGAAAAAAAATAGGAGTGAGAGATCTCGTTACACATATTGAGAACCTCGTAATCAACACTCTGAAAGCATACAATATCGAATCAACCGCGCGACCAGATGCCCCTGGGGTCTATGTCGACGGTAAGAAAATTTGTTCTCTAGGTTTACGAATCCGCCGTGGCTGCTCATTTCATGGGTTAGCACTCAACGTTGATATGGACCTTTCTCCTTTCCTACGAATCAACCCATGCGGTTACCAAGGAATGGAAATGATCCAAGTAAGCCAACTAGGTGGTCCAGAACGACTAGAATTAGTAGAGCAGCAACTCATACAAGAGCTTGTTACCTTATTAGGTTACGACCAAGTAGACATTCAAGCCACCAGCAATATTACAGCAGAAGCATAAAATCATGAGCAAACCAATCCAAATGGAAAAAGGCGTTAAATATCGTGACGCTGACAAAATGGCATTAATTCCCGTAAAGAATATGCCTGCTGAACAGAAAGAAGTTTTGCGTAAGCCAGCTTGGATGAAGATTAAACTTCCTTCAGACAGCAAGCGCATTCAAGAAATCAAATCAGCAATGCGTGAAAACAACTTACACTCTGTTTGTGAAGAAGCTTCGTGCCCTAACCTTGCAGAATGTTTTAACCACGGAACGGCAACCTTCATGATTTTAGGTGCCATCTGTACGCGTCGTTGTCCTTTCTGTGATGTTGCCCATGGTCGCCCAGTGACACCTGAAGCTGAAGAGCCTCAGAAGCTTGCGAAAACCATCAAAGACATGAAGTTAAAATACGTTGTTATTACTTCAGTTGACCGTGATGACCTTCGTGATGGTGGAGCAAAGCACTTCGCTGATTGTAACCGTGAAATTCGTGAACAAAATCCAAACATTCGCATTGAAACTTTAGTACCAGATTTCCGTGGTCGAATGGACGTTGCTCTTGATCTACTAAAAGACAATCCGCCAGATGTATTTAACCACAACTTGGAAACGGCACCTCGTCTTTACCGTAAAGCTCGCCCAGGTGCGAACTACAAGTGGTCACTACAACTACTTCAAAAGTTTAAAGAACAGCACCCAAGCATCCCAACCAAATCTGGTGTAATGATGGGACTAGGTGAAACTAAAGAAGAAATCATCCAAGTTTTAAAAGATTTACGTGAACATGGTGTAACTATGCTGACACTTGGTCAGTACTTAGCACCAAGCCGCCACCACTTGCCAGTAGAACGCTACGTGCCGCCTTCTGAGTTTGATGAGTTAAAAGAAATAGCGTTAGAGCTAGGCTTTACTCACGCGGCTTGTGGTCCATTTGTACGTTCTTCATATCACGCAGACCTACAAGCTCAAGGCATGGAAATTAAGTAAGCTCACTTTCCATCTATAGCTAGAGGCTTCTTTTTGAAGCTTCTATCCATACCTCGACCTAAATGAGTTATATAAAAAAGGCGCGAACCATTATTTGGTTCGCGCCTTTTTGTTTTCTCATTTTATTGGAATCAAAATTCATCAATGAACTTGAGAGGAATGAACTTCCAAAGTATTTTTTACATTAAAGCTTAAGTCAGCTAATGAGTTAACTGGCTTAAAATATTCTTATCCAAATGACGCCCAAATGACCGTTGCAACGAGTACTGGACATACAAACTTCACGTAGACCGGCCATACCTTGCCAAACCAACCTTGTTGAAATTCAGGGCAACCTTTCTCCAATTCCTTAATCTTTGAGTTTCGGTTCCAAACCCAACCACCATACAAACAAAACATAAGTGCTGCCATTGGTTGTAAGTACTGGGTTGCAATCATCGCAACAAGACCAAACATCGCAGAAAAGTTGTAAACAATCACAATACTAAACAAAGCAATCGCTCCCCCTAATACCCAACTTGTAGGGGTTCTCTTAGTATTAAAACGCTCACTCACCAACGCTACAGGGCATTCAAGCATAGAAATAGAAGACGTTAATGCTGCAATCGTAAGCAGTAAAAAGAAAACAATGGAGAATATTTGTCCAAGGAAACCTAAGCTATCAAACATAAGAGGTAATACGGTGAACACTAGAGTATCAGAGCTCAGTAAAGAGCCATCTTCAGCATAGATTTGAACCCCTTTTTGCATTGCAACAAACATTGCAGGCATTACTACCAAACCAGCAATGAAAGCAACCGCTGTATCTACAAGGGTTACATTCAAAGCCATCTTTGGAAGGTTTTCTTTTTTACTTAAGTAAGATCCGTAAATCAACATTGAACAACCGCCTATCGTCAACGAGAAAAAGCCTTGTCCCATTGCCGCTAAAATCAGCTTTCTGTCCCAGACTTTTTCAAAATCAGGCACTAGGTAATGTTTTAAACCTTCCATTGAGCCTTGTTGAGTCATGATATAAATGAAGAGTAATCCAAATAAGACAAATAGTGCTGGCATTAATCGAGTCGACCACTTTTCAATACCTTGTTTTACGCCGCCTTGTACGATGAGAATAGTTAAAACATAAAACGCAACCGTTCCAAAGACGTTTCGCTCAACACTGAACCCTTTAAACCATTCTGCTATTTCAGAAAAGCCAACAAGCTCAGCTACCGCTCCAAAAAGAAAGCAAATCAACCATCCGCCGACGATGCTGTAAAACGCTAATACTGCACTTGGCACACTTAATCCAACCCAACCCACAAGTGCTCCCACTTTTTTTCCAAGTGGATGACTTGTTAATGAACGCATACTGTCTACAGGGTTGGCTTGACCATGACGACCGATTGCCATTTCCACAACCAGCATAGGAAATGCCACAACAAAAATCATAAATAAGTAAACTAGCAAAAATGCGCCACCGCCGTTGCTGGCCGCTTGTGTAGGAAACCCCCATATATTCCCTAAACCGACTGCCGCTCCGGCTGCCGCTAAAATAAAACCGAGGCGAGAGCTAAAATGCTCCCTTGTTGAGTGTGAAGTTTGTTGGTTCATATAATCCGCATTTTATATCAGTGAACTAGCTTGGTAGTACAATACTGAAACACCCTTAACTTCTCAACTGCTGATAATCACATAAACCCCAAAAAACCACTTTAACAGACCGATTTAACCAATTGATAACCAAAAAGCAGATATAGAAACCAACTAGAACAACAAAATCAACATTATAACCCCACACAAGAACATCTAAATACCTAGCTAAAGCTTACATTCAGTCACTCTTGGTACTCTATACCCATAAAAAAAGCACCATAAGGTGCTTTTTAACTCAATATTTATAAGACTGGTATATACAAACTCAAGCGCTATTAAATAGTGAATACTTGGTAATCTTTTAAGTTAGGAATAGATTTATGGAGTTGCTGCTCTTGTTCTGCCATGTCATCTAAAGAATCACAAAACTCTTCAGTTTCTTTTTCAACTTGCTTTGAATGTTCAGCAAATCGTTCCTCAACTTTTTGTTTAAGTTCTGCCATATCTTCAGTTAATTGAGACAAGTTAAGCCCACCTTCTTTCGACATTTTTTCTGACATCGCATTAAAGGCACTGGTAATAAATTCTTCATTGAAAATTTCCATTGCTTTATCAAGGTCTTCAGACCAATTGCTTGCCATTGAATCGAAACTTTCCGCAGGAAGTACTAAGTCACCATCTTTGTAATATCGAGCTTCAAGATCAGCAAAAAATGTTTTCATTGATTGCTTAACATTATCGAATGCTTCTGGTGAGTCAAAACTCGCGGCAATATCATCAATCACATCATTAGCAAGTGTCAGACCTTCACGAGCGATTGCTTTCGCTCGTGGTAAATATTCAGTCATACTTTCACGGTATTTTTCTACTGCGGCTTGTTGGTTATCATCAAGCTCAATTTTTTCCCCATGAATATATAAGTTGTTCTCAGCATCAAATACAGCAGTGTCACCATTGGTTTGGTGAATTTCAACTTGCTGTTCATCAATGTGTATTTCATTCTTTAAATCAACACGGCACTGAGCGGCTAAAGCCGGGTGGCTGAGTAAAGCCGATGCGATCAATATAATTCTTTTCATAACACACTCTCGTTTGGCAACATCTTAATCATACCTATTCTCTATACCTAAATGTCAGAGAAACGTTCACAGGCAATTGTCACCATTTCACTGCACTAACGGGGGCTTCTCATATCTACCTTTAAATGATGCACAAAATCTCATAAATATACGAGGTGCCTGCAACATTAAATTCAGCCTCATCTCCTGCTTCTTTGCCCATCAATGCCTGACCAAGGGGAGCGTTAACAGTCAATATCGACACATCATGCCCTTGCCAATCAACCGATAAACCTCCTGCACTTGGACCAATAAAAAAATGCTTTTCATTATCGTCTTCGTCAACGACAACGAGATAACTCGTCATTGTGATAGATTCACTTTCACGAAACACTAATTCTCGGTAACTACGAATATCGTCTTCACACTCCTGAACTCGAATAGCTTGCCCATGAGCCAAATAAGAAGCTTCCAAAGCCAAAGTGTCGTATTTATGCTCTGGTACGGTTTCTTCATCGGTTGCTGCGTCAATGGCTCTCTGAGTCGCGGATAAGGCAACTTGTAAGCGCTGTTCAAGCTTGTTTAATATTATTTGTCGAAGATCGGATTTATTCATAGTTTTGCTGGGCTTTTTTTAGGGGGTACAGAATAGAATTAGGTACAATCAGGTGCAAGTATTATGGTTGGAACAAGCGTAGATAAAGGTATTAACGCATGAAGAAACGTTCAATACTTTGAATATTTCACACCAATACTCATCTTGGTAGCAAATCAATAGGAATAAAAATGATAGAGCAGACATTAAAACAAGTCTTTGGCTTTGATTCTCTACGTTACGGGCAAAAACAAGTCATAGACAATGTGCTGGAAGGCAACTCAACTGCGGCTATCTTTCCTACTGGTTCAGGAAAATCTCTTTGCTATCAATTGCCAGCCCTAGAATTACCTCATTTAACTTTAGTGATCTCCCCTTTACTGGCTTTAATGAAAGATCAGCTGGCTTTTCTACACAGTAAAGGAATCAATGCGGCTGCTATTGAATCTAGCCAAGATAGACAAACGACTCAGCAAGTGATGCAAGCTGTACGAAATGGTGAGACTAAGATCCTCATGATCTCAGTAGAGCGTCTTAAGAATGAGCGTTTTCGTCAGTTTATTTCTCAGGTTCCTATTTCACTATTGGTTGTCGATGAAGCTCACTGTATCTCTGAGTGGGGACATAACTTTCGACCAGATTACCTCAAGCTGCCTCATTACCAACGTCAGCTCAATATCTCTCAAGTATTATTATTAACGGCAACGGCAACCAGTTCTGTTATCGAAGATATGAAGTCTAAGTTTTCGATAGATGAAAAGAACGTCGTGGTTACGGGCTTTTACCGACCAAACTTAGACTTATCTATTCAGCCCTGCACCGAACCTGTAAAACTTGAAACCTTATGTGATGTTGTGAACCAAGCAGCTCAACTGCCAACCATTGTGTATGTCACTTTGCAGCAAACCGCTGAAGGGGTGGCACAACAATTACGAAATGTAGGTATCAATGCCATTGCTTATCACGCAGGTTTGAAACCTGAAGTAAGGGACAGCATCCAGAAGCAATTTATGCATGATGACATTCATTGCATCGTTGCCACTATCGCATTTGGTATGGGGGTGGATAAATCGAATATCCGTCGAGTTATTCACTTCGATTTACCAAAGTCGATCGAAAACTATTCTCAAGAAATCGGTCGAGCAGGAAGAGATGGCGAACGCTCTGAATGCATTTTACTTGCTAATAAAAATGGTCTCAGTACATTAGAAAACTTTGTCTATGGCGACACACCAGACAACATTGCTATTCACTCGGTATTAGAACAAATTTACCAGCATGAACAACAATGGGAAACCATGTTGAACCAACTGTCTAGAGAAACCAACATTAGACAGCTACCACTAAAAACTCTTTTAGTTTACCTTGAGTTAGCGGGTGTCATTGAGCCCAAATACAGCTTTTTTGCGGATTATCGATTTAAGTTCATTCGTTCTAAGGACCAAATCCTCAATCAATTCCATGGCGAACGCAAAGACTTTGTAGAAACGATCTTCCAATGCTCCCCTCAAGCTCGGGTTTGGTGCCAAATTGACTTCGAGACTCTATGGAATCACTTTCAAGCAGATCGACAACGAGTGATCGCCGCCATGGATTATTTCCATGAACAAGGCTGGATAGAACTTGAGAGTAAACAAATCACCGATGTCTACGCAGTCAAAAATACAACGTTAGATATTCACACTCAATCAGAACAACTAACCGAATTATTCAAAATAAAAGAAAACAATGAAGTTGAGCGATTAGCTCAAATGCTCAACTTCTTCGAAGCCGATACATGTTTAAGCTCACGACTAGCAAGTTACTTTGCTGATGATAAAGCGCCAACGCAATGTGGGCACTGCTCAGTTTGTCGTGGGGAAATTGCTTCTTTGCCTAGACACATTGTCGATCCTATTGATGAAGAAATGGCGCAACAATGGATAAGTGAGTTTTTAGCTAATGCGACACAGTTAATTACCGATGAAGCCATTGCACGTTTTCTGAGTGGAATCGCAACACCTTTATCAACCAAGATGAAAGCCAGTAAAATGATGGGATATGGAAAATTAGAACAGTACCCTTTCAGTAAAACTTTACAGGTAGTCCAGCGCTTAGGAAGAATCTAGTCGCATAAGTACGCCCATGAGAAGTAAACGCTTTTCATGGGTTAGAAAAAGCTAAGTTGCTTCATTTGCTCTTTGGGTTGCAACATAACATTTAACCCTAGTAAACGAATCTCTCGCCCTTCTTGCCGCTTCAGTATCTCTTCAAGCAATTGTTTAAAGTGCTGTAAATCAAGGGAGGTTTGAATATGTTCAATCGTAGTTTGTTGGAAGTCTGCAAACTTTAACTTAACCCCCTGCTTGATGATCGACTTACTCGGGCTTGCCTTTTCTAATCGGCGTTCTAACTCTGGGAACAGCTTCTCTTCAATCACTCTCCAGCATTCTGCATACGTTGAAATATTTTCGCTGAAAGTCCTTTCTACACCTACTGATTTCCGTTCTCTTTCAATAACAATTTCTCGGTCATCAATCCCATGGCTTCGCTTCCATAATGATGCACCTTGTCTACCAAACTGAAGCAGTAAATTACGGTAATCACTATTTTTAATGTCTTTACACGTATAGAAACCTGCTTGATTCAGCTTTTCAATACTTACCTTACCCACTCCAGGTATCTTTTCTAACGGTAAATTATCAATAACATTTTGAACTTCATGGGGAGGTATAACAAACTGCCCATTTGGCTTATTCAAATCTGAAGCTACTTTCGCTAAAAATTTAATAGGGGCAACACCTGCCGAAGCCGTTAGGTTGAGCTCATTCCAAATATCGCGTCGAATAGCTTCAGCAATCAATGTTGCAGAGCCATAGCAAGAAGGAGAATCAGTCACATCAAGATAAGCTTCATCTAACGATAAAGGTTCAATCAATAAGGTATAACGAGTAAATATTTCACGTATCTTTTTCGATACTTCTTTATAAACTTGCATTCTTCCGGGAACAACAAGTAAGTGAGGACAAAGTTTTAATGCTTTTCCTGTAGGCATAGCAGAGCGAATACCAAACTTACGCGCTTCGTAATTGCATGTGCTCAACACACCACGTTGTTTTTCATGCCCACCAACAGCAAGAGGACGATTTCGATATGCAGGGTTATCCCGCATTTCTACCGCTGCGTAAAAGCAATCCATATCAACATGGATGATCTTCCTCACAACATTCAATTCCATAACTGCCACTTATAAGCTGTATAAATAAACAGTATACATCTAATACAAAAAAATGGGAATAACCTCGACTAGAGCCCAAAAAATTTTATCTTCTATAGCTATATCAGTATCTGATATTATTATTAGATTAGTATTTGATCGATAAGTAGGGATAGCTTTTGAGTAACAAAATACTGGTCGTTGAAGATAGCCGAGCTTTTAGAAATTACCTCTATCAGCAACTTAGCAGTAACGGTTATGAAGTCGCAATGGCTGAATCAATTGAAGAAGCAGAATTAATTTTAGCGCATGACACGGATTTTCTGTGTGCTGTGCTCGATTATTGCCTCCCTGACGGTCAAGATGGCGAGATTATTGATTTAGTCCTGAGCCACAAACATAAAGTCATTGTACTGACAGCAATGTTTAATGATGATGTTCGTGAAAGTGTGCTAGCCAAAGGAGTGTTAGATTATATTCTAAAAGATAGCATGGCATCTGTTAGCTATTTACTTCCTCTCATCAAGCGTATTACCAATAATAAAAATCACAAGGCTTTAGTAGTTGATGACTCTTCTGTCGTGAGGCGCTATGTTGTTCAACTTCTTGAACATCAATATATACAAACGGTTCAAGCGGTCGATGGTGAAGAAGCATTAAGCATTCTACAAAATGACCCTGATATTACTTTTGTGGTAACTGATCATGATATGCCAAAGAAAGATGGCATATCAATGATCCGAGATATACGTGTTCATCATGACCGCCACCAGCTCGCGATTCTTGGTCTTTCAGGCAGCGATGACCGTACAATGACAGCTCGATTCCTAAAAGCTGGCGCAAATGACTTCCTATATAAACCCTTCAATCAAGAAGAATTTTTCTGTCGAATCCATCAGTTACTCGATATGAAAGAAGCCTCAAACGAACTATTCAGATTAGCGAATGAAGACTCACTAACAGGTTTATGGAATCGTAGATTCTTATTTAACCAAAGTTGCAAAGGGTGTGAAAACCGTAATGTTGCGATGATGGATATCGACTTCTTTAAAAAAGTGAACGATACCTATGGACATGATGGTGGAGACCGCGTCTTAGTAGAAGTCAGTAAAATTATTAAAGAATTCTTTAAAGATGAAGTCACTGTCCGATTCGGTGGTGAAGAGTTTTGCATTCAATCATGCAAACCTCTTGATGAATTTATTACCGTGTTAGAAGCTATGCGACAAGCAATTGAAGACGCTGAAATTAGCCATGGTGACACAACTATAAAAGTCACAATTAGCATTGGTGTTACAGGCGCAAAAGCTACGTTAAATGAACAGATTAAAGAAGCCGATGATAGACTTTATGTCGCGAAAGGGAATGGTCGAAATCAAACCGTTAGTCAGTGAGAAACGATATCACACACAGTTTTTGGTATTAAGGTTAAACAATAAAAACAGCTGTTAATAAAGAATGGCTCAATATATGTAAAGTTAAGTAAACCTTATAAAAACAAAAAAAGCTCAAGATTATTTCTTGAGCTTTTTTATTGAGTGGTCTGCAGCTTATAATTCTAAGAAATTAAGCATTTAAACAACCTAGTTTTAATCATTATACGTATTAAGCTATGCGATCTTTTTCCCAAGCAGCGACTTGCTCTTCACGGGCTGCTAACTTTTCAGCTCGATAAGCTTCACGAGCTTCACGCTTTTTACGAGCATCACAAGGCTCTGGACAGTTGCATACTTTATCAATACCAACTGCACCTAAACCACCGCAACTGCCCTTCACTACTTTTTTCTGCACAATATAGCCGATTGACATCGCACAAATTACTGCAAGAAAAACACCGAATGTAATAAAAAATGTATTCATAACTCTCTCGCTAATTATTATTAGAGCAAGCTCTATTTATTTAAATATGATTTAAAAGCTTCTGAAGACAACTCTTCAAAACCTTCAGCAGTTTTCACCACCATTAATACTGGAATATCATGCTGGTTTGCTATTTCCATACCTTTATCTTCACCTAAGACCATTAGCCCAGTGGACAAGCCATCAGCTGTCATTGAAGATGGAGCTAAAACCGTTACAGACACGACTTTATGGTTGATCGGTTTGCCCGTTTCTGGATTGATGATATGCGAGTAACGAATGCCATCACGTTCAAAGTAATTACGATAATCACCTGAAGTAGCGACAGCCATATCACCCGGTTCAATAATTTCTTGAATAGTGCGTTCATCGATACTTGGCTTTTCAATGGCAATACGCCAAGCCACACCTTCACGGTTTAAACCTTTTAAGCGAATCTCACCACCGACTTCCACCATGTAGTTATGGATACCTAAAGATTCAATATAATCGGCTACCACATCGACTCCCCAACCTTTTGCAATAGTCGATAAATCAACATACAAGTTAGGCATATCTTTCGTTAAGGTCGTCTTAGTAGCACTTAAATGGTGAATACCAATTTTAGCTTTACGTGCACTAAGCTCTTCATCAGTAGGGACAACTTCAGGGCGAGCCTCTGGACCAAACCCCCATAGATTCACTAATGGACCAACTGTCACATCTAATGCACCTTGAGTAAGACCGTTCAAACGTATCGCTTCTTTCACAACAATTGCGGTTTCTTCTGATACCGGGAATTCATCGTTCCCTTGGTATTGATTAAAACGGCTAAGCTCTGAATCTGGACGATAAGTCGACATTTGGTCATTAACTTCTTCAAGTAAACGATCGACTTCTGTATGAATATCCTTAGATTCTGGAAACTCTTCACCTGTAATATATTTAATATTATAGCTAGTGCCCATTGTTGGACCACTAAGATGAACCTGCTCTCTAGGCTTTTCACAGCCTGAAAGAAACATTAAAGAAGCTACTGCAACAAGCCAAATTCTCACTTGCTTACTCCTGCTATAGTTAAGGGATTTATATAATAAAAATTCAGCTCAAAAGAAGCTATTTTTGTTATATAAACCATTAATCATTCGAACGAAATATCTGAGGTAATCCTTAGAAAAACAAATGGCTGGCTCATGAGAGCCAGCCATAATATCAATCACTTAAATGGATTAACCACCGAAGTCATCTAGAAGAATGTTTTCATCTTCTACACCTAGATCTTTAAGCATGCCGATAACAGCTGCGTTCATCATAGGTGGACCACACATGTAGTACTCACAATCTTCAGGAGCTTCATGGTCCTTCAGGTAGTTCTCGTACAATACGTTGTGGATGAAACCTGTGTAACCGTCCCAGTTGTCCTCTGGTTGAGGATCAGACAGTGCACAGTGCCACACGAAGTTTTCGTTCGCAGCCGCTAGGCCGTCGAAATCTTCAATGTAGAACATCTCACGCTTAGAACGAGCACCGTACCAGTAAGACATCTTACGAGTAGAGTTAAGACGCTTAAGTTGGTCGAAGATATGTGAACGCATTGGCGCCATACCTGCACCACCACCGATGAATACCATTTCATTGTCTGTGTCTTTAGCAAAGAACTCACCAAATGGACCAGAAATAGTACATTTGTCGCCTTCTTTAAGAGACCAGATGTATGAAGACATCACACCAGGAGCTACGTCAGGGTTGTTTGGTGGCGGAGTTGCAATACGCACGTTAAGCTTGATGATGCCTTTCTCTTCTGGGTATGAAGCCATAGAGTAAGCACGGATCGAATGCTCTTTAACGATAGACTCGTAACGGAACAAGTTGAACTTATCCCAGTCACCACGGTATTCCTCAGGAATATCGTAATCTGCGTATTTCACGTGATGTGGTTCAGCTTCAATCTGAATATAACCACCCGCGCGGAACGGAACTTCTTCACCTTCAGGGATAGCTAGCGCAAGTTCTTTGATGAAAGTAGCTTCGTTATCATTAGAGATAACTGTACATTCCCACTTCTTAACACCGAAGATATCTTCGTCTAGTTCAATCTCCATGTCAGTTTTCATAGCAACTTGACATGCAAGACGTTCGCCTTCGCGAGCTTCGCCTTTTGTGATGTGATCAAGTTCTGTTGGTAGAATATCGCCACCACCAGACTTAACTTTCACACGACACTGACCACAAGAGCCACCGCCACCACAAGCAGAAGATACGAAGATGCCTGCACCAGCAAGAGCACCAAGTAGCTTACTACCAGGTTGAGTAACGATCGCCTTCTCAGGGTCGCCGTTTACAGCAATAGTGATGTCACCTGATGGTACTAACTTAGATTTAGCGAAAAGAATCACTAGTACTAGAGCCAATACAATAATGGTAAACATCGCTACGCCAAGAATAATGCTTTGCATTTGTTATTCCTTATTACTGGGTGCTTACCCTACAGTTGAACACCAGAGAAAGACATAAAGCCTAACGCCATTAAACCAACTGAAATAAACGTAATACCTAGACCACGAAGACCTGGAGGTACGTCTGAATATTTCATCTTCTCACGGATACCCGCAAGAGCGACGATAGCTAACATCCAACCCACACCAGAACCGAAGCCGTAAACAACAGATTCAGCAAAGTTGTAGTCACGAGTTACCATGAAAGATACACCACCAAAGATTGCACAGTTAACTGTGATCAATGGAAGGAAGATACCAAGTGCGTTGTACAAAGGTGGGAAGAAACGGTCTAGAACCATCTCTAGGATTTGTACAAGTGCCGCGATAACACCGATGAATGCGATGAAGTTAAGGAAACTTAAATCGACACCTTCAACAAGCGCATTTTCTTTTAGGATATGTGTGTAAACAAGGTTGTTCACAGGAACAGCGATTGTAAGTACTACAACTACCGCAACACCAAGACCAAAAGAAGTTTTAACTTTCTTAGATACCGCTAGGAATGTACACATACCTAGGAAGAAAGAAAGCGCCATGTTTTCGATGAAAATCGATTTAACTAGCAGACTAATATAATGTTCCATGACTACCTTACCCCTTCGCTTCTACTTGTTCTGGTTTGAACACACGAATTGCCCAAATCAAGAAACCAATTAGGAAGAATGCAGAAGGTGCTAGAAGCATCAAGCCGTTTGGCTGATACCAACCACCGTTGCTCACTAGTGGTAGAACTTCCATACCGAATAACTTGCCAGAACCTAGCAACTCACGGAAGAAACCAACAGTGATAAGAACGAAACCGTAACCAAGACCGTTACCAAGACCATCGATTAGAGATGGGATTGGCGCAGACTTCATAGCAAATGCTTCAGCACGACCCATTACAATACAGTTAGTAATGATTAGGCCTACGAATACAGACAGCTGCTTAGAGATGTCGTATAAGTATGCTTTAAGTACTTGGTCTACCACGATTACTAATGATGCAATGATTGCCATCTGAACGATGATACGCACGCTGTTAGGAATGTGGTTACGGATTAAAGAAACGAAGAAGTTAGATAAAGCAGTAACAAACATTACCGCGATAGTCATAACAAATGCTGTTTCTAGTTTAGTGGTTACCGCAAGAGCAGAACACACACCAAGAACCTGTAACGCGATCGGGTTGTTGTCCAACACCGGCGCTAAGATGCTCTTTTTAATCTCTTTTGCACTAGACATTAGTTCAGACCTCCGTCACGAACTTTTGCTAGGAACGGACCAAAGCCCATTTCGCCTAACCAGAAGTCAAATGTGTTTTGAACACCAACACTTGTTAGTGTTGCACCAGAAAGACCGTCAACACCGTGCTCAGAACCAGCAGGAGCACCACCTTTAACTACTTTAATAGCAGGTTTGTGGTTTTCGTCGAATAACTTCTTACCAACGAATTGTGCACGCCAAGTTGGGTTTTCTACTTCACCACCAAGCCCAGGAGTTTCACCTTGCTCGTAGTAAGTAATACCAGAAACAGTGTTGCCATCTGTTTCTACCGCAACGAATGCGTACATCATTGACCATAGACCGTTACCGTGAACAGGGATGATAACTTTAGAAGTTTCAGCACCATCTTTCACTAGGTATACGGTACCTGTGTTAGCACGACGAAGGATCTTTGCAATGTCTTCTTCCGAAGAAAGCTTAATAGACTGTGCAGGATCTTTTGCCGCTTTACGTTGGTCGTATTTAGCAGCGTCTTGGTCGATGAATTCACCAGTAGCGAAATCAACTAAACGAGGTACGATATTCTCTGCGTAAAGCGCTGGAATATCACCTGCAAGGTCAATACCCGCAACTTCAAGGATCTTAGTTTGCTGATCCAGAACTGCGTTAGCTTGTTGCTTAGGTTTAAGAACGACTGCAGCTGTTGAAACGATGATTGAGCACACTAGGCTCAATGCGATAACAACAAACAGCGTCTTTTTAATGCTATCGTTATTACTTGCCATAGCGCGCTAGTCTCCGCTTAATGTTCTTCTCGATTACAACGTGGTCAAACAGAGGAGCAAATAGGTTTGCGAATAGAATCGCAAGCATCATGCCTTCTGGATATGCAGGGTTAACTACACGGATCATTACACACATTGCGCCGATTAGGATGCCGTACCACCACTTACCTTTATTAGTAAATGAAGCTGATACTGGGTCTGTCGCCATAAAGAACATACCAAATGCGAAGCCACCTAGAACTAGGTGCCAGTGCCAAGGCATGCTGAACAATGCGTTAGTATCAGAACCAATCACATTGAATAGCGTAGATACTGCAATCATACCGATCATTACACCAGCAATGATACGCCATGAAGCGATACGCATGTAGACGATCATCGCAGCACCGATTAGAAGTGCTAGAGTCGATACTTCACCAATAGAACCTGGAATGTTACCAATGAATGCATCCATCCAAGTGATTGCTTCACCTGTTGTTACGTTCATTAGTGCACTACCACCGCCTTGAGCCCACTGGCTAAGAGCAGTTGCACCAGAGAAACCATCAGCAGCAGTCCAAACTACGTCACCAGAGATCTGTGCAGGGTATGCAAAGAATAGGAACGCACGACCAGCAAGTGCAGGGTTTAAGAAGTTACGACCTGTACCACCGAAGATCTCTTTAGCAACAACAACACCGAAGGTAATACCTAGTGCCGCTTGCCATAGAGGAAGTGTTGGCGGAACGATAAGCGCAAATAAGATAGAAGTTACAAAGAAACCTTCGTTAACTTCATGCTTACGCACCATACAGAACAGAACTTCCCAGAAGCCACCAACAATAAATACTGTTGCGTAGATAGGTAGGAAGTAGGTCGCCCCTAGTAGCATTTTACTGCCAACACCTGCATCAGCGCCTAAGGAGGCACCAAGCATTTCGGTTAACCAGTAGTGCCAGTTACCAGCGATTACAGATGCTAATTCCGCGCCTGCATACATATGGTTAAGAGCAGCAATAGCTTGGCCACCCGCGTTGTACATACCCCAGAACATTGCAGGGAATACCGCGAACCAAACCATTATCATGATACGTTTTAAATCAACGCTATCACGAACGTGTGAGCTTTTTTTCGTTACAAGACCTGGCGTGTAAAACACAGTCGCTGCAGCTTCGTAAAGCGCAAACCACTTCTCGTGTTTACCACCTGGCTCGAAATCATGCTCGATGTCCTCAAGAAACTTTTTAAGGCCCATGAAAATTACCCTTCCTTCTCAATTGTATCTAGGCATTCACGAAGTAGTTGACCGTACTCGTACTTACCTGGACATACAAAGGTACACAATGCTAAATCGTCTTCATCTAGCTCTAACGCACCGAGTGCTTGTGCACTATCAACGTCGCCAGCACATAGATCACGAAGCAGCAATGTAGGTTCCATATCTAGAGGCATTACGCGCTCGTAGTTACCGATTGGAACCATTGAGCGATCACTACCGTTTGTTGTCGTTGTCATGTTAAACAACTGACCTTTAAACAGGTGACCAAGGAATGAACGAGTAACAGAGAACTTATCCTTACCAGGCATAGCCCAGCCGAATAGATCTTTATCACGACCTTCACGTAGAACGGAAACTTGCTGGTGGTAACGACCAAGGAAAGCATGTGGACCTGATGCTTCAGTACCTGAAAGTACAGAGCCAGAGATCACACGAACTTCGCCTGGAATTAACTCACTGTCTGTTAACTCTTCAAGGCTAGCACCAAGCTGAGTACGAACTAGACGTGGATTATTAACCACAGGGCCCGCTAGAGAAACAACACGATCAGTGTAAATCTCACCAGTAAGGAATAACTTACCGAATGCGATAACATCTTGATAGTTAATGCTCCACGCTACAGTTTCTGCATTTACCGGGTAAAGGTAATGCATGTGAGTACCAGCAAGACCTGCTGGATGTGGGCCATCAAAGACATGCTCTTCAACGTTTGACTTAGATGAGCGAGGCAGGCTAGTGCCTTTCTTACAAACGTAAACTTTACCGCTAGTCAGAGTTGAAAGGAGGTCTAAACCAGCAACGAAAGCATCAGACTGCTCGTTAATGATTAACTCTGGCTCAGCTGCTAAAGGATTAGTATCCATAGCAGTTACGAAGATAGCCTGAGTTTCAGAATCAATAGCTGGAACCTTGCTGAACGGACGAGTACGCAAAGCAGTCCATGCACCAGACTCGACTAGTTGAGCTTTAACCGTTTCACGGTCAAGGCTTGCTAGTTGGTCAGCTGCATAGTTATTGAACGTGATTTGCTCATTGCCTGCCACTTCAATCACAACTGACTGAAGTACACGCTTAGCACCACGGTTAATTTCAATAACTTTACCACTTGCTGGAGAAGTAAATACTACACCTGGGTTCTTTTTATCAGCAAAAAGAACTTGGCCTTTCTTCACTTCATCATCAACGCGGGCATGCATCGTAGGACGCATACCAACGTACTCTTCGCCAAGCAAGGCGACTTTAGTGATGGACTTACCATCATTAATCACCTGGGATGGAGTTCCTGCGATAGGAAGATCCAAACCCTTCTTTATTGTAATCATACGCACTTGCACTACTTTATCGGGAAAAAGATTCTTTAATTGCGTAAATTCAGGGTGTTATTAATTCACCCTTAGACACGACATTACAGTGTCCGGTTTCGATGTGTTTGAAACATCAAAATCGCAACAATTTCTTAATAAACCAATCACAAAAATGGATTGAGATTTATCAGGTGCGGTAGTCTACCATTTTTTGGGAACTTGATGCCATGACCAATAACTTGAATAGCGGTTTTATTTGCTGGGAATTGAAGTATATAGCCCTTTGAATGTCTATATTTTTGACATACCGCACAGATGAACCAGTCATATAACCTGTTTTAAATACGGAGTTTAACACTCTGTCACAACTTGAAATTAACACACACTTGTTGAAACACTGTTAATAAAAACATTACTCATTGTAGGTATTTGTAATGTTCATTATCTCGACATAAACAGGCTAAATATGTTGCATTTTTATCGATAGAAAACTAAAAAAGGCGGCTAAGCCACCTTTCTTATTCAAACACATTTTACAATTTATTCAGCTTTGCTTCCGCCCATGCACATTGGGCTATCAGGCACACTGCTGAACTGCTTCTGCCATTCATCTTTAGTATAAGTATGAATAGATAGTGCATGAATATTATTAGCCAGCTCTTCAGATAATGCTTTATTTACAGCCCTATGGCGACCAATCAAGCGCAACCCTTCAAAAGCATCACTCACTACAACGACCTTAAAATGACTTTCAGAACCAGCCGGAACATTGTGCATATAACTTTCATTCACAACGTTTAAATGCGTTGGATCAAATTCATTGTGCAGTTTTGTCTCAATAATTTCTTGGATCATCATGATTCCTTTATTGCGCTCTCATATTGTTTATACATCCAGTATAAACCTAAACATGCAACCTGTCTGACAAAATATTCCAGAGAGAGTGCGGTTACCTCCAGTTTTTTCTATCTTGTTGAAACAGCATTTGAGACAATATCTTTGTTATTTCTCATATAAGTATCCCAAAGAATGAAAACTGAATTTACTTTTAACAGCAGAACGCTGGCTTTACACCGCTTTCCAAAGCGTTCAAATGAAACGCTTCAAGCTTGGGATGCTGGAGACGAATACATAATTCAACATGTAGAAGAGCTAAATCTAGAGCCAGGCAAACACATTTTGATTATGAATGATCACTTTGGTGCTCTTTCAGCTTGGTTCTCTGAAAAACATGATGTCACCATGATGAGCGACTCGTTTATTTCTCAGCGTGGTGCACTTAAAAACCTACAACGAAATCAATGTAACCGCGTGACTTTCCTTAATACCATGGAAGAGATTCCACATGGTATTGATTTAGTACTCATGCAGTTACCTAAAACAAACCGACACCTAATTTGGCAGTTGAGTCAGCTTCGTAAAGCCCTACCTGAAACTTGCCCAATTATTGGTGTTAATAAAGTGAAAGAGATCCATACGTCTACGCTGAATCTTTTTGAAAAATATTTAGGTGCAACTACTACTTCTTTAGCTAAGAAGAAGCATCGCCTGATTTTCTCTTCTGCAAACTGCCAACCTATCCATGATGTTGATCCATACAATGAGTGGGAAGTAGATGGGGAAAGCATAAAACTAAAGAATTTACCGAATGTCTATTCAGGTGAAAGCCTAGATCAAGGCGCTCGTTACATGCTTGAACATATCCCTCAAGATCCGGAGCTTCGCCACATTATTGATTTAGGATGTGGTAATGGTGTACTCAGTGTCAAAGCTGGGCAATTAAACCCTCAGGCTCGAATTACTTGTGTTGATGAAAGCTTCATGGCTGTCGAGTCTGCTCGCCAGAATGTCATTGATAATTTGGGAGAAGAAGGCAATTTCCAGTTTATCGCAAACAACTGTTTAGACGGCTTCAAGAAAAACAGTACCTACTTAGTAATGTGTAACCCTCCATTCCACCAGCAACAAGCAATTACAGATCACATTGCATGGCAAATGTTCTGTGATGCAAAGCATGTTCTTAGTAATGGAGGCAAATTAATTGTTATTGGGAACCGACACCTCGGATACGATGTGAAATTAGCTCGTCTATTTGGTGAAGCAAATGTCGAGACTCTCGAATTGAACCAGAAGTTTGAGATTTTACAAGCGACTAGAGAACCTGCTAACTTTAATAAATAGCATTGAAGACTGAATCAAAGAATGATCACAAATACCATTTGTAATGCGTATTTTAAAAGGATAGAAGAATGAAAAAACTAGTTTTGGCTGCATCACTTGTTGTTCTTACGGCTTGCTCTGCACCTCAAAAAGAGCAAATTAGCGTCATCCCGACAGCGTCGTTGAGTACAAGTAACCTAGTAGAGAATAAGACTTACACACTTTCCAGCAAAGATGTACGTGCTGCTCAGTATGTGGCTTTAGTGGATAGCGGTCGTTCAAACATTGAACCTATCCATGCTCAGCAAAATATGCGTATTACTTTAGAAAATGCAATTGCTCAGCAGTTTGAATCACAAGGTTATCGCGCTAGTGTAAATAGTGAAAACTCAGTTGTACTAGAAATTCAAGAAGCGCTGGTAACAGTAAAGCACACCATTATGGAGAACCAAATGGATGGTAAAGTGACTTTAGAAGTAACCGCTGAAACGCCTCAAGGTAAGCTAGTAAAAACCTTCAAAGGCACGGCTGTTCGCACAGGTACATTAAGTGCTTCAAACGACGATATTTCAATGGTACTAAATGATGTCATTAACCTTGTTTTAGCTGATATCTCGAATGACCAAGAACTACAAAATTACATGAAGGAGCGCTTCTAATGCTTCGTTTAGTATCAACTATTGCTCTACTTGCCTTCAGTGCCGCTTCTTGGGCGGGTCCAAAAGTTTCAGTAGAAACTACATTGGGTAATTTCACAATCGACCTTAATCAAGAGAAAGCACCGATTTCCGTCACTAACTTTTTGACTTACGTTGAAGATGGTAGCTACGTAGGCAGCCAATTTCACCGAGTTATTCCTGGCTTCATGGCACAAGGTGGTGGCTTTGATAAAGATATGAACCGCCTACCAACTAATGCGCCCATCAAAAATGAAGGCTACAACGGATTAAGAAACGAACCCGCTACGCTTGCTATGGCTCGCACTAATAATCCAGACTCAGCAACTCGTCAGTTTTTCATCAACTATTCTGACAATGGCTTTTTGAATGCTGAACAGTCTCCTCCTGGTTATGCTGTATTTGGCAAAGTAGTTGAAGGGTTTGATGTTGTTGAAAAGATGGCCATGATTCCAACAAAACGAATTGGCAGAATGTCAGACATTCCAGTAGACCCAATCGTCATTACAAAAGTAACCCTTCTTAAGTAAACGCTTCCAACGCCCTTAACATCCGTCAAGGGCGTTTTTCTTCGCAAGGACGTTTTTATGTCATCAGGTTCGCCATCCCTATCGTGGATGCAAACTTTCCGTAGCTATCTTGATAAGCGACTACTTTGGGTATTCATGCTGGGCTGCTCGAGCGGCTTCCCTTGGGTTCTCATTGGTTCCAATATGTCTGGCTGGTTGAAAGATGCGGGGTTAACTCGAACTGCTATTGGTTATTTCGGCAGTGTCTTTGCTGTCTACGCCATTAACTTTTTATGGGCACCACTGGTTGATCGAGTAAAATTGCCAGTTTTACATGCCATTTTAGGTCAAAGGCGTAGTTGGATATTTTTCTGCCAAAGCTTCGTACTTGTATGTACCTTTTTTATCGCAGGCGTTAACCCAGCCAATGACCTTGTGCTTACATCAATGCTTGCCTTAGGCGTTGCCATTGCTTCAGCAACACAAGACATTGCAATTGATGCTTATCGTATCGACAGTTTCCCTAAATCTGAGCCGTCTAAACTCCCTCAAGCTTCTGCTATGGCGGTTATTGGTTGGTGGACTGGCTATTCACTCCCTGGTTACCTTGCATTTATTAATGCTGACTCTATTGGTTGGAATGGTGTTTATTACGGCATGGCAGGTGTTGTTGCTCTATTAATGCTGTTTACCTTACTTGTCGGTGAACCTAAAACTCAGCGTGAAGAACTTCAAGCTCAAGCTCAACAACGACACAATCAGGTTGTCGGTTCTAAAGTTCTAGCTTGGTTTACAGTTACGGTTATTGAACCTTTCTATGATTTCTTTAAGCGTAACGGTGTTCAAGTTGCTATCACTCTGTTGCTATTTGTTTTCCTATTTAAGATAGGTGAAGCCTTCTTAGGAAGAATGTCGATCACCTTCTATAAAGAAATTGGCTTTAGTAATGAACAAATCGGTCATTACTCAAAATTGATTGGTTGGGGTGCGACTATATTCTTTACGTTATTAGGTAGCGTCTTCAACGTGAAATTTGGCATTGTACGCGGCTTGATGATTGGTGGTGTTGCAATGGCAGGTAGTAATTTGATGTTTGCTTGGATAGCTCAAGCAGGTCCAAGTGAGACCTTGTTCTTAGCAACAATAATTGTCGATAACTTTACCACTGCATTTTCAACGGTTGCTTTCGTTTCCTTTTTAACACTTCTGACAGGACAAGCCTTCTCGGCAACTCAATACGCCCTACTTGCTTCCTTGGGTAACTTTGGACGGACGACGTTAGCATCATTTAGTGGAGAGCTTGTTGATTACCTTAATGACTGGTCAACCTTCTTCATCTTAACGGCATTAATGGTTGTTCCTAGTTTGATCATGCTTTATTCATTAAGACACTTCTTCTCGAAGTTGCTCGATGACGCTCGTAACCAAAAAGACTAACTAAATAGCATAATCGATAACTACGTTTGTCGATTATGCTGCCTTTCTGTAGCCCACTTTCAACTCACCACCCTGAATTTATCATCGAGTTGGGGTTTAATAATTTTTGCCCTCAATGAAAGATCTCACATTGTCTCGATAAACTTTTCACTATCTTCCATCCATACCCAGCTATTACTCTTAACTTCACATTTTGATATTAAAAAAATTCAATAAATGGCAGCTCCAAAAGCCAACAACTAGACTCTGTTGTTTACGTAAGATGCATCACAAAAACTGATCAAATCGTTTGCTTTGAATATAAAACAATCAATGAAACGATAAAATAACCAGACTTCACACGTTCAATAGAAATAAGGGTGCATCAGCACTCATATGCATTTGAAAGTTCCGCCATTTCGATCATTAGTGTGATGAGTGTCACCATAATAATTTTAATTTGCACTCTTTCTCACTTTTAATTGAGAACAAAATCGCTATCATGCTCGGCATTCGGACAAAATCAAACACGCATGGATAGCGGGTTACTTACTTTAAATATAGAGAGTTCCATTATGCGCAAATCACTTTTAGCTCTTGGCCTAATGGCTGCGGCTTCTGCACCAGCTATGGCTGCTGATTATTCAGACGGCGACATCCACAAAAACGATTACAAGTGGATGCAATTCAACCTTATGGCTGCAATTGATGAAAAAGGCTACTCAGAGTCTTCTCACGATTACCTAGAGATGGAATTCGGCGGTCGCTCTGGAGCTTTCGATCTTTACGGTTACGTTGACGTATTCAACCTTGCTTCAGATCCTGGTAGCGACAAGAATGGTGGCGAAAAAATCTTCATGAAATTCGCACCACGTATGTCTCTTGACGCAGTAACAGGTAAAGACCTGTCTTTCGGTCCAGTACAAGAGCTATACGTTTCTACTCTTATGGAGTGGGGCGGTAACGCTGACGTAAACACTCAGAAAATCGGTCTTGGTTCTGACGTAATGGTTCCATGGTTAGGCAAAATTGGTCTTAACTTCTACGGTACTTACGATTCAAACATGAAAGACTGGAACGGCGTTCAAGTTTCAACTAACTGGTTCAAGCCTTTCTTCTTCTTCGAAAACGGTTCATTCATTTCTTACCAAGGTTACATTGATTACCAATTTGGTATGGATGACCAAGACAGCGGTCGTGCAAGCAGCGGCGGCGCAATGTTTAACGGTATCTACTGGCACTCAGATCGTTTTGCTGTAGGTTACGGTCTTAAGCTATACAACGATGTATACGGCTTTAAAGATGGCGAAGCTCTACCATGGGGTCATGAGCCAGAGTCTTCAGGCGCAGGTCACTACGTAGCTGTTACTTACAAGTTCTAATAGAACTGATAAGAAAACTTCCTAAATGGCACCCTCGGGTGCCATTTTTATTGCTTTCATTTTTTACCTCGTTATTCTTAAGTTCCAAAGCATTTCTCTAAGGTATCCCTATGAATATTGGTATCGTCGGTCCTGGCGCTATTGGTTCTTTATGGGCAATAAAACTTTCTCAAGCTGGGCATAATGTCGCGCTCTATAGCCGCAAAACAGACTCACAGCTGTCAATCACATTAGATCAGCAGCAGCCAGTGGTATTCACGAATAATAACCGTCAATTACTAAACCAGTGTGATCTCATCATCGTCACCGTCAAAGCATGGCAAGTAGAGAGTGCTATCACTCCCCTTCTTACAACTCTGCACCCTGATACCATTCTAATGTTCATGCATAACGGTATGGGAGCAATAGACACGCTCTCCAATGATATTCATCACTTTCCTATTGTATTGGCGACAACAACCCAGGCAGCGTTTAAACCAAGTCCTGAAAGTGTGCTTCATACAGGTCAAGGCTCCACACAATTAGGGAGTTATAATGCATTGGGTGATCAATGTTCTTTCCTTTGTGATGTATTGAATCATGCATTGCCTGAAGTAAAATGGAATCAGTCCATTCAGGAAGCTTTATGGCAAAAGCTCGCCATTAACTGCGCTATCAATCCATTAACGGGTCTGAATCAAATAAAAAATGGGCAACTGGCAGAAGCTAAATATCAAGAAGAGTTACAGCCGCTTATTACAGAGTTAGAAGCAGTCATGACTGCTGAAGGTATTCCAACAAGTAAGCGTGAATTACAAGAAACGATCAATCATGTTATCCATGCTACTGCTCAAAATAACTCTTCAATGAAACAAGATATGCTTTATCATCGCCCGACTGAAATAGACTTCATTACTGGTTATCTACTAACTACGGCTGCCAAGCATAATATTGACGTTCCCAAGAACTTAGCTTTGTATAAGCGCGTTAAGCAAGCCGAGCAGTATTAACAAAACGTTTTTCAGCATCATATCTGCATTAATAAAAGAACCATATATTTAGGTAAGCCCATGTTTGACATCAATAATATACGAGCTCAATTCCCCGCTCTTAACCAAAAAATCAATGAACAATCTTTGGTTTACCTAGACAGTGCAGCCACGACTCAAAAACCCCAAGTCGTCATTGATGCCATCAGCCAGTATTACTCAAAACAAAATGCCAATGTTCATAGAGGTAGCCACAGTTTAACGGCACAAGCCACCAGCCAATTTGAAGCCGCTCGCGACAATGTTGCTGAGTACCTTGGGGCAAATTCGAGTAAAGAAATCATTTGGACAAGAGGAGCAACTGAAGCTCTGAATCTAATCGCTCAAACTTATGCGAGAAGCACTCTAAAAGAGGGCGATGAAATACTGGTCAGCGAAATGGAACATCACGCTAACATCGTTCCTTGGCAAATCGTGGCAGAGCAAACGGGTGCTAAGGTTGTGAAACTACCAATGGATGACAACTGCCTGCTAGACTTTGCTGAATTCGAGAAACGGTTAAGCCATAAAACGAAAATAGTGGCGGTTGCCCATATTACCAACGTGACCGGTACTCGGTTACCCGTTGAGAGCATCATCAAGAAAGCCCATCAAGTTGGTGCTATTGTCGTTGTCGATGGTGCGCAAGGCATCGTTCATGAGACGCTTAATGTTCATGAATTAAACGCCGACTTTTACGTATTCTCAGGTCATAAACTATATGCTCCAGCAGGTATTGGCGTACTTTACGGAAAGCTAGAGCTATTGGATTCAATGCCGCCTTGGCATGGTGGTGGCAAGATGGTGGAACGCGTGTCTTTCGAAGGAACCACTTACTCTGAACTGCCAGGAAAATTTGAAGCCGGAACTCCCAACGTTGCAGGCGCAATTGCTTTAGATACGGCAATTGGGTGGTTAAATCAGTTTGACCAGCAATCTGTGGAAGCTCACATCCATCACCTGCAAAATAAAACTTATGCAGCTTTATCCAAGATTGATGATATTAAGGTGCTCGGCTACCAAGAAAAGGCAAGTGTGATTACCTTTGTGATGGATGGAGTGCATCACCAAGATATTGCCACACTACTAGATCAGCAAGGCATTGCGGTTAGGGCTGGTCACCACTGTGCTCATCCACTTATGGATAAGCTGAATGTGACAGGAACAGTAAGAATTTCGTTTGGAATCTATAACACTGAAGATGATGTGAATAAGCTCATTTCTGCAATAGAGAAAGCCGTCGATATGCTTTAAGGGTAAATGTCCATACAAGGTCCGAACTTCGATCTATTCTCGATGGCTGAACAAACAATGATCGCGATAGCAAATAGCAAATAGCAAATAGCAAATAATTTATCAAAGGCAGTAACGGATTATGCTGGCGTACTTTTCAGGTTTTACATTAGGCCTATCACTCATTTTAGCGATAGGCTCACAAAATGCCTTTGTATTAAAGCAGGGCATAAAAAGGCACCACGTTTTTTTAATCTGCCTGATCTGTGCATTGTCTGATGCTATTTTAATTTCGCTTGGGGTGGCAGGGTTTGGCTCGATTGTCACCCAATACCCAAACATTGAAGTATTCGCTCGATACGGTGGAGCAGCATTCCTTGTTGTCTACGCATTTATGAGCTTTCGATCTGCAGTTACTGTTTCTCACGCGATAGGAAATGAGCAGGTAGAACAAACCTCTGCAATTAAAACGGCAATGATTTGTTTGGCTTTTACTTGGTTAAACCCACATGTGTACTTAGATACCGTCGTTTTACTCGGCTCTATATCCACTCAATACCAAGGGCAACAGCTAAACTTTGCATTAGGGGCGATTACAGGGTCATTCGTATTTTTCTTCAGCCTAGGTTATGGAGCAAGATTACTCGCTCCATTATTCTCAAAGCCTAAAGCGTGGAAGGTTCTAGAGTTTTTTGTAGGATGTATGATGACATTCATCGCCCTATCTTTACTGATATAGCGATGTATTGAAGTTGTGCCAGAATGATTTTATTTACAGATAAGGTTGTTCTACGGCGAAACCTAAACAGCGGAGCCTTTAATCTGCTCAATGCTTTTGATTTGTGCAATGATAGCTTTTAGCCCATTACCACGAGATGGGCTCAAGTGAGTAGTTAAACCTAACTTTTCAAAGTAACCATCAATATCGAACGCTTGTATTTCATGAGCAGTTCGTCCATCAAACGCAGCCATAACCAAAGCAATTAAGCCTCGTACGATTCGGGCATCTGAATCTGCGCAGAAGAACCATTGCTCACAGATTTTTTGGCTGACTAACCAAACTTTGCTTTCACATCCAGCAACCGTGACTTGCTCGCTTTTTAAATCTTCAGGCATTACAGGAAGCTTTTTTCCCCACTGTATTACTTGGCGATATCTATCTTCCCACCCAGAAAAAGACTGCATTTTTTCTGCTATATCTTGATGAGTAATTTCAGTGCCAAAAGGCGATACTGGGAATTGAGTCATTGTTTTATCCAATCAAACGAAATATCTAATGTAACGAAGAGGCAAATGGCATTTCTTATTCAAATCAATCAAGTATTCATATCAAAAATAGAAATAAAACATCATCTTTAGAAGACCACATCTTAAAAGCTATTCATTAAATACAAACAAACTTTAGCTGTGCTTCTGAACAATTCTTTCAACAATACGAGAAACTGCAACAAATCCGAATGAAGCCGTAACTACAGTTGCTGCACCAAAACCAGTCGCGCAGTCCATACGTTTGGGACCTTCAGCCGTCGCTTTTGCGGCGCAAACACTGCCATCAGCTTGAGGGTATTTCAATTGTTCGGTAGAAAATACGCAATCAATACCAAATTTACGCTGTGGATTTTTCGGAAAGTTATGGTGACGGCGTAAAGTATCCTTCAGCTTTTTCGCTAAAGGGTCTTGAATGGTTTTTGTTAAATCTGCAATTTTGATCTGTGTTGGATCAACTTGACCACCAGCTCCGCCGGTCGTAATCACCTTGATTTTATTACTGCGGCAATAAGCAAGCAAAGAAGCTTTTGCCTTCATGCTATCAATCGCATCCAGTACATAATCAAAGTCTTTAGACAGATACTCAGCTTGGTTATCAGGACCAATAAAGTCATCAATTAAGTTGACCTTACATTCAGGGTTAATCAGCTTAACGCGCTCTGCCATTACTTCAATTTTACTTTTACCAACAGTGCCCGACATAGCGTGTATTTGACGGTTAATATTCGTCACACATACGTCATCCATATCGATCAACGTTAGCTCGCCTAAACCAGTACGAGCCAATGCTTCAACCGCCCATGAACCCACACCACCAATACCAATTACACAGACATGTGCAGCTCGTAAAATGTCCACTTCACTATTACCGTATAAACGTCGTGTACCGCCAAAACGTTGGTCGTAATTTTCTGAAGCTGGAGTGGTTAATTCACGCATGTTGCCGCCAATTTTATTCGATGGAAAAAGAAAGAGTGCGTTTTATACGCACTCTTGGTTTAAAAGTCTAGGTTAAGCATAGGACCTTTTACTATTCAGCTTTCTCAGGGGGCATTGCCCAAGGTGCTTCAGTCGCACTACCATTTAAACCCAGCTTCCAAACGCGACCAAAATGTTTGTAGTGACCGGCCTCTGTCCCAGCTCTAGGTCCCATCCCGTGGTACAAATCTAGGTGATTCTGTTTTACAGCTCCGCCTGTATCTAACACAAGCAGCAAACGAAGTTGATGTGCACCACTCCATGTACCATCAGCATTCAACAGTGGCACTTCAGCCAATACTGGCGTCCCCATTGGAAGTATAGAGCGATCACCCGCTACCGCCGCCATTGGCAATAGAGGAATTCCCGCACTGCCCATTACTGAAAGATCGTCTTTTGACTGGAAAAAGACAAAAGATGGGTTTTGCTCTAGTAGTTCTTTTACAACTTCCGGTTCATTCGCGAGCACCCACTCTTTAATTGCTTTCAAAGACATTTTCTCACGAGGTACGAGTCCTCTTTCAATCAAGACTCTTCCGATACTGACGTATGCCTTATTGTTTTTACCTGCGTAAGCGAAATATTTAAGCGTGTCGTCGTCTCCAAAATGAACGAAACCACTGCCTTGTACTTCCATCATAAATGGATCAATTCGATTGGCAGCATAACCTAACTCTAAACCTTGCCCTTCTAAAGCTCCGTCATAAATTTCAGCGCGAGTTGGGCATTCTTTATTACATTCCGGGAGAGAGTAAACTGGGAATCGATATTCAGCGTCTGGTTCATGGCGCAATTCAATAACAGGAGAGAAATAGCCGGTGAACAGCACATTACCTTTATCATCACCACCGCCAAACTGAGCTGCTTCTACGCCATAATTTGCAAGTTCGGTAGGGTCTCCACTTTGCAATGCCCATGCTTCTAGCTGCTGGTACAGTGGTTGGAAGATGTTTGCCATTGAAGGGGATTTATTGACAACCATTTCCGCTTGCTTTGAAAATGCGGTGTAGTCTCTTGGAACACCAGATTCGACTTGTTCAACTTTATTTAAAGTTTGAGGAAACTCGCCATCTAAATACTGTTGAGCGCGTTCGGTAGGTTGTGCACAGCCAAAAAGAAAAGAAACCGCTATGGCTGGAAATAGTTTTTTAATCACAAGAGTTATCCTAAAAATTCTATCCTTTGAGGATGACAAAATACCTTGGATAACACAATCTTAGTTTGTAAGACTTTACGATAAGTTAACCTTATCTCAGTGCATTATTCTCGCTGCCTTCTAGCTTAAATAATGGGTTGTAATAACCATCCGATTCTAAAATCATCTCAGTATTTTCAGCATTAATCATTCTAAAACGATACGTTTTATCGCCAGCATTATATTCAAAGTGGTTGCCATCAAATTTAAAATCTGTGGCTACAATTGAACCAGAAACTGACACACCTCGCTCACTTAGTACGAATTCATCTTTTGCATAATGAGCCACTTTTTGCTCAACCCAAGTACCATAAATCACATTCTTAGGAGTGTCTGATTGATTCATTCGAGTGATGACGTCCACAAATAAAGCGGCAACAGCAATCGTCCCTACTAAAGCCAGTAGCATTAAGCTTCTCTCTAGCAGTTTTCGCTTGAATGCTGATTTAGCTTGCGCTTGCTTATTCGCTTCATCATATAAGCTTTTGGTTACTTCATTTATCTTATTTTTTTTCACTGATACTGACATGTCATGCACTGAGTAGAACGTTCCGTCGATATTCTACACGTAGTTAAAATACAGAATAAAGTATGTTTTGATAACTTTGCACTTTATTCCAAAAAACAGCTTGTCATAAATTAATTATAAATGCTAAATTTAAGAATAAATATGCAACATGGATTTTAACTGTGAAAATTAGAAGTACTGCGCTAGTAAAAGGGTTTCGACAGTCCACCCCCTATGTCAATGCTCACCGAGGTAAAACCATGGTCATCATGCTTGGTGGCGAGGCCTTTGCAGATAAAAACTTCGGCAACATTATCAATGATATTGCCCTACTTCATAGTTTAGGCGTTAAGATTGTCTTAGTTCACGGCGCTCGCCCTCAGATAAATCAGATCCTAGAAAAGCAAGACTGCCATACTCCTTATCACAATAACATTCGTGTTACTGATGAGCATGCATTAGGGTTAGTTATGCAAGCTGCAGGTCAGCTACAATTAGCCATCACCGCTCGCCTCTCAATGAGCCTAAACAACACACCAATGGCAGGAACTCAACTGAATGTCATGAGTGGTAACTTTGTCACGGCTCAGCCACTAGGAATCGATGATGGCACAGACTACTGTCATAGCGGGCGAATTCGTAGAATAGATATCGAAAGCATTAACCGAACATTAAGCCAAGGTTCCATTGTTTTACTCGGTCCTATTGCTAGCTCAGTCACTGGTGAAAGCTTTAATTTGCTCTCGGAAGAAGTCGCAACCCAAGTCGCCATTCGCCTTAAAGCCGACAAACTGATTGGCTTTTGTTCAGAACAAGGTGTGATAGGTGAGAATGGCAACGCAATTGCCGAGCTATTTCCGAAAGACGCCCTTCATATTTTAGAAGAACTCACCACAACTCAAAATCCAACAGAAGACCAGAGTTCGGGTACTTTACGTTTTTTGAAAGCCGCCGTATCCGCTTGTCGAGCTGGTGTACCTCGATGCCATTTAATCAGCTACAAAGTGGATGGCGCGTTAATACAAGAGCTATTCTCATTAGATGGGATTGGAACACAAATCGTGATGGCCAGTGCCGAGCAAGTACGCCAGGCGCAAATTGATGACATAGGAGGGATCTTCGATTTAATCCGTCCTCTTGAAGATCAAGGTATCCTCGTCCGTCGCTCTCGTGAACAACTCGAGCAAGAGATACATCGTTTCACTATCATAGAGAAAGATGGGCTAATTATTGGCTGCGCTGCACTCTATGCTTACCCGACAGACCATATGGCAGAAATGGCTTGTGTGGCAATTCACCCAGACTATCGTGATGGTAACCGTGGGCTGTTGCTGCTTGATTATATGAAACATCAATCCAAATCTAATGATATTGACCAAATATTTGTTCTTACCACTCACAGCCTTCATTGGTTTAGAGAACAAGGCTTTTATGAAATAGGAGTGGATGAATTACCAATGGAAAAACAAGGTTTGTACAATTTTCAAAGGAAATCAAAAATCTTAGCTTTAAACGTCTAGATAGTTTCAATACTTCTGTATTGTTACTCGTGAAATACCATGAAAATAAAGTAAACACTCTAAGTCTCATTTTTAAGACAGCTTTGTATTCAATGTAATCGTTTACGGCTTGTTTTTTATAAATTATGCACTTTCATTCACAAGCAAGTTTGTATAGAATTTACTCGTTTTTGAGGGTGCTCCCTCATAATAGGAAAAGACAACTCAAAAAGAAGTTGTTACTGCACGGATTGCTAAAAACATTAACTCACTGTTTTCAAGATGTAGTAGTGAAGGCTAGCGTTAATAACTATAAGCAAAAAGAGCAAATTTTATGAGAACCATTATTTGTAATTCGCTGCAAAGCTTTTGGGATATGGCTGATAACCAGTTTTTAGAAGGCTTAGATGTCCACTGTGTTTTTCCAGCCAGTGAGAACCTAAAAGAGTTTATTTTAAACTGTCAAAATCAGTACAAAATAAACCACATATCATTTACACGAGCACTTACGGGTTAACTAACCTAAGCAAATGCTCGAGTGAGTAACCAGGGATGGTTACTTAGCCATATGTTACTTAGCTATATTTTCCCCAGACATATATACATCATCCATATTACTCAGTTCACAAGGCGGCTAACCAGCCCACTCATTCGCTCTGTTCTCACTTTAATACCACGCTTCAAAACTCCAGTATCACTGAACATCATTAAACGACTTTTTGCACGTGTAATACCGGTATAAATCAATTCACGAGTTAAAATCGGGCTGAACTCCGGTGGTAAAATCATTAAGGTCAGATCAAATTCACTACCTTGAGATTTATGAATCGTCATCGCATAAGCGGTTTCATGATCTGGAACTCGACTCGGTAGAATAGATTTCACGTTGCCATCCGGTAATTCAAAGTACACCTTCAAACGAGCAGCCTCTCCTTCTCGGCTATCGTCTGTAGCATCCAGCATACAGATCCCAATGTCACCATTATAAAGACCAAGACCATGATCATTTCTTGTCACCATAACAGGACGACCGTGGTACCAAAGCTCATCATTATTAGGTTGAATTAATCGTCTGGCTGCTAGCGCTTTTTCTATACGGTGGTTCAACCCCGAAACGCCAAAGTCACCTTCTCGAATAGCACATAACAAGCGGCACTGACTAAATAATTCGAGAACGGATTTCGCTTTTTGATCTTGTGCTTTTACTCTTAATTCTTGTTCTTTGCGTATTACATTAAATTCATCAGTAGCAGGTTCTTTTTCACCAATATTTAAAGGTATTACATCTAATGGTTCATCAATTTTATTGAGATAACGACCATATTCTGTCACTAATGTACGGAGCATTAAGTTATAGCTATCACTCGACAACATGTGATTTTCGATGTCATCAAACCCAGCATAAAATACTTTATCAACTTGGTGAGAGCTTCCCATATTGATGGCTTTAGCTAACTGACCAATGCCTGAACGCGCATCAAATCGATAGCTCTTTTGCAACATACACAAGCTATCAGCAATAGAAGGATGTTTAGCGAGTTTCGACACTTTATTCAGAGCCTCAAACCCTGTCAGTGACGCAATTAACGCACCTTGTGACGAGCTATACCCAGACTCCGTAAACGAACAAATATCACCAAGAATTGCCCCCGCTTCCACTGAAGCAAGCTGATCTTTATCACCGAGTAATATTAGCCTTGCATGATCAGGTAAAGCATCCACCAGCTTATACATCATAGATAGATCGACCATTGAAGCTTCATCAACCACTAATATATCAAGATGCAATGGGTTATTACGATTATGCCTGAACTCAGCACGGTTCGGAATTGCCCCTAAAAGGCGATGCAAGGTGCTGGATTCTGTAGGAATATTATTTTTAACTTCAGGTGATATCGGTAATTGCTCAATAGCTTTACCAATTGATTCGGTCAAGCGAGCTGCTGCTTTTCCTGTTGGGGCAACTAGTTTGATGATTGGTAAGTTTGTAAACTCACAGTTATTTTTACCTAGGCTTTGCTCAACCATAGCGGCTAATAGCTTAGCAACGGTTGTGGTTTTTCCGGTACCAGGACCACCAGAAATAACGGTAAACCTCCGGCTTAATGCCACCGCCGCTGCCACTTTTTGCCAATTTAAACAAACTGACAATGGTACTAAAGTATCAAGAGTTTGCAGATCAGGCACTTGAGTTGCATTTTGTAACTGCTCATCAATCGCAGCCCAGTTCAATGACGACTCTTCAACAACATCAAGATGATCACACACAAGTTGCTGTCTCAACACTTGAGTACTTTTATGACTTGCTGCCGCTTTAGCTAAGGCATTAAATAAGAAATGATAGCTGCGAGAAAAGAGGCGATCTAACGTTTGGCTTAAAGCCTGATTTTGCTCAAAACTGAATTCAACGGGTTTACTCAAGCGGTTTAAAGTGTTGGCTAAAACAACCTCATAATTCCAATAACGGTGTAAGTAAACCCTTTGTCCATCAAACATCAAAGGCTTAGCATCTTCAGATTTGTCAAGCCCAACAAGATGAGAGTCATTTAGGATGCTCAGCCAATCAATATTAATTAACCTTTGGTTAAGTTGTAAGGCAGCCTCGCCGTATAACCCAAGCAAATGAGCAAAGTCGATATAAGAATTTGATTTAGAATCTGAGCCTTTACTGGAGTTAAAAAGGTAAAGTTGGACACAGATATTACCTTTTCCTAATTCATTACTGACTACTCCAGCGATAAAACCAAGTTCTTGCGATCCTTGCTGAGCTATAAATCGTGCGAATTGATAATCCAGCTGACGTAAAGACCCTTTACCTGCCAACAGTTTTAAAATGTCGAGTAATGAAGCCGAATTAAAATCAATAGGTGTCATTATAAAAGCTCCATTTGTCCGGCTTCGTCATCATTTAAAAGTGCATCTCGTCTATCAATGATTTTTCCATCAATCAATTGGTCCATTTCATCTAGAAGCTCAAGAGAAGGTTTAGCTGAAAATATCCCTTGTTGTGATTGCCCATCGATACCACGCAAAAATAGATAATACACACCTCCAAAATGAGTGTCGTAGCGGTAGTTAGCCACTCGACTTCGAAGATATCGGTGAAGTGCAAGTGCATAAATTTGATATTGTAAATCGTATCGGTGATCAGCCATTGCCGATTTCAAGGCTCCACCATGATAAACGCTCACATCGTCACCTAAATGGTTAGATTTCCAGTCCAATACGTAATATTTTCCTTGGTGCTCAAAGACTAAATCAATAAAGCCTTTCAGCATTCCTTGTACTGTTTGAAAGCCTAAATCCCCAGCTTTAGCCGATAAAGGATCGTGATATTGAATTACCCGATTCAATTCTGAAGAACTAAGCACTTCTATCGGCAACAAGAATTCCATCTCAACCAACCGCTGAGACTCTCCTTTACTGGATAATTTTAAATCTTTTCCATCAAGTGGAGTATTAAGAACGGTATCGACCAGTTCTTGTAAAATTGGCAACCATTCGGCTTCATATTGCTCAGATTCAAGTAGCTGTAAAATGACCTGTTCATTACGTTCTGAAGTCGCAGGTTCTGTGAATTCTACCTCTTCAAACAAAGTATGCAGAAATGTTCCTGGGCGAGCACCTCTGGGAAAGGTAAATATTGATCGTTCTGGTTCAATAAGCTCCAACTCATCTTGCTCTTCAGCAGAGTCAACATCGAGCCCTGATACTTCAATAGTCGCATCATGACTTGCACTGTGATGACCTTGTTTTACTAATCCTGAGTAACTTGTAATTCGCCACCCGCGATCAATGTGGGTCTGTAAAGTTCTGGCTTCTAATGCTTCAGCTTGCTCTTCATTAGCTTTAAAAACATCAGCATGAGCCGTTGGAACTTCTGCTAAAACAATACTTGAACTATTCGTTTCTAAACCCGCTAGTTTTTGCGTAAGTTCTGCAATGCCTAACTCTTCACCATTTTGTACTAAATGCCCCATGGCACTTAGGTGAACACCAGTCGGCTCTTTCGTTGAGCGACCTTTTCTCAAGGGTGCCATACCGATGTAACACCCATAAACAGCACGAGTAAGCGCTACGTATATTAAGCGTAAATCTTCAGCTAAACGCTCTTTATCTGCTTGGGCAAGGGCTTGCGGGCTGCCAGTAATATCTAAAACCGTGGCATCGGTTTCATGGTCATAATATTTACCTTCGCTTGCTTCGCGGTAACTTGCAACGAAAGGTAAAAAGACTAAGTCATATTCCAATCCTTTAGATTTATGGATCGTGACAATCTGAACGAGGTTTCTTTCTGATTCAAGGCGTTGTATATCATCTTCATTTCCGCCTAACCCATTTTGCGCATCAACAATGGATTCTGCTAACCAGCGCAGTAAACCATAGTCACTATCAAGCTCCTGCCTTGCTTGCTGTAAAAGTTCACCGATGTGCATTAAGTCGGTAAGTGAGCGCTCACCATTTTCTTCTTCTAGCAATCTTTCTGCTAAATGGCGCTTACTGATAACACCACGCAACATGGGTAGCACACCGCGGATTTGCCAAAGCTTGCGGTATTCGCGGAATTCATTCACCACGTTTTCCCATACGACTTCATCGTTATTCAATTCATCAAGAGATGCCGCATCCAATGCAAATAATTCTGAAGCTAAACTTGCTCTCAGGGCTCTGTCGTTTTCAGGGGTCAGTACCGCTTGTAATAGGCGCTGGATATCTTGCGCGACAGAGCTAATGAACACACTGTCTCTGTTTGACAGATAAACACTTGCAATACCTTGCTCTGCTAATGCGTTTTTAACTAACCTACCTTCACTTCCGGTACGAACGAGTACCGCAATATCCCCAGCAGCAATAGCATGCAGCTCTTTACCTGAATCAAAGAAAGCTTGCCCTTGCTGAGAAGCCGTAAGAATGGTTTGAATTTGACTCGCAGTCGCCTCTGCCATCGCCTTATGATATTCGCCTTTCGGCAGTGGCTTATCTTCTGCTTCTTGTAACCAAAAGGTCATGGCTTGCTGGGTTTTACCATTCATTACCCATTTTCTTTTATCAGCACTAGGGCTAGCTGATACCGATAAGAAAGGGATATCCTGGTCATAAATGAAAGGGCTATCAGGCGTTGCGAACACCTGATTGACAGCACTAACCATATCAGCACTTGAGCGCCAGTTTGTCCCTAACGTGTAGTGAGCACTAACTTGGTTACGAGCTTTGATGTAAGTAAAAATATCCGCCCCACGGAAGCCGTAGATCGCTTGCTTGGGATCGCCGATCATAAACAAGCCGCATTCTGGGCTGTCTAAATAAATACGGCTAAAAATACTGTATTGCAGTGGATCGGTATCTTGGAATTCATCGATCATTGCAACGGGGTATAAGCTTCGAATTCGTTCAATTAACAGTGATTGCTCATCCATATCGATTGAAGCAGATAGCTGAGTCAACAAGTCATCAAAAGACAACCATTGCTTTTGCTGCTTAGCCTTTGCCAACATTTCTCTACAATGTTGGATGGCATGCGCTAATAGAGGTGCTTTAAGGTCTGCTGGATTCGCTAAAAAGTCCTCGATAGCTTCGAAAACCGCATGCTGCGGTGCCGTTCCTTTGGGTGTTTTTTCATTTAATGTACTTTGCGAGAACTTTTCGAGTTTATCCGGAACAATATAATCATAGGTCTCACTGTTCGCCCAAGCCGTAACAGCTTCAAGCCAAGTAGGTAGTGACTTTTTGGTATAGCTTCGCTTATTAACATCAGACCCAGATATTAACGCTAAGAAGTCAGCCTCTGAGTCTAACCATAGCTTTTTCAGGGCTTTGATTTTATCTAGGTTCTGATTATGTAGGCTTTGCAAGTCACCGCTCATCGCTTCAACAGTAAGTTTAAGTGGAGAGCCAGTCAGATAACGGTTTACATCAGCCAGTAAAGCCGAAGGTGATCCCCAAATATTGCGAACTTCACCAACCAATTGCATCGGCAATGGGTAGAACTGACGTCGCCAATAATCAGCGACCACTTGCGCTTTCAAGTGACTTTCATCAGTGACAAATTCATTGTCAAAACGGCTGCCAGACTCAAAAGCATTTTGCGTTAGCATTCGCTGACAAAAACCATGAATAGTGTAGACCGCAGCTTCATCCATCTGCCTCTCAGCTTGCAATAAAATCGATGCCGCTTGAGCGTGATTAGAGACTTCTTCTAATAGTGGTGCAATAACAGGGTCGTGGCTAACTCCACGGGCAAAAGCAATTCTGGCATCATGAATTCTAGAGCGGATGCGGTCTCTTAACTCTGCTGTAGCCGCTTCAGTAAAAGTCACGACTAAGATTTGATCGACAGTCAAAGGTTGCTGGTGACGTGTGCCTTCTGATTCTTCTGATTCTTCTGATTCTTCTGATTCTTCTGATTCTTCTGATTCTTCTGATTCTTCTGATTCTTCTGATTCTTCTGATTCTTCTGATTCTTCTGAAGTCACAGAGCCATGACCTAATAACAAGCGTAAATACAAACCTGCAATAGTGAAGGTTTTACCTGTGCCCGCAGAAGCTTCAATGAGCCGTGCACCATGCAAAGGAAATGTCATGGTTTGAAGAGGCGTCGCCACTATTGAATTCGCCTGAGACGTTACTGTCATAAATGCACACCTTTCACTATCAATTTTGTTTTCGTTATTGTCATCATTCAATTATCTAAATTGGGTGATCCCAGCTTAAATCGCGAGGGTTTCCTTTACCTCAGACCCCATAGCAAATAACAGTCGCTCTAAATGCATGTGATCTTTCCCATAAAATGGAGGGAATTATGAATATTTATTTACTCTATAGAATGTTGTGAGATCTCACTCACGGTTAACATTTCATGTGCCCGTTACTATGCGCGCCATGAGTTAGCTATATTTTGTTACATTTTGCTAACCAAAAGAATCATGGTCCCTCTGACCTATGGCCGCACAGCGAACGCCCTACACTAATAATGATTTACTGGCGGCCACTTTACTTTTCTGCTTTCTAGCCTTCTGTTTTCCTAGCTTTCTAACTCTCTGTTTCCAAACTCAGCTTACCTAATGCTTTATTTATCTTCCCCAAGCTCTTTAGACATGTCTCTTTAAAATCAGCTCTTTAAGCCTTATTTCTAGACACAGACCTATGACTGTATGATTGGTTATTCCTGATCTTTAGGGTCGATGGCAGATAAGCGAGGAGCTTGTAAGATTCGGCTGGAATATAAACGAGCTTGAGCGGCAAGTTCATCATTCCATTGCGGCCAGATACGCGAAATATAAGTATCACGACCTTCACCAGTAAATGCATAACTATCGTTAAAGGTGTCTGCCATTTTCTTGAATGACTTTTCTTCATCATCTACCCATTTACCTCGGCTAAAGCCCGCCTCAACATTGGCTAATGCTGTTTTAGGGAAGTAAGGCAACGGTGCTGTCATTCCTTGATAAAATAGTTCAACCAATTCACCTAATAACTCAACCGCTTTCTGAACGTTATCAAGTGGTGCATAAGTTAAATGCACAACGCCCTCTTTTCTATCGTAGCCAATAATGTGAGTGGATTTTGTATTCCCCATGGCAGCGCAACACAAGTGATCAATCCATGCTGATAAGTAGTCTTGTGAGCGTATTTTTCCGCTTCGGTAACGAACTAAGCCTGAGCGGTAGTTTTGAGTTAACCAACCCGTTAAGCGGACTGGTTTACCTTCACCAAGAACGTTGAGCTCGATATTGACGTCTATATCGCTTTGGATAGAACCGCTAACAAAACGGATCTCTTTTGCTAACTCTTCGGCTTGGACTCTATTTGTTTCAAACTCAATGTCACCAAATGCACCTATTGGTAACTTACCTTGCGCTTTTTGTTCTGCTACAAATTGCGAAACGGCTTCATCAATATTTTCTGAGTTCTCAAGCAATACTTGCAACAAGCCATTTTTAAGTTGGAAGCTTTCCAGCCCATTTAATACAAATGGTTCATCATCTTCCATAACTGGCAGTGGTGGCTCGAACATTACTTTTAAACGACGATTGAAGAAATACTGCACAGGTAAACGCCAGAATCGTTGCAGTTCAACCAAATCAAGTTCTAAGGGATAAATCGCACCATGTAAGTACTCATCCAAAGACCGGTTAAAATCACCACTTCTTTGCCCTTGTCTGTTGGCAGCAGGTAACCACTCTTTCGCATAGCTATTCAGAGCTGGTGCCAATTCATGATTAAAAGCAGAAGGGCTAAATGGCGTCATTGAATGTTCAAACGTTATGGCTTGCTCTAAGTTTTCACCCGAATCATCACTAGGCAATGCTTGCTGCCCTTCCAAGCAATAATTCTGCTGGCAATATTCCAATAACTCAGCCACTAAGACAGAAGGAACACGCTCTGTATTATCTTGAATTGAGCGACCAACAAAGCTGATATATAGACACTCTTGAGCCGATAGCATGGCTTCTAAAAAGAGGTAACGATCATCATCTCGGCGAGATCTATCACCAGGGCGGATTCGGCCATTCATTAAGTCGAACCCTTCGGGTGGCACTGAACGCGGGTACACTCCATCATTCATTCCTAACAAACACACGGTTTTAAAAGGGATAGAACGCATTGGCATCAAGGTGCAGAAGTTAACTTGACCAGCAAGGAATCTTTGGCTGATTCGAGCACCGGATAGTTTGTTATTTAGATATTGGTAGATAATGCTTGGAGACAACTCTTCTTCAAATAGTGCATCATCCAACTGCTCTTTGAGTTGAGAAAGCGCATCTCGGATTGATTTCAGTACAACTTCACCCTCAAGCTCAACCGCAAAGAAATCATCAATCATAGAAAGCAATACTTCTCGCCACGCATCAATAGACTGAGAACGAGTAAGCAAATCACGATAATGGGCAATGCATTCAATAAAATGGGCTAATTTCCCGGCAAGTTCTGCGTTTATACCCTGAACTTCATTGTAAGCGGCAATGGAGTCTCCATGGCTTTCAAATAAGCCAGCAGAGTCAGACATTGCATAGCCCAGTAACATTCTTTGAATCCCGAATAACCAAGTATTTTGCTCAGTTGCGGGTAGTTCGAACTCTTCAGCAGTTGAAGCATCCACTCCCCAACGGATCCCTGCTTCTTCTACCCATTGCTTAGCTTGTTCAAATTGAGATTCATCTATCTCGAACTTTGCCATCATTGCGGGTATTTCAAGCAACTCAAGAAGCTCAGAAGCAAGGCAACGTGTATTAGGTAACGCCACCAGCTGCATGAAAGCAGCAAGAATTGGGCTTTCTTGGTCGGCGGTTCTATCTGAAATGGAATAAGGGATATATCGCTCACCAGGAGCATTACCAAACACCGCCTGAATGGCAGGGCTATAGGCATTAATATCTGCCACCATCACAATGATGTCGCGTGGTTTTAAGGATGGATCTGCATCGAACATCGCTAGAAGTTGATCATGAAGTACTTCGACTTCTCGCATTGGGCTATGACAGGCATGCACAGTCACCGAGCTATCACCAAGTTGAATAGCTTGCTTATGTTGGCTTGAATCTAGTATGTGATCGTCTTGATGTTCTTCTAGCTCTAAAATATCGGCTTGGAGCTGGTGTAATAGAGTATCGCGTGGCACATCAATGAAAAACTCATGCTCTTCACATTCCGATTGCGATAACAAAAGTAAATTATCACGTCCTAGTTTACCTAACGATGCTAGTAAACTGTTCCCAACGGCGTGCCCAGTATGCAATTCATCTTCTACGATATTCGCTTCTATGCCATTTTTTAATGGTGACGCTTCTCTTTCTAATTGAGGTGCACCATTAACCAGTGCAAATTGTTTTCTTTGGTTTGCTTCAATCCGAGCGATGGTTTTTCTATCTCGAATATCTCCCCAGTAGTGCTGGCAAGGGTTGGTAAACATTAAGTGAACATCTATACGCTCACCCAGAGCTTTTAAGGCATCCATATAACGAGGTGGAAGCGAAGAAATGCCAAAAACAAACAATCGCTTAGGAAGCTTGTCTAAGTTGATTTTATTGGCAATCAGCGCTTCAATAAAATCATGGTATAAGTTGCCACGGTGATATTTAGATTGCCCTTGAGATAGCGTTTGTTCATACAAAGCTTGCCACAAAATAGGCTGCCAAGGATGCTCTTGCTGCCCTTCTTCATCTAGCAATTCAGCAATAGAATCCCCAAGTTCCCAACTCGCCATCCATTCAGGTCGGTACACTAAATAACCATCAAAAATATCGGCAATCTTTTCAGCCAGTTGATATAGCTTAGAGCTATCGTCATCGTTTTCTAAATAACGCTGTAATGGTAAGAATTCGGGTAATTCGAGCTTAGCAGGGAGGAGGCTCATCAACTTCCACGTCATCGCTTCTTTATTAAAAGCACTGCGTTTAGGGACATCAGGTAAGACTTGGGTAAACATTTCCCAGATGAATGTGGCAGGTAGTGGGAACTCTAAATTAGCCGCAATACCAAACTCTTTTGCCAACGCCATTTTTAGCCACTGAGACATACCAGGGCTTTGAACAAGAATCTGTTCTTTATCAAATGGATTAGCTAAGGGATCATTCTTAATTAAATGAACGAGGATAATTTTTAAAGTATCAACTTTATTGGAATGGTAAACAGTAAACAAAGTGCACTCACGTTAATCTTGCCACAATATACAGCCAGATTAGCATAAGTGCCGAGTTCGGATGAGGAATATAAGCTTATGAAATACTGAAAACTTAACGTCTGTTTACGTTTTGAACGAGTGCTTGGTCAGAATCCACCCTACAAAGTTCGAAGGATACGGTGTGGCTGATAATTCATGTAATATCTCACGGCGACATAAGTTACAACAGAAGTCGCGATGACTAATTCTACATACGCTAAGACATAGATTTGATTGATAAACTGAGCCTCAATACCCACACCTTGCATCCAAGTCGCCATTTTAAATAATGCGGTTGCCCCGATAACCATTGGGAAAGTAAAAGCCGCATAACCCGGGCTAAATGGTAGACGAAGCAGCTTAAAGAACGCGACATAAATAATGAATGTCATGAGTATTGCAATACCAAACAACAAGCTAATAATAACTGGCGATGGTTCTGGAGAAACCGTTAAATAGCCCGCTAACGATAAGCTTGCCGGTGCAGCCATAATCGCAATCGTTGGTTTCGCAGCATCTGGAATTTCATTACGAAACATTAATCGATAAATCATAAGTGGCAGCATTACCGCATAAACGATCAAGCCAAAAATCAAGACAGTATTCGCGACCGGCTCCAACGTTGGATTCCCAGAGAAAGAAACATCCGCCACAATAATACCAATCGGTGGCACAAACCAACTTGGCACCATATGGTGAATCTCAAACTGTTTTGCTCTGTGGTACAAAAAGCTCGCTAGAAAAATAACGTGTAAAGCAACAGATGCTAGCCATACCGCCTCTTGCAAGAATTGAGAAATAGGACCTAATGATGCAGAAACAATCATGCAGCCCATAGCAAAAGTTGGAACAACACTGCCAACAACAGGATGAGCTAAGTCTTCACGTAGCAAATGTCCGTGAATCAAAAATTTAACGGCTAAAATGAGCAGCAAACTCGCGGCGATTGCAGCGCTAACCCACTGAACGACACCAGGTGTATGCATAACACCTTGCGAGATTAACACTCCATCCCAGCACCACCCTAAACTCGCAATGGCTAATGCTAAGCCTGCCATTGGGGTTGGGGCACCTGTCAAACTATGTTGTATGCGTTGAATCATATTAGCCTCTCTTAAACTCTCTCACTTAATTCATTCACCTTAACTTGCGAACTCATCAGCTTGTTGAAGCTATAATACGCTTGCACAATGTTTACTAATATCCAATTATATATAACAAGCGTTCAGAATAACTAAACACTATTCCTATGAGCTACAAACTATTTCTTATAGAGCTAAAAAATAGTCCTCTATGAGCAACAAACAGCGCCTCTATGAGCTAGAAAAACCATGCCTCTATGAATTAGGAAAGCTATGTCCAATATTTCAATTAAGCAGCTAAAAGTGTTTGTCACCATTACTCAGCACTCAACGCTCACATCCGCATCAGAAGCTTTATTTTTATCTAAAGCTGCGGTCAGCATGGCGTTGGGCGAAATGGAAAAACAACTCGGTCACTCTTTATTTGATCGTGTTAATAACCGCCTTGTGATCAATCAAGAAGGTCAAAAGTTATTACCACTTGCAGATGAAATATTGCACCGAGCCGCTGGGATTGATGAACTGTTCGGTGACAAACAAGCCTTAAGTGGCTTACTGAAAGTTGGTGCAAGCGATACAATTGGTAATCAAGTCGCGCCCTATATTTTGTCAGGTTTTCGCCAGCAAACTCAGCATCAAGATCAAAGCTTGTTCATTTCCAATAGTGCACTCATTTGCCAAAAACTGGTCGACTACGAACTCGACATTGCGCTCATTGAGGGAAAGACTCAGCATAATGAACTTATTTCCAGCCAATTTAGTGATGATGAAATGTGTATCGTTGCTCAAGCTAATCACCCTCTCGCCCAACTAGATCAAGTTTCGTTGCACGATTTAGAAAGCAGCTATTGGTTATTGCGAGAATCCGGCTCTGGGACTCGTGAATTTTTTCTTCGAACCGTTGCGCCTCGTTTAGAGCACTGGTACGAATCATTTGAATTGAATACGACTGAAGCCATCATCAACTCCGTTTCTGCAGGGCTCGGTTTTGCGTGCTTATCTCAACTCGCGGTACAACCAGCCATTCAAGATGGGCGAGTAAAAGTATTGAATGTGCCATTAGATATGAAGCGAAGATTTTGGTTACTGGTTCATAAAGACAAATATCAAAGCCCCTTACTCAAATCCTTTATGGAATACTGCCAACACTGGCAGCAACAAATAGACTAGGCTCCCAATGATAGGGATCCCATAGGCATTCAACTGGACTTTAAGCCTGTAAAACTGTATAAAAAGCCAGTAAAAATCAACCAAACTTTGAGGACTAACCATGGCTGTTATCGTTAAGTACGTGGTCGAACGCAACGGAGAAGAGAAAATGACTTTTACCTCTAAAGCCGAAGCTGACGCTTATGACAAAATGCTGGATATGGCAGATGAATTATTCACTTTACTTGGTGGAAGTGAATTAATCGAAGATGAAGGTAAGCAAGAAGAACTTGCAATGTACCTAGCGAAGAACAAAGAAGAAGTTCTTTACGCTTTAGGTGCTAAGCGCAAACCGGCTCCGAAAAAAGCTCAGAAGCTTGAAGCCGTTGAAGACGCAGAAGAAGATGCAGCATAACTAGCTAATTTCTTTATAAAAGCGCTAATAGTTAACTTTATTTAGAGTTCATTATTGGCGTTTTTTATAATTATCGAAATATAATAAGCACTTTTTATAGTCGAAATTGCTCTAAATATTCACTTGCATGAAAGTGTGATAAAGATCTAATCTATTGTCATCAGGTGATGGGGTTCCACCTAAGCTTTCGCTTCAACCGCCCGTTCTTTTCGAACAGTGCTAATGACTCCTACAGAATCGAAAACAGGTAAAACTGTTGGGTGTATCGTTATTCCTATCACTTTATGTGAGCATAAGCTCGCAACGACATTTGGAATATCGGCACAAAAGATCTGTAGTGAATTTAGCCACACCTCTTCCAACATGTCCTGCTTTCTCAACGCCTAGGTCTTAAATGACTTTATTAGTGAGAAAACATTATGCATTACTCTTCAGAAATTCAATCTATGTGCCCAATTCAAAGGGGCGAACTACACGCATCTGCACCTATTCCTGTTGAAGGAGCAATGGTCAGCCCAAAAGATGTGATTGCCATATCAGGTCTTAGCCATGGCGTTGGCAGTTGTGCTCCTCAACAAGGCGCAGCAAAGCTCACCTTAAATGTTAAAAGTGGCATTGTAGAAGAAGCGCTAATCGAAACAATAGGTTGCTCAGGTATGACTCAGTCTGCAGCAATGGCAGCTGAAATCCTCACTGGAAAAACCATTCTTGAAGCTCTAAATACTGATTTGGTGTGTGACGCTATAAATGTCGCAATGCGTGAGATATTTTTGCAGTTTGTCTATGGACGTACTCAATCTGCCTTTTCTAAAGGAGGTTTAGAAGTAGGCGCAGCCCTAGAAGACCTAGGGCTGACGCAGCGCAGCCAAGTTGGTACCAGTTACGCGACAAAAGCCAAAGGCGTTCGCTATATGGAATTGGCAGAAGGCTACGTCACACTCTTAGCGCTTGATGAAAGTAGCGAAGTAATTGGCTACCAGTACCTCAACCTTGGGAAAATGATGAAAGCCATCAATGAAGGTACTCCTGCTGATCAAGCCGCTAAACTCGCGACCGGAACCTATGGTCGATTCGATGAAGCCGTTAAAACCATTAACCCACGCCAAGCTTAGAGATTTCTATTATGAATAATCAATTACCAGAACATGCACTCAATATATTGAATGAAATGGATTTATCTTCTCTTGAGCAAGCCTATCAGTACTGCATGGAACGAAATATCGACCCAAAGACAACAGTAATGGAAACTCAACCTATCGCGTTTGAAAGCGCAGTAAACGCTTATACTTTAGGAACTGCACTAGCACTTTTCCGACACCCCAAGAATGCAGAGCAAGCAGCGACGATCATTGGTGAAGGCTTACAAGCATTCACCAAGACAGGCAGCGTGGCTGAGCAGCGTCAAGTGGGCATTGGGCATGGCGATCTCGCGGCTCGTCTACTTAATGAAAAAAGCCAATGCTTCGCTTTTTTAGCAGGACATGAATCTTTTGCCGCTGCTGAGGGAGCAATAAAAATTGCATTAAACGTCAACCAATCACGAGAAACACCGCTGAAAGTCATTCTTAACGGGTTAGGTAAAGATGCTGCCTATTTGATTTCACGGATTAATGGTTTTACCTATGTGCGCACTCAATTCAACTACGACACGAATGAACTGGTTGAAATAGAACGTAGACATTTCTCTAAAGGTCCGCGAGGTGACATTCTTTGCTACGGCGCTGATGATGTCCGTGAGGGTGTGGCAGTTATGCATAGAGAACAAGTGGACGTAAGCATTACTGGAAACTCAACTAACCCAACTCGCTTTCAGCATCCTGTTGCTGGCATCTACAAAATGGAGCGTAACAATCAAGGGTTACCTTATTTTTCCGTTGCTTCTGGTGGCGGTACTGGCAGAACGCTTCACCCTGATAATGTAGCTGCCGGTCCTGCTTCTTATGGTATGACAGATACAATGGGAAGAATGCACGCAGACGCACAATTTGCAGGTAGCTCTTCTGTGCCTGCTCATGTGGCTATGATGGGGTTCATTGGTATGGGTAATAACCCTATGGTGGGAGCAACCGTTGCCTTAGCTGTTGCAGTGAGCCAAGCATAGTATCGCTTTACCCAATGTAGAAGCTGTATATAAAAAATCAGCCAGCAAATTGCTGGCTGATTGGTATCAATATCATCAATTTAGATGTCAGTGATTAGCTTGCTGGGCAGCCTTTCACTTCTTGGCCGTTACTCATATAAATAAGTTTGCCAGGTTCTGGAGCATAATCTGCAGCAGTGATTTGCGGGTTAGCAGCAAAAAACTCACGCAGTACAAATGCATCTGTTAACTGGGTAGATTCAACATCAATCACTGGGTAATCATCACCACCTGCAGCACTGAAGCTAATAACAGAGAAAGTGTACGTTTCTGCTAGATCAAAACCTTTATTGTTGATGTCGCGAATCGTTACATCACTCAAATCACAGTCAACCGTTAGGCTAATATTATCCAATTGTGCATAAGCACCAGAGCCCGCAGTCTTCGTTGCAACTACGTCTAAGTAGTCTTTAACTTCAGCACCGGTCATTGTTGCTTTTGTAACGAAGTTACCAAATGGTTGAACCGTCAATACGTCACGGTACGCTACGTCGCCCGCTTCAATAGAAGCACGAACACCACCTGAGTTCATCACACCAAAATCAGCATTCACTAATTCATACGTGCGGTAAGCCTCGCCTAGCAAGTGACCAAGGTTAGTTTGCTCAGCACGAACCACACCACGTTCACCTTCTAATTTTCCATCAGTATTAGAGATGATCACGTCAAGTAACTCTTGACCTTGTTGTTGGTATGGGTAAAGGATTGATTTAACTGTTGGATCTGGCTTAATTTCAGATTCAATGAACTGGTAATCACCATTTTCATCTTTTTCTTTTAAGTTCACCGGTACAAGGTCATATTTCGCTAGGTGTAACTCACCACCGTAAAATTCAAAATCAGCACGACCTACATATTTGCCCCACTCATGTGCTTGCATGATGTAAGTACCATTTTGCTGATCAGGCTTACAATCGTCACCCGGTTTGAAATCTGCGTACTCATTACCTTCCATACAAACTGGGTTTTGTGAGTGACCACCGATGATCGCATCAAGTTGTCCTTCTTCCAAAGAACGCGCCAGTAAAACATCACCAGGTGCTTCACTACCGTGCAGACCGTTTACATAGTGACCCATGTGTGTCGTAGCAAAGATTAAATCAACCTTTTCATTAGCGTTGATTTCGTCAATCGCTTTACGGATTTCTACTTGAGGATCACCGAAGTGAACCGTTGCGACATTATCTGGATTAACTAGTTTTGCAGTATCTTTTGTCGTAAGACCGATAACCGCTACTTTTAAGCCGTTAATGGTAAATACTTTGTATGGGTCAAACAGTCTTTCTTCAGTAACAGTATCGCCATCTTTTACGTAGATGTTTGCCGCTAGCATTGGGAAATCTGCAAGCTCTTCTTGCATTTTCAGTACATCTAAGGAGTTATCGAATTCATGGTTACCTAGCGCCATTGCATCATACTGAAGCAAGTTCATACCTACGAAATCTGGCACTGCATCTTGCATATCTGACTCTGGCACACCAGTGTTGATATCACCGCCTGATAATAAGATAGTCTCGCCGCCATTTGCAGTCACTTCAGCTCGAATGCTGTCAATCAGTGTCTTACGCGCAGCCATGCCGTACTCGCCTTTACTGTTTTCCCAGAAACGACCATGGTTATCGTTTGTGTGCAAAACTGTAAATTTTGTACAAGATTCAGCAGTATCACATGTCAAAGGTGCATCGTTACTATCTGAGCCACAACCGACCATTGCGACACCAATAGAAAGTACCAATAGAGACTTAGTAAAATTCATAGCAGATCCTTCATTTATCGTTATAGATATCAATATGGCGGGTAATATACTGATATTTTGCAGTGTGTTAGTGATCACCATCTTACTTTTCTTGGTATGAGTGGGGCTTTTTTCAGTCGCTGCTAGGCACTACTAGAAATAAACAAAAGTCGTATTATCTAAATGGTTTATGACCTTTTTTATAGAAATTGAGATCTGCCTTATTGAATAATTTTGAAGTCATCATAATTGATTGATTATTTCCCTATATTGGGTGTTTTATCGGCTTTAACTTCGCACTATCTGAAATTCTGCCTCTATTTTTAATCCCGCATGATCAAAGTGAAGCAATAAAGCAAGCAATATCCAATAAATGAAATATATCTCTAAAAAGACAAGCAATATCATTTTACAGACTTTCTCCCCATACACTCTTTCATAACAAGAGCGCTCTCTTTATGATGTTCCTAAGATGAAAATATCATGCGATAGCTGCTCGCTATCCATAGACCAATTCAATACATGGAGATTCAACATGGCTTACTTTTCACTGGCCTTCGGTACGGCAACCAAAAACCGCGACAATAAAATCATTGAAGCGTTTTTCCCTAACCCACTTCTAAATCCAAGCGATGCGCTAGTCTCTGCGGTAGCAGAAGTTGCTGGTTACACTGAAGGCAACCAAGCTATTGAAATCTCTGCGGCACAAAGTGCAGAGCTTGCAAAAGCATTCGCAGCGAATGGCGAAGCTGCCAGTGCCTCTTTTGCTGAAAAAGCAGCAGCTTCACAGCAGCCTCTTGTTCTTGTTGTTCTAGCAACTGACGAAAAGCCAGCTTCTGTTTCTGAAGGTTTCCTTAAGCTACAACTTATCTCTAACCGCCTAGTTCAACCACACGGTACAGTACTAGACGGTATTTTCGGTCTTCTGCACAACATCGCGTGGACAAACAAAGGTCCAATCGACCTTCCTGAACTAGCAGATCGTCAAATCGAAGCTCGCCTTGCAGGTGAAACTCTATCTGTAGATTGCGTAGACAAGTTCCCTAAAATGGTGGATTACGTAGTACCAGCTGGTATCCGTATTGCTGATACATCTCGTGTACGTCTTGGCGCACATGTTGGTGAAGGCACAACAGTTATGCACGAAGGTTTCATTAACTTTAACGCGGGTACAACAGGCGTGAGCATGGTTGAAGGTCGTATCTCTGCAGGTGTTGTGGTCGGTAACGGTTCAGATATCGGCGGTGGCGCTTCTATCATGGGTACACTGTCTGGTGGCGGTACTATGGTTATTTCTATCGGCGAAAACTGCCTACTAGGCGCAAACGCAGGTCTTGGCTTCCCAATGGGCGATCGTTGTACTGTTGAATCTGGTCTTTACGTTACTGCAGGAACTAAAGTTCGCATGCTAGATAAAGAAGGCAACGAAGTCGAAATCATTAAAGCTCGCGATCTAGCTGGCGTTTCAGATCTATTGTTCCGTCGTAACTCTGTGACAGGTCAGATTGAATGTCTTGCTAACAAATCAGCAGTTGAACTAAACAGTGAGCTACACAGCAACAATTAATAGATAGTTTAAATTGCGAAATCAAACTCTGACAATTTTATAAGTTTAAGTTTTTGATTAAAAAGCCGTTAATTCGAGAGATTTAACGGCTTTTTTAGCTAAAAAATAAGCACTCGCAACAATAGAACTTAATGGCGTATTCCAATTCATAAAAAACCTAAAAATACTGTCATTTGTCAAACTGAATAATTTTAAAAAAAACGAAAAAAACTCTGTACAAAAAACCATCCAGCGTTATCATAGCGCCAGTTGTTCAGAGAGTTATTAAATGCAGCATCAAGTACAAGTAAAACTTCCACTATTAAAACTTAGTTTTTGTAGTTAGGCGTTTCCCTTTTATTTAGCATCACATTATATAATTCAATACATTAACAATCTGTTAATATTGAACGTTTTTCAATTAAATAAAATAAGGGACATAACATGTCTAACTCAAATACTGGTATCGTAAAATGGTTTAACGAAGAGAAAGGTTTCGGTTTCCTTACTCAAGATAACGGCGGCGCAGACGTATTCGTACATTTCCGTGCTATCGCTTCTGAGGGTTTCAAAACTCTTAAAGAAGGCCAAAAAGTGTCTTTCGAAGTAGAGCAAGGCCAAAAAGGTCTTCAAGCTAGCAACGTTATCGCTCTTTAATTAGAACTTTAATGTCGTAGCTAATACGAATAAATGAAAGGTCGCCTCTAAGGCGGCCTTTTTTGTATCTGGGATTTACCTCTTAGGTAAACAAGATAAACACCTGCCACGATCCAACTCTCTGTCTCTGTCTCTGTCTCTGTCTCTGTCTCTGTCTCTGTCTCTGTCTCTGTCTCTGTCTCTGTCTCTGTCTCTGTCTCTGTCTCTGTCTCTTACGAGTTAAAGCCTAAACAAAGAAAAAAGGGCAATGCTTTCGCACTGCCCTTTCATATATTTGGCTACTTTAATTAACCCGTGGTCATTAACCTATGTTTTTACGTGCATTTTGGAACATACGCATCCAAGCACCGTTTTCACCCCAAGTTTCTGGAGCCCATGAGTTTGCAACCGTACGGAATACACGCTCTGGGTGAGGCATCATAATAGTTACACGACCATCAGTTGTTGTTAGACCTGTGATAGCGTTTGGCGAACCATTCGGGTTGTTCGGGTATTGCTGCGTTTGGTTACCGTTGTTATCAACGTAACGTAGAGCAACCGTACCTGAGTTTTCAATCGCGTTTAGGTGGTCGTTGTCACGCACTTCTACGCGGCCTTCACCATGAGAAACAGCGATTGGCATACGAGAACCTTCCATGCCGTTGAAGAATACAGAGTCTGACTTCTGAACTTCTACTAGGCTGAAACGAGCTTCGAAACGCTCTGATTCGTTGCGAACGAAACGCGGCCAGTATTCAGCGCCTGGGATAAGTTCACGCAGGTTAGACAACATCTGACAACCATTACACACACCTAGAGAGAACGTATCTTCACGCTTGAAGAAGCTTTCAAATTGGTCACGCGTAGAGTCGTTAAACAGAACTGACTTAGCCCAACCTTCACCTGCACCTAGTACGTCACCGTAAGAGAAGCCACCACATGCTACAAGGCCGTTATACTCTTCTAGAACCGCCTGACCCGTTAGGATATCGCTCATGTGGATATCAGTTGCTTCGAAACCTGCACGGTCGAATGCCGCTGCCATTTCAACGTGAGAGTTAACACCCTGCTCACGTAGAATTGCCATCTTAGGCTTAGCGCCTGTGTTGATGAACGGCGCAGCGATATCTTCGTTAACATCAAAGCTCAGTTTCACGTTTAGACCTGGGTCTGAATTGTCTTTCTTCGCTTCGTGTTCTTGGTCAGCACAAACTGGGTTATCACGTAGACCTTGCATCTTATGCGTCGTCTCAGCCCAGATAGTACGTAATTCAGTACGGTTACGTTCAATTACTACAGTCTCACCAGACTTAATTACTAGCTCATCAGACGCTTCCCCTTCACCAACAACGCTACCGATTACGTGTGAGCATGCTTCTAGACCGTTTGCAGCAAGAGTAGAAAGAACTGCATCTAGGTCGTCGTTACGAACTTGAATTACTGCACCTAGCTCTTCGTTGAATAGTGCAGCTAGAACATCTTCGCCTAGCGCTTCAATATTTGCGTTAACACCACAGTGACCAGCGAACGCCATCTCAGCAAGAGTAACGAATAAACCACCATCGCCTTTATCGTGGTAAGCCACAACTTGGTCGTTTGCAACAAGCGCTTGAACGCCTTCGTAGAAACCTTTTAGCTGAGCTGCGTTGTCTACATCTGCAGGCTTGTCACCAAGCTGCTTGTAAACTTGCGCTAGTGCTGTAGCACCCATACGGTTTTTGCCGTTACCTAGGTCGATAAGAACCAGTGACGTATTGCCTTTGTCAGTACGAAGCTGAGGCGTAATCGTCTTACGCACATCTTCAACACGAGCAAACGCAGTGATAACAAGAGATAGCGGAGACGTTACTTCTTTCTGCTCGCCGTTCTCTTCCCACTTAGTCTTCATCGACATTGAGTCTTTACCCACAGGGATAGTTAGACCCAGTGCTGGACATAGCTCTTCACCGACTGCTTTCACCGCTTCGTAAAGACCTGCATCTTCACCTGGGTGACCCGCTGGAGACATCCAGTTAGCCGACAGTTTAATGTGTTTGATATCACCGATGTTAGTCGCAGCAATGTTAGTGATTGCTTCACCAACGGCTAGACGAGCTGACGCGCCGAAGTCTAGAAGTGCCACTGGCGTACGCTCACCAAGAGACATTGCCTCGCCATGGTAAGAATCGTAACTTGCAGCTGTTACTGCACAGTTTGCTACTGGAACCTGCCATGGACCAACCATTTGGTCACGAGCTACAAGACCTGTTACCGAGCGGTCACCGATAGTGATAAGGAATGTTTTCTCTGCCACTGTTGGGAGGCGAAGAATACGATCAACCGCTTCGTTTAGTTCGATACCAGAACGGTCAATCGCAGGGTTATTTGCTTTTAGCGTCTTCGCGTCACGGTGCATCTTAGGTGTTTTACCTAATAGGATGTCCATTGGCATGTCGATTGGCGTGTTGTCAAAATGTGAATCTTCTAATTTAAGATCACGTTCTTCTGTTGCTTTACCAACCACGGCATATGGTGCGCGTTCACGTTTACAAATCGCGTCGAATGTTGCCATATCTTTATCAGCAACCGCCATAACGTAACGCTCTTGAGATTCGTTACACCAGATCTCAAGTGGGCTCATGCCCGGCTCATCGTTTGGCACGTCACGTAGGTTAAAGATACCACCGCGCTCACCATCATCGACTAGCTCTGGAAGTGCATTCGAGATACCGCCCGCGCCCACATCGTGGATGAATGCGATTGGGTTCGCATCACCAAGCTGCCAACAACGGTCGATAACTTCCTGACAACGACGTTCCATCTCTGGGTTTTCACGCTGTACAGAAGCAAAATCTAAGTCTTCAGAAGAAGAACCCGAATCCATTGAAGATGCAGCACCGCCACCAAGACCGATGTTCATTGCTGGACCGCCAAGAACGATTAGGCTTGCACCTACTGGGATCTCTTTCTTCTGAACATGATCATCACGAATGTTACCTAGACCACCAGCCAGCATGATTGGCTTATGGTAACCACGTACTTCTTCACCTGCGTGAGAATTTACTTTCTCTTCGTAAGTACGGAAATAACCTAATAGGTTTGGACGACCAAATTCGTTGTTGAACGCTGCGCCACCAAGAGGACCTTCAAGCATGATATCCAAAGCAGTAACAATACGGCTTGGCTTACCAAAGTCGGTTTCCCAAGGTTGAACGAAGTTCGGGATCTTAAGGTTAGATACAGAGAAAGCAACCAGACCTGCTTTTGGTTTACCACCAATACCTGTTGCGCCTTCATCACGAATTTCACCACCTGAACCTGTTGATGCGCCAGGCCACGGGGAAATTGCTGTTGGGTGATTGTGCGTTTCAACTTTCATCAAGATGTGTGTTTTCTCTTGGTGGTAGTTGTACTGGCGAGTTTCAGGATCTGGGAAGAAACGACCGACTTCTGAACCCGTCATTACCGCTGCGTTATCTTTATAAGCAGACAGAACGTGCTCAGGCGTCGTTTCAAAGGTGTTCTTAATCATCTTAAACAATGATTTATCTTGTTTAACGCCATCGATAGTCCAATCAGCGTTAAAGATTTTGTGACGACAGTGCTCTGAGTTCGCTTGTGCAAACATCATTAGCTCGATGTCAGTCGGGTTACGACCTAGCTTTTCAGTGAAGCTTTCAAGAAGGTAATCAATTTCATCTTCTGCTAGTGCAAGACCTAAGGTAACGTTTGCTTTTTCAAGCGCTTTACGTCCGCCAGTTAATAGGTCAACTTCCGCATAAGGAGCAGGCTCAGCAACTGTGAATAGTGCTGCTGCCGATTCGAAGTCAGTGAAAACCACTTCCATCATACGGTCGTGCAGGATTGCTTTCAGCTCAACAAGTTGAAGCTCAGAAAGTTCAGAAGAAGTTTCAATGTAGAAAGCGGTACCGCGCTCTAGACGTGACACTTTAGCCAGTCCACAGTTGTGTGCGATATCAGTTGATTTTGAAGACCAAGGCGAGATAGTGCCTGGACGTGGCGTTGCAAGCAGCAGTAAACCTTCAGGTTCATGCTCTTCAATCGTTGGACCGTAAGTCAGTAGCTTTTCTAGCTTCTCAACTTCAGACGCATCTAGGTCTGCCGTTAAATCAGCAAAGTGGGCAAACTCAGCGTAAATACCTGTTACAGGTAAGCTTAATTCACGACAAAGCTCTAAAAGCTTGTTAACACGAAACTCAGATAGAGCTGGGGAGCCACGCAAAATTCTCATGTGCTTAGGTCTCTTATGCAGTTGATTAAGGTAGTATTGGAATAAATTCAGTGGGTTATAGGAACAACCTAACTGTTTTCTTCGAAGCTATTCCCGAAGGTTGCCAAACCTATGCCGATTCCACCTCTTCAATGCGAGCGCATTATAAAGCATTTCTTTTTGTGACGTAACACCAAAAGCAACCGTTTGCGTTATTTTTTTTATTCATGAGTGTAAATGGTAAATTTGCTGGTGAAATCACCTCTTTTATAAGTGTTTATTTAAAGCCGCTTTGCCAGCCTCTCGGGGTTTGATATAAAGGGAGTTCAACTTTTCGAGATTTCATTTGATGCCAAAGTTTACTTCTTCTTTTTTCTCTAAATTACTCATTCTAACGTTAAGTGCTCTAGGGCTATTAGGCTGTCAGATTGAATCTGAACCAAAAAGTGTTCTTGACCAAATAAGGGAACGCGGCGTGCTTCGAGTTGGCACCCTCAACAATCAACTTTCCTACTATATAGGACCAGACGGTCCTGCTGGTTTAGACTATGAACTGGCTCAAGAATTTGCGAGTCAGCTTGGCGTGAAGATGGAGATCAAACCCGCCTACCGCTTATCAGAACTATTTCCAGCCCTGAAAAAAGGTGAAATAGATATAATCGCAACAGGATTAACCCAAAATTCAAATTTGACGAGATCATTCAGGGCAACCCCTGCTTATTATTATGTCAGCCAGCAGGTGGTGTATAAAAAAGGTCAGTGGCGTCCAAGAAATCTAAAACAACTGATTGAGTTTGAAAATAATCGCCAACTAGAGCATACCGCCGAATTTGAGAAAGCTGCATTAAATGTAGAGTTGGATGATAGTGTGAGCAGTGCTTTCCCAGCCAATAAGCCTGATATAATTCAACCACTTTCCCCTTCTTTAGTTGTCGTGAAAGAATCGCACTTTGAGCCCACTCTGAAAGAGCTTCAAAAAGAACACAGCGACTTTATTTACCAAGCTGTGAATAATGCAGACATAAATGATCTCCTTAGAAAGGTATCAAAAAATGAGCTTCTATTTACGGTGGCAGATTCAGTTGAGCTATCTTTAGCCCAACGCTTATATCCTGATCTCGCTCTTGCCTTTGAACTAACTGAAGATCAACCGATCTCTTGGTACTTGAATAAGTCTGAAGATGAAAGCTTATACGCCTTACTCATTGAGTTTTTTGGAAATTATAAACAATCAGGGCAGCTAGCAAGCTTAGAAGAAAAATACATTGGTCACATAGGTACTTTTGACTATGTCGATACACGAGCTTTCATCCGTGCACTAGATAGTAAACTGCCAAAATGGTCACCTCTTTTCCAAAAATACTCTCAAGAGTTTGATTGGCGAATGATCGCAGCTTTAGCCTACCAAGAATCGCATTGGAACCCAGTGGCTAAATCCCCGACTGGCGTACGCGGTATGATGATGTTGACCTTACCCACCGCCAAAAGTGTAGGAGTGACTAACCGGCTTGACCCGAAACAGTCAGTACAAGGTGGCGTAAAATACTTAGGCAGGATTGTGCGACGAGTGCCAGATTCGATTACAGAACACGAAAAAATTTGGTTTGCCCTCGCCTCCTATAATGTTGGTTTTGGTCACATGATGGATGCTCGACGTTTAACCAAATCACAAGGTGCAAACCCTGACTCATGGGCGGATGTAAAAGAGCGGCTTCCTTTACTCAGACAGAAAAAGTACTACAGCCAAACTCGTTATGGGTATGCGCGAGGTGATGAAGCGCAGAATTACGTTGAGAATATACGACGTTACTATCAAAGCATCATAGGCCATGTTGATAAACAAGCATTAGCAGAGCAAACTGTGGAAATGGACGACCTCATTGTCATCACTCCAACACCTTCAATATCAAGTGCGCAACCAATCATTAAACTTGATGACTCTGAACAACAAGAAAAGCCTAAGGAATAAAGCAAAATCTTAAAATAAGTTATGTGGGGTAAAGAGCCGACTTATCGTCGTTATCCTTAAACCTCCCACTTTTCTAAAGATATATTTACTAAAAATTCAAGCAGCCGCACCCTATGTCATATTGTGGTAATAAAATCGTTCTATAACGTCGCTATACTCATAAAGTTAGAAACAAACAACGTATCTCCACTTACAATTGAATAATAGGATTACACGAAGAATGAAATTAAGACATCGACTAAAGCCAAAGCGCCTTGATAAGACTGTTGCTGCTAATCGTCGGAAGCGTATGCTTGCAAACAATAAGAAGAAAATCATTTGGCGCAATCGCGCATTTATGCAAATGATAGTTGAATAGACACGCTAAGAGCGGCTTTCTTTCTCATCTAATAATCTCTCTTGCTTTCTTTTCTCTTTAATTTCTTTACGTCGTCTTTTAAAGAAAGCCTGCAGCTGCTCTCGGCATTCATTCTCTAATAAACCACTGTCAACATCGGCATAATGGTAGGATGCTTGGCTTTCAAATAAGTTTAACACTGTCCCTGCTGCGCCAGACTTCAAATCAGGGGCACCAAATACAATTCGTTTAACACGGCTATGGAGCAAAGCACCTGCGCACATAGGGCAAGGCTCTAAAGTGACATAGAGCGTTGTATCAAGCAGTCGATAATTTTTAAGCGTTTGACCCGCTTTACGAAGTGTTTCAACTTCAGCATGTGCAGTTGCATCATGCCCACCTATCGAGCGATTCCACCCTTCGGCAATTATATTTCCGTCTTTAACTAAAACGGCACCAACTGGGACTTCCCCGTTATCTTCGGCTTGTGAAGCAAGCTCAATAGCTCTACGCATAAACAATTCATCTTGAGCAGTAAAGTGGTTCTCTGGCAATGCTTGTTCCTCAAGTTTTCTTTATACGCGTAGATTAACGCGATCTTTTGAATATTCAATAAAAAAGCCCGTACATATCTGTACGGGCCTTATCAATTATTTGTTCAGCTTCATCCTCTCTTGATAATAATCAGAAAGGAATTTTCCTTACATTGTGTAAGTGTAAGGAGCTTGGATACCCAGTGGAATACCTAGAGCCCAGTAAGCAAGTAGGAAGATACTCCAACCGATTAGCATTGCAATCGAGAATGGCATCATCATAGAAGCAAGAGTACCAATACCTGTCGACTTAACGTAACGCTGACAGTAAACAACCACTAGCGGGAAGAATACCATCAGAGGTGAAATGATATTCGATACAGAATCACCTACACGGTAAGCCGCTTGAGAAAGCTCTGGAGAAATACCAACAACCATTAGCATTGGAACTAAAATAGGACCAATCAGTGCCCATTTTGCTGATGCCGAGCCAACAAGCAAGTTAACAAATGCAGTCAGAAGAATCATACCAACAACAGTTGCCTCACCAGGAAGGTCCATTGCTTTCAGACCTTCAGCACCGTACAACGCTAGCATAGTACCGATGTTTGATTGACCGAATGCAGAAAGAAATTGCGCACAGAAGAATGACATTACAATGTAAGCACCCATTGTTGCCATTGTCTCTGACATTGCTCTGATTACATCATTACTACTTTTAAAAGTACCCGACACACGACCATAAACAATGCCTGGAATGATGAACAAGATGAAAATCAAAGGAACAATTGATTTCATGACTGGCGCAGAGAATGACGTTAACTCACCTTCTGGAGAACGAAGTGCTGAGTTTTCAGGCATTAATGCAGCAATAAGCAAACCAATACCAGCAACCATTGCCCAACCAGCGTATCTAAATGCTTTTGCTTCAATATCCGTAAACGTACCAAGATCTGGTGCAGTTTCTGCATCTTCATCAATTGGAAGTTTAGCTAAGCGTGGCTCAATGATTTTCTCAGTAACATACCAACCAATCGCAACAATTAAAATTGAAGATAAGCCAGTAAAGAATATGTTCGCTAGAGGGTTAATCACATAGGCAGGGTCAAGAACATTTGCCGCAGTTTGTGTGAAGCCAGCTAGAAGAGGGTCAATGCCTGAAGGGATGAAGTTTGCTGAGAAACCACCCGATACACCAGCAAATGCTGCTGCGATACCCGCAAGAGGGTGACGACCTGCAGCATGGAAGATGATACCGCCAAGAGGGATAACGAGTACATAACCAGCATCGGCTGCAGTGTGAGATACAATTGCAACCAAAATTAGCATTGGTGTAAGAAGTTTAGCTGGCGTGAAGTTCAGCATCTTCTTTAGGCCGGTAGTAATGAAGCCAGAAGAGTCAGCAACGCCAACCCCTAACATAGCAACAAGTACAATGCCTAATGGTGCAAATCCGGTAAAAGTAGTCACCATGTTCGCAAGGAAACTCGCAAGAGCTTCACCCGTTAATAGGTTATTAACTTCTAGAGCATCACCCGTTCGAGGGTTAATAAGATCGAATGATACATTCGACAAAAGTGCAGATAATACCCATACAATAACTAACGCCCAGAAGAATAAGATTGCTGGATCTGGAATCTTATTACCTGCACGTTCAATGAAGTTTAAAAAGCGGTCCATCCCACTGATTTTGCCAGTGTCTGGTGCTTGTTTTACGGCTTGGTTACTCATGGTAACTCCATATGTGATGTTGTTTTCTTTAGGTCTAATTAAAGTTATGACCACGACCTATTGGTTCACATATATTCTATTAAAACCGCAATCAAAAAGCACAAGATTCCATCTATATTTCCATAAATGGAGACATATTTTGCAAAAACACCATAATGCAGTAACAATGTAAAAACAAAAAGAACACCATGCTGGATACATGATTTTAACTAGCACGTAAACAATGTCCGAGAATAGCAAACTATCACTACATTGAAGTTATAACTCCCAGCAATCAATCGAATTCGCTGTATTTAGAGATCATGGTTTGTAATTCGATAGCCTGATTATTACCAAACCTGTCTTCCCATGAGCTTGTTATCTGAATGGTCTTTAACGCACCTGATAAACTATTCGCAACTGTCCAATCAAGTTGATATTTCACATGCGAGTGATCAATACCATCAACAATATCCGTAGCAAAATCCGCAGGCGTTATACTCGATAAAGCAGCAGACGCGCCACGAGTTCTGAACCATTCGAGCTTATTTTCAGCCAAATGCAGAGCTTCCACACTGTGAATAGCAAAGTCAGACTTTTGCTCAACATACGTCTGCAGCTTGATTAACCCAAGAGAGCCAACTCCGATCAATAAAAATGAAATAAGTACTTCTATTAAGCTAAAACCTTTTTGTTTACAAATCATTCCATGAACCTTTTTTCCATCTTGGCTTAGGAGAAAAACCGAACTCATTAATAACATCTGAGTTAAATGAAAAATTCAGGGAGTTATTAAATAGCGCCATTTGCCCTTCAGTGTCAAAGAATTGCCCTCCAGTAAAACTGAACGATCCAGCTTGAGCATAAGTTGCATGGTATGGCGTAAGAGTGCTTGAAGGACCATACATAGTGTTAATTAAATCGCTAAATACAGTATTTACAAAAGGTTTCACTTCCGTCATAGGGTCCCACTGAGAAGGAGTTGGTGAATAAGTATTATTGAAATGAAAAAAGACACCGCTTATATCACCGGACCCAGTGACCCCAAAAACACCATCATGAACAAGTAAAAACAAATCAGTTCCCGGATGTGCAGCCTGTAAATTTACAATATTCGTTACATCCGCTGATGCCAGTTGGCATGAGCCATCAATCCAAATCTTATTGGGCTGTCCATTCACGATTGAACCAGAAAATTGGCTATAGCAATCAACACTACTAGAAGGCATAGAGACTTTAATAAAATCGTTATCTACATCATCACGAACCTCTTGCCACTTACTTTTATCGACTCCGAAAAAATCTTTAAAAGGGTCAATAGTGTCATCTCGCTGAATATCTAACCCAACATTATGAGAGCTTATAACTCCAGAAGAGTTCTCCCATATCCCTGATTTAACTGCTGTTGATGTTTTATGAGATGCCTTACAATCTTTCGAGGAGTCATGACCTGTACCTGGAGATTCAATAGCACTACCTACTCCATGGTTTGTAATACCAGTCGCAATAAACCTATATTTAACCACTGCTCCTATACACTCATAGGCATCTGCTGCCGAGTTAAATTCACCAGGGTCTGGTGGTGAAAAAAGAGCGGAGCCAAAAGAAATAACATCAGAAGTTGACCTCATTGCTCCAGAACCACCTGAAGATGAAAAGATTATCGCTTTATTAACACTGCTATGACCAACTTGAGATAGCAAAACTTCTGGATTTGTAAGATCTGCATTTAAAGAGGAAAAATTATAAGAGTTACAAACTGTTGCCAAGTTATTGGGAATTGATTGCAGTTTTTGATTCACAATGTAAGTAAATCCACACTCTAATCCCCCTTCAGATTTCCATTGCTGTTGCCGAGCTTCAACTTCATTTTGTGCTCTTTTTATTTGATAAAAAACAGAACGATAACTACCAAAAGTTAACATTAAAGCAGAGACCAGCAATACACTTGTTACAAGTAAAACAACTGCACCTTGTTGATTTTTATTCATCGCCAATTCCTATTTTGTACAATCACACTTGATGAATAGTTCACTGATGTATCTCCTACTAATTCTGCAGAGATCGTAATAGTTGTAATACCTGAACTAACCCCTTGTGATTCAATACTTGACTGGTTCGCATTAAAGTCAACTACTCGAATTTGATTAGGCTCAAAGATAGAAGAGCATCCACTAATCGCCGCTGATACTGTTTTTACGATACTGGAAGGGCTATCACAAACCTTGACCAAACCTGAATCAAATACAAAAGCGACATTTCGGATCTCTGATTGATGAGCGTAAGCATATGCGACCGTTTTTGAGTCTGGAGAAATATATAAAGTATCAGTGGAGCCTGATAATTTTAGAGATACACCAGCACCTCCATCGTAGCCCGCCCGCTGGATATCCTCTTTAAAGTATTGAAGAGCACCTGAAACTTGTTGTAATAATAGTAATTCTTTACTTCTCTCGGATGCGATGTTTTGTCCGGATATAAATACCGATCCCACGCTCCCAATAACTACAATTCCCAAAATGGAAGAGATCATAAATTCTACTAATGTTGCACCGAGTTGGCCACTCTTAAGTACAGGTCTGATAACCATAAAAGTCCCCTTCTACACCACAGATTCTCATTCTTCCAGAAGCGCTATATGTTATGAACTTTAAAGGCTTAGAGTTCATATCAAATAAGAGATGCCCATCTTTAGCCTTACCGTTTACTCCACTAAATTTAATTTGTTCAGAACTGTAGTTAACGGTGAAATCTACGTTTCGAAATGAATTCCCTTCCATTGAAAGTATTGCCGTACCAGTATTTGGAACATCGAATTCGGTCAATTCAATTTTCCAATCACCGGTGTCATTTGAGTTACCACTCATTAGAAAATGAGCCCAAAGATCTGTATTTCTCATGACCGCCTCAGATTTCGCTTGCATCATAAAACCATTCAACTCTGTAGCTAACCGTTGCATCTTCACCGTTTCCGAGACTGAACTAAAACTTGGAGCAGCAACAGCCAATAATATTGAGAGCACTGATATGGTTATAAGTAGCTCTAAGAAGGTAAACCCGCGAGACATTTCCCAAATTCCTATGTAAACCGATACGTAACCGTATTTAATCTTGCAAGGATGCTATCACCGGAGAAAAATAGGCAGAATATTGAGAAGGAACTACTCGTGATGATTCGAAAAAATAAATGTAACAACAACAACTTAAGTCGCAAAGGGATGACATTGATCGAACTATTGATCGCTGTGGCTATTATTGGAGTGCTGACCGCTATTGCCTACCCAAGCTATACCGATCATGTTATTAAATCTCACAGAACAGCAGCATTGGCTGATATGGCAAAAATACAACTCACACTTGAGCAGTCTTACAATGGTGCATATAGCTGGGGAAGTATTATTTCAGGGGGGGCTTGTACAATGTGTGAATCATCAAGTGATCGCTATGTATTTTCTGTTGCAAGTTCAAGCAGCATGGCATATACAATAACCGCTACAGCGCAGTCAACTAAAGGGCAAAGTGGTGACTCTTGCTTAGGCACTCCCAAAACAATGACGCTAAAATCTTCAGGTGAAGAATCCCCTGTAGATTGCTGGAACTAATAAAAATTAATATCCTTGATATGAGTAAAGAATGATTAGGAATATACATAACTGCATTTTTAAGTAAACAAGAAGATCAAAAAAGCCTGCACACTGGCAGGCTTTTAAAATTTCAAACCACTATCTAATTACTTAGTTAGGTCATCAAAAAAGTTTTTAACACCGTTAAAAAAACCTTCAGATTTAGGCTTATGCTTATTAGCAGCTTCGCCGCCACATGTTTCTTCAAACTCTTTTAGAAGTTCTTTCTGACGAGAGCTCAACTTCACTGGAGTTTCAATAACAAGCTTAACGATTAAATCACCAACACCACCGCCACGAACACCTTTAACACCTTTGCCGCGCATACGGAACATACGACCAGTTTGCGTTTCTTCAGGCACTTTAAGGTTTACACGACCGTCTAGTGTTGGAACTTCAACTTCACCACCTAATGCTGCCATAGCAAAGCTTACTGGCACTTCGCAGTAAAGGTTGTTGCCGTCACGCTCGAAGATATGGTGCTCTTTAACATGAACTTGCACATACAAGTCACCAGCTGGAGCTCCTTGCTCTCCCGCTTCACCTTCGCCAGATAAACGAATGCGATCGCCAGTGTCCACGCCTGCAGGAATCTTAACGTTAAGCGTTTTAGTCTTTTGCTTGCGACCTTGTCCATGACAAGAGTTACAAGGGTCTTTAATGATTTTACCTTTACCGTTACATGTTGGACATGTTTGTTGTACAGCAAAGAAACCTTGGCGCATTTGAACTTGACCGTGACCGTGACATGTTCCACATGTTTGTGCAGATGAGCCTTTTTTCGCTCCGCTGCCATCACATGTGTCACACTCAACAAGCGTAGGGACTTCGATTTCTTTAGAAACGCCACGGACCGCTTCTTCAAGCGTTAATTCCATGTTGTAACGTAAATCTGAACCACGTTGTGCACGTTGCTGACCGCCACCACGGCGACCACCACCGAAGATATCACCAAAAACATCACCAAAGATGTCGCCGAAATCACCTTGACCGCCGCCGTAGCCAGCGCCACCACCCATTCCGCCTTGTTCAAAAGCAGCATGACCATATTGATCGTAAGCGGCTTTCTTTTGCGAATCGGTTAAGATTTCGTACGCTAATTTTACTTCTTTAAACTTATCGGCTGCGCTCTCATCACCCTGATTACGGTCTGGGTGGAATTTCATTGCTAAGCGTTTATACGCTTTCTTAATATCACGCTCTGATGCATCGCGGCTAACGCCTAATACTTCGTAAAAATCACGTTTTGACATGTTTTAAGTCACCAAGTTATTGCTACCATATTGCATTTAATACTCACTACTATTCAGTAAGCTATCACTACAATCGGCGGTTTATGTATCAATCTAGATAAAGGTTCGAGATTCGAAATTCGAGAGCCATTATCTAGATCGACAAGCTAATTACAAATATGCGGGCGTAAGAGTTACCTCTGACGCCCGCAAAAATATTCATGAAGAAAAGGAGCTGTTAAAAGCCCCTTAATCAATAAGAATTACTTCTTATCTTCTTTCACTTCTTCAAATTCAGCGTCAACAACATCGTCGTCTTGCTTAGGTTGCTCACCAGCATCAGCACCAGCTTGTTCTGCTTGAGCTTTCTGTTGAGCAATTTCCATCAGCTTTTGAGCAGCTTGCATAAGTTCTTGAACTTTAGCGTCGATAGCTTCTTTATCATCACCAGACTTAACTTCTTCTAGTGCTGTAATTGCCGCTTCGATCTTCTCTTTCTCGTCTGCAGGTAGAGCTTCACCAGCTTCTTCTACTTGCTTCTTAGTGCCGTGGATCATTTGGTCAGCTTGGTTACGAACTGTTACTAACTCTTCGAACTTTTTGTCCGCTTCTTTGTTAGCTTCAGCTTCTTGTACCATTGCTTCGATCTCTTCCTCAGACAAACCGCCTGATGCTTGGATAGTGATCTTCTGCTCTTTACCCGTTGCTTTATCTTTTGCAGATACGTTCAGGATACCATCAGCATCTAGGTCGAATGTTACTTCGATTTGTGGCATGCCACGTGGTGCTGGTTGGATACCTTCTAGGTTGAACTGACCAAGAGACTTGTTGTAAGTCGCTTGCTTACGCTCACCTTGAAGAACGTGGATAGTTACTGCGTTTTGGTTGTCTTCAGCTGTAGAGAACGTTTGATCCGCTTTAGTAGGGATAGTCGTATTTTTCTCGATTAGCTTAGTCATTACGCCGCCCATCGTTTCGATACCGAAAGATAGAGGAGTAACGTCAAGAAGTAGAACGTCTTTAACGTCACCAGCAAGAACACCACCTTGAACTGCCGCACCCATTGCTACTGCTTCATCAGGGTTAACGTCTTTACGTGGTTCTTTACCGAAGAACTCAGTTACCTTAGCTTGAACCATAGGCATACGAGTCTGGCCACCAACTAGGATTACGTCAGTGATTTCGCCAACAGATAGGTCAGCATCCGCTAGAGCAACTTTTAGTGGCTCAAGAGAACGTTGAACTAGATCTTCAACTAGAGACTCAAGCTTCGCACGAGTCACTTTAACGTTCATGTGTTTAGGACCAGTTGCATCAGCAGTAACGTAAGGTAGGTTTACGTCTGTTTGAGTAGTAGAAGAAAGCTCAATTTTCGCTTTTTCTGCTGCTTCTTTAACACGCTGCATTGCTAGTGGATCAGCTTTAAGATCGATGCCTTGCTCTTTCTTGAACTCATCTACTAGGTAGTTGATCATGCGGTTATCGAAATCTTCACCACCTAGGTGAGTATCACCGTTAGTAGAAAGAACTTCGAAAGTCTTCTCGCCTTCAACTTCGTCAATCTCGATGATAGAGATATCGAAAGTACCACCACCAAGGTCGTAAACAGCGATAGTGCGGTCGCCGCCTTTCTTGTCTAGACCGTAAGCTAGAGCAGCAGCTGTTGGTTCGTTGATGATACGTTTAACATCAAGACCAGCAATACGACCAGCATCTTTCGTTGCTTGACGCTGAGCATCGTTAAAGTAAGCAGGTACAGTTACTACTGCGCCAGTTACTTCTTCGCCTAGGAAGTCTTCAGCTGTTTTCTTCATTTTCTTAAGAACTTCAGCAGATACTTGAGGAGCAGCCATTTTTTGACCTTGCGCTTCAACCCATGCATCACCGTTATCAGCTTTAACAATGTTAAAAGGCATGATTTCGATATCGCGCTGTACTTCTTCATCTTCAAAACGACGACCGATTAGACGCTTAATAGCGAACAGTGTGTTTTGAGGGTTAGTCACTGCTTGACGTTTCGCAGGTTGACCAACTAGCGTTTCGCCGTCTGTATATGCGATTACAGATGCTGTAGTACGTTCGCCTTCAGCATTTTCAATTACGCGTGGTGCATCGCCGTCTAAAACAGCAACACAAGAGTTAGTAGTACCTAAATCAATACCAATGATTCGACCCATCAGGCTATCTCCGAATAAATTCTATTTAGTTTTTGCTATACCCACTATGTGGGGGATGGTAATCAGGGATTCAACCCTAATACACAAAATTAAAGTGCAAATGTATTTTGCTTTCGTATGCACCATAGATAAGGGCTGCAAACTGGTTTTCAAGGGAACAAGTGAAAAAAATATCATTTTTCCTGCATCTTTTTACTTAGCGATGGAAAATAGATTATCCCTTACAGGTTAAGGCTTGAAAGGTTGGATATTCGAGAGCTCAACATAGGCAAAGTTATTGATTGAGAATTAACTGCTAGAAGCTTGCTTGCATGCAATTCCCCGCTTCCATACCACGCCATTTACAGGCAGAACTCGACTTTTTAGTATTACATTAGTTATATGCATCAGCTTTGAAATACATCCAATTTTGACCGTATCGAAGTAACTATAAAAGTGAGTTCTAGCACTAAATAAGACGCTTACTTTCAATTACTCTATTAAGTTCAACCATGAACTGTCGTTACAAACACAAAATATTACAGGCACAAAAAAGCCCCGCTCTATTTGAGCGAGGCTTCAAGTTATCAAGCTTTAAGTAAACTTAAGCTTCTGCATTTTTAAGTTCAGCACCTTCTTCTTTCTCAACGCCAATCTCATTTTCAGATTTCGCTACGATTGTATTTACCGCAGTGTCACCAACAACGTTTGAAGAAGTACAGAACATGTCACAAATACGGTCAACAGCAGCAACAATCGCTAGACCCTCTGGTGGTAAGCCTAGTTGGTGCAATAGAACACCGACCATAACAACACCGCCACCAGGAACACCACCAGCACCGATAGACAGTAGCAAAATAGTTAGACCTAGAGTGAAGATGTCAGCAGTGTTAATAGGTTGACCAAATGCGTTTGCTACGAACATAGTTGCTAGTGCGATGTAGATAGATACACCAGACATGTTCATCGTTGCACCAAGCGGTACACCAAAACCAGCAACTGATTTAGATACGTTTAGCTTGTCAGTTAGAGTACGCATTGTTACTGGGATTGTTGCGTTCGAACTTGCTGTAGAAAGTGAGAAAAGAACTTGCTCACGAGTCGCACGTAGGAACTGTTTTGGTGAAATACCAGTGAAAGAACCAACCATCATTGGATAGAAGAAGAAGATCCAGAATACTAGCATTGCAACAACAAGTGCTACGTAACCCGCTACCGACATTAATGTATCAGCATCAAGTGTCGCACCTAGTTGAATCATAAGCGCAAATACACCGTATGGCGCTAGGCTCATAACTAGACCAATCAGCTTCATCATGATTTCGTTAGCCATCTTGAAAGTCTTGATAGCTGGACCGCCACGAGAATCAAGCGCCTGAATAGCAAGACCAGTCAAGATTGCCATGAAGATGATTTGTAGCATATCGCCGCTTGCAAACGCTTGAACAGGGTTGCTTGGAACGATATTAACAACTAGAGAGAAGATATCTGGCGTTTCTGTTGTAGTCAGCGCAATAGTTTCAGAAACCGTACCTGCAAGGTTTGCACCTGCACCAGGTTGGAAAATCAGACCAATCGTTAAAGCAGCTGAGATCGCGATGATGGTGTTAATAATGTAAAGAGCAAAGGTTTTACCACCTAGACGACCAAATGAACGAATATCTTTCAGTTCAACAATACCGCAAACAATCGATACGTATACCAATGGAACAACAAGAAGTTTAATCAGCGATACAAACATACCACCAGCACCTTCTGCTGCGCCTAATAGGTAAGTATCAAAAATTGCAATTCCGCTAAATAGATACTGAATAGCAGTACCAATAAGTAGGCCAGCAAACAAGCCTACAAAAATCTTACTTGAGAGCGATTTATCCATCGTTCTTCTCCAGTTTGTTGTGTTTGAAAAATGTACTTTTATAGTTATATATGCGAGTAAAATCGCTATATTGCAGAGGATTTTACATACAGAAATAACAATTAAAAGCATTTTTTTACAAAATAATTACAACTGTGACATTGAAGCATTTAGTTAAAAACAATTAGTTTCATAAAATAAAACACTAAATGATTGAAAAACTGCATTTTAAAAGAACGAGCACCCATAAAATTAGAATGTGCTTATTTAACAGGGTATCTAGCTAACAGGCATAAAAAAAGAGAGGCATATGCCTCTCTTTTTATATCGGTCTTACTAGTGGTTTATTTTGAAACCATAACCATCGCTGGGCGAACAACTCGACCATTTAGCTCATAGCCTTTTTGCATCACGAACATAACTGTGTTTGCTTCATGATCAGGGCTTTCTTGAATCGACATTGCTTGGTGGAATTCAGGGTTGAAAACTTCACCTTCAGGGTTAATCTCTTTAAGACCAAACTTAGAAACAGTATCAACAAAAGTCTTATGCGTTAATTCAACACCTTCAAGGATTGGCTTAACCGCTTCATTTTCTGTATCAGCAGCTTGGATAGCGCGCTCCAAGTTATCGATAACCGGAAGCAGGCCCTCAGCAAATTTATTCAAAGCGAATTTACGTGCTTTATCTATTTCTTGCTCGCTACGGCGGCGCATATTTTCAACTTCAGCTTTCGCTCGAAGAACAGAATCTTGCTGTTCTTTCACTTTAGATTCACTAGATAATAATGCAGCTTCTAGTTGAGCAATCTTTGCTTCCTGCTCATCAGCAGCGTCTTCATTCAGTTCAGCTTCTTCCACTTTCTCAGCTTCAGCAATGATCTGATCTAGCTCTGCTTCGGTTACTTTGTTTTCTTCGTTGCTCATGATATCTCCAGAATTCGTTTTCAATGCAAGTGACAGGCGTGTTTGCGCCCCAAATTGATATAAAACACTCGCATAGACGTTCAACTTGCCTTTATTATGGGGATGAAGAATTTTGATTCAAGCCTAATTCGTTTGGAAACGTTATGAAAAAGCTATTTGAAGTCATCGCCATTATAGGTAAACCTCGAGATCAGCAAGCAATTCAGACTCATAGGGAGCTCTATCAGTGGTTAAGTGCTGAAGGTTATCAAGTATTTGTTGATGACCGACTTGCCAGTATTTTAGACGATATCCCGAAAGAACATTTTTCTAGTCTTATTGAGCTGGGCAAACGAGCAGACCTTGCGATCGTTGTCGGTGGCGACGGAAACATGCTCGGCGCCGCTCGTATTCTATCTCGTTTTGATATTTCAGTGATCGGTGTTAACCGAGGGAACCTTGGTTTTCTAACGGATCTAAACCCAGAAAACTTTCAAGAGTCGCTGACCGATGTTTTAAAAGGCGAATTTATAGAAGAAGAGCGCTTCCTACTTGAGACCGAAATACATCGCCACGGGCAAATAAAAAGTCATAATGCATCCCTCAACGAAGCCGTGTTACACCCAGGGCAAGTCGCACATATGATCGAATTTGAGGTGTATATTGATGATAGCTTTGCGTTTTCACTGCGTTCCGATGGTTTAATTGTTTCAACGCCTACGGGCTCTACTGCCTATTCACTGTCTGGTGGTGGTCCTATTTTATCTTCAAGCCTTAATGCGATCTCACTAGTACCAATGTTCCCGCATACCCTTTCAAGCCGTCCTCTTGTAGTCGATGGTAAACGTCGTATTAAGCTTATCGTTTCACCTGATAATCGAGGCACTCAAGAAATCAGTTGCGATGGTCAAATTTCGCTACCTGTTTCACCAGGCGACGAGATTCATATTTACCAAAGCCCTAACGTGCTCAAGCTTATTCACCCAAAAGACTACAATTATTACCACGTTCTACGTAACAAGTTAGGCTGGTCAAGCAAGCTTTTCTAAAGCAATAGATTGGCTTTCAGCGAATAATTTAAAAAAGGTTGACGGAGTTCGTCAGCCTTTTTTATTACCTATAGAACTCTCATCAAATCAATACTTATCCTTACGCCCTGTATCAAGATCCCTTCATTGGAAACGATTGAATCAGGAATCTATAGTAGTTTCAGTGCTCTATAGAGAACTCCAATTTCTGATGACTATCACAAAAATTTTTCAATCGCTGACTTTACTGTATAAAGAAACAGTATATACTGAGCTTATATACAGTATTGTTCAGTTATACAGGTAAATAAAATGCTGGCTCATTTAAGTGTTAATAATTTCGCTATTGTTAAGTCTTTACAGCTAGAACTTTCTAAAGGCATGACAACAATTACCGGAGAAACCGGTGCAGGTAAATCTATTGCAATTGATGCGTTAGGTTTGTGTCTTGGAGGAAGAGCTGATGCAGGAATGGTTAGGCAAGGTGAAGATAAAACCGAAGTCAGCGCTGCATTTTTACTCGAAAACAATTTACATGCGACTCGCTGGCTAGAAGATAATGATCTGCTAGATGGTTGTGAATGTATTTTACGCCGAACAATTTCAAAAGAAGGTCGTTCAAGGGCTTTCATCAATGGCAGCCCGGTGCCTCTAGCTCAGCTCAAATCTCTAGGGCAATGCTTAATCAATATCCATGGTCAGCATGCACACCACCAGTTAATGAAAGGTGATTACCAAATGGCTATGCTTGATCAGTATGCTGGTCATTTCAATCTTCTCAAATCTACCCGCTTGGCTTACCAAACTTGGCGTCAGGCTGATAATCACTTAAAACAACTTCTTGAAAATAGCCAACAAAACCAAGCTCAAAAACAGTTGCTTGAGTATCAAATAAAAGAATTTAATGAGCTATCAATCAATGAAGATGAATTTACAGAGTTAGAACAGGAACATAAGCGCCTTTCTAATAGTGGTGAGCTCGCATCTACTTGCCAACAAGCAATTGAATTGATTTATGAAGGTGAGAGTGTAAATGCACTAAGTATCTTACAATCAGCAAACCAATCATTGATAGAATTAGCTGAGCTAGATGAAAGACTCGTTGAACTTCCGAATTTACTTGCTGAAGCCATTATTCAAATCGAAGAAACCAACAGTGAGCTCAGAACGTATTTAGATAGTATCGATGTTGATCCGGCTCGAATGGTGTATGTCGAAGAGCGTTATTCCAAAATCATGTCTATGGCCCGTAAGCACCAAGTACTGCCTGAAGATCTATACCAACATCACCAAGATCTATTACAACAAATTGAAAGCTTAGATTGCTCTGACGAAAAACTTGAAGAGCTTGCTCAAGATGTAGAATTGCAATATCAAGCGTTCGTCGTAAAAGCTGAGAAGCTGCATAAATCACGAATTCGATATGCTAAAGAGCTCAATAAGCTTATTACGCAGAGTATGCATGAACTCAGCATGGAAAAAGCACAATTTGAAATACAGGTAAGCAATACCAATACTCACCCCTCACCATTAGGTATGGACAGTGTGACTTTTGTAGTTTCCACCAACCCAGGTCAACCAATGCAACCTATCGCAAAAGTAGCTTCTGGTGGTGAACTTTCTCGAATCTCACTTGCTATACAAGTTATTACAGCACAAAAAGTTGATACTCCGAGCCTCATTTTTGATGAAGTAGATGTGGGAATCAGCGGTCCGACTGCAGCAGTAGTCGGTAAAATGTTACGCACTCTAGGGGAATCGACCCAAGTGATGTGTGTGACTCACTTACCTCAGGTTGCAGGTTGCGGACATCAACAACTGTTTGTCGCAAAAAGTACCAAAGCAGGAAAAACAGAAACTCAGATGCGCACACTAGATGAACAACAACGTATATCAGAACTCGCACGCCTGCTTGGGGGAAGCCAAATTACAGAGTCAACCCTCGCCAATGCAAAAGAGCTCTTAGTTGCAGCGTAGCGTTTAAACATACCTTTATTCTCAAGTATGACTAATTTGTTCATAAAATTTGCAACTTAATTCAAATTTGCTAGTCATAACAAGCTCAATACGCAAGGAGCTTTTTACTTCTTGCGAGAGCTTGTTTATTATCAGGCAGTATTTTAGCGAATTAAGATCTCAAACTATGCGAATTAAAAAGTGGCTAGTCGCCGTTCCACTAGCTCTCACAATGTTGACGGGTTGTTCTGTATTAGAAAAGTTGGTTTATCGTATTGATGTAAACCAAGGCAACTATGTTGAGCAAGAAGCCGTAAACCAACTAAAGTTTGGCATGACCAAAACTCAAGTTCGTTATGTTATGGGCTCCCCAATGTTGATTGAGAATGGCTACCCTGATACTTGGTATTATATTTACCATCACACAGAAGGTCATAAAGACTCGATCCAAAAAAACCTCATTGTCGACTTCAACGCTGATGGCACATTAGTAGCTGTAGCGGGTGATTTTGAAAGTGGTGATGAGTTTTTCGAAAGCCTACGATAAATATAAATAAAGCTCGCAACTGGCGAGCTTTATTTTAAAAACTTTAACATAAGTTATTTTGCGGCAGCTTTCTTAGCTTGTTCTGCACGTTTCCTGCGAATCTCTTTCGGGTCAGCAAGTAAAGGTCTATATATTTCAATACGATCTTTATCTCTAACGGTCGCATCTAACTTAACATTTCGGCTAAATACGCCGACTTTATTTTTCGCAAGATCAATCTCAGGGTAAAGTTCTAACACGCCAGATTGCGCAATAATATCGCTAACATTGGTGTTCTTATTCACTACTAAAGTAAAAACACGTTGCTCTAGAGGAAGCGCATAAACCACCTCTACATGGATCATATCTGATTCAATTGTCATGGCTTAGTAAACCTGTTTGGCACGTTGAGTGAACGCACTGACCATATTTCCTGTGAGTTCATTAAAGATTTTTCCAAATGCCATTTCGATCATTCGGCTAGAAAATTCAAACTCTAACTTTAACTCTACTTTACATGCTTGATCATCTAATGGCGTAAAGTGCCATCCACCCTGTAATTTTTTAAAAGGTCCGTCCACCAACTCCATCATGATCATCGCCCCTTGAGTCAGGTGATTAGAAGTGGTAAATGTTTTACTTATGCCAGCTTTTGAAACATCAACAGATGCCACCATGGATGTATCTGATGACTCAATCACACGAGAGCCTGAGCATCCTGGTAAAAATTCTGGATAACGAGCAACATCGTTGACCAAATTAAACATTTGTTCAGCACTAAATGACACCAATGCTGAACGAGTAACCTTTGGCATATAGACTCCTGTTAAAGACAGCGTTACATTAAAAGCTGTCAGCAATTCTAATTCTATTGAGCTAGCGCGCAAACAAAAGGATTCCCCAATAGAGGCGCAATCCGTATAATGAGGCCATTATGGCAAAGAATAAATCAAAATCCAAAGCTGGTAGCAATACCATTGCGCTTAATAAGAAAGCTCGCCACGAATATTTCATCGATGATGAAATAGAATCAGGGCTTGAGCTACAAGGCTGGGAAGTAAAATCCTTACGTGAAGGTAAAACCAACATTGCTGAAAGCTATGTTTACATCAGAGATGGTGAAGCATACATCAGTGGTATGACGATTACTCCGCTTACTCAAGCATGTACTCATACCGTTGCAAACCCAACACGTATTCGTAAACTTCTTTTAAAACGTAAAGAACTCGATAACCTTATCGGGCGTATAAACCGTGAAGGTATGACTTTAGTAGCAACCGCGCTTTATTGGTCTCGCTCATGGGCGAAAATCAAAATTGGCGTCGCTAAAGGTAAAAAGCTGCACGATAAACGTACTGATATGAAAGAAAAAGATTGGGCTAGAGATAAAGCACGAATTATGAAGAGTAATTTGCGCTAAATTTAAGCACTTAAACGCACAATGCTAGACAGGCAAAGCTTTTCTGGTACTATGCAAATAACACTTGGGGCTGATTTAGGATTCGACAGGAATTTTGAAGTCTGAGGTGCATGCCGTGGGGCGGTTGGCCACGTAAAAAGCCGCAAAAAAATAGTCGCAAACGACGAAAACTACGCACTAGCAGCTTAATAACCTGCTCAGAGCTCTCTTACCCTAGCTTCCGCTCGTAAGACGGGGACCAATAAGAGATCAAACCCAAACTAGCTAGCGCGGATTCTCCCACCTGAGAGGAAAAGCGCGAATAACAATTCAGGTTAGCCTTTAACTAGCGTGTCGGTTCGCAGGTTGCTGGTGAAATTAAAGATCGACTAAGCATGTAGTACCAATGATGAATGATTTCTGGACGCGGGTTCAACTCCCGCCAGCTCCACCAAACGTTTGGAAAAGGACACCTTCGGGTGTCCTTTTTTGTATCTACATCATCGTAAAATCAATGACTTACCCGAAGTTATCATCCCATACAACCTCATAGCACCCCATATCAACTCACATTTTTAGTACCCAATGATTTACCCTATACTCAAATCCATGATTTTTTTGGGTACTAAATCAAGGTAATAGAGATGGCAAGACGAGTAGTTCCACTAACAGACAAAAAAGTTAAGAGCATTAAACCACTGGACAAAGAACAATTGTTCAGCGATGGGCAAGGCTTGCAACTTAGAATAATGCCAAATGGAACGAAGTCATGGCGCTTTGTATACAAGAGTCCTGCTACTGGTAAACGGACAAACCTAACTTTAGGAACTTATCCAACACTATCGATAGCTAATGCTAGAAAGAAAACAGAAAGCTACCGTGAGCTAGTAACACTAGACATAGATCCGAAACACCACGAAATAGAGGAGAAGAAGAAGAACGAAGCGCTACACCAGCACACGCTATTCAATGTATCACTGAAGTGGATGGAACTAAAAAAATCAGAAGTAACTGAGGATTATGCGAAAGATATCTGGCGCTCTTTTGAGCTACATGTTTTTCCATCTTTGAGATCACAACCTATCTCTATGATTACAGCTCAAGTTGTAATCGAAACTCTAAAGGTTGTAGAAGCCAAAGGTTCCTTAGAAACTGTGAAACGATTATCTCAACGGCTGAATGAAATCATGATCTACGCTATGAACTGCGGAATTATTGAGGCAAATCCTATAAGCAACATCTTAGCTGCTTTTAAAAAACCTCAGAAACAGCATATGAAAGCGCTGGAACCGCAAGAATTGCCAGAATTGATGGCTACTCTAGCTGAGGCGAGCATTAAGCGTTCTACACGCTGTTTAATTCGATTTCAACTTCATACTATGACACGACCAAATGAAGCAGCAGGTGCCAAATGGTCAGAATTCGACTTAGATAACCGAATTTGGACAATACCCGCAGAAAGAATGAAAAAGCGCAAGGAGCACCGTATACCTTTGACTGAAGAAGTCATCGGACTGTTAAGTATAATGGACTCGATGAAAGTAAATAGTGATTATGTCTTTTCGTCTGCGAAAGATCCTAAGAAACCCATGCATAGTCAAACAGCCAATATGGCTCTCAAACGTATGGGTTTCGGAGGACGCTTGGTTTCACATGGATTGCGCTCTATAGCCAGCTCCACATTAAATGAAGCGGGACATGACTACTACTTGATTGAAGCTGCTCTTGCTCATTTAATTGGGAGTGATACTCATCGTGCATATAGTCGTACTGACTACCTTGAGCGCAGAAGAGATTTGATGGATTGGTGGAGCAAGCATATTGTTGAAGCTTCTGGTACAAATGTGTCTTTAGCAGTTGCAATATAACTCTATACATGTGTAGAGTTCTGGTATTAATGCAGAGCGTACCTATCTAGATTAGCAGTCAGAAGACCCAAACCAGTATGTAACCTAATCGTACAGCTTGTCCCTCTGCCACCAAACTCGCTTTTAGGAGTAGTTTTTTATCTATCTCCGTGCATTGAACTAAGGAATGTAAGCCACAACCTCAGATAGTAAAACGTTAGATCTGTTCAAGAGTTTTTGTCCTTTTAAAAGAGCAGCTTTCACTCGTGATTTCTTATTAAGATTCTAAGGGAGCAGTATCGCCTGACTCTATAGGTTCTGATTCTGGTTCTTCAGTTACTACCTTTTGGTATTTTTTAACCAACTCTGTTTTCTTTAATTCTATCTCATGAAGAATCTTATTCTGTACATAATCGAGGTCGCTGGCGGTAGCTCCTTTGAGAGTCAGCTTCACAATATTGATGCCAAACTCTGGATTTTCCAGCTTCCTTTTATTGTACTCACTGAACTCATAAGAGACTTTACAGTTTCCTTTATATTTTTTGTAGGAAACTGAGTAAGTAGCTAAGAATTTCGTGACCTTTATGAATGGATGGATTTTCTTCCACCTGCGAGAAATGATCTTTCTCAAGTCTCCACGAAAGCGATACTGATCAATGTCCTTCTCAAGGATGTTCGCATCCTTACTAAAGCTCTCAAACTCTTCGTTCTCTTTATCCGGTTGAAAGCTAACATCATCCAGCCTCTCATAATAGAATATATAATCCGTGTGTTGAGATGAGAGATCTTCAAGAAACCTAACTCGTTCTTCGTTCTCGAAACTGTCAAAGAGCACTTTACCACCAGTCGGGGATTCAGTTATAACTTGCTTAGCTAGCAGCTCTTTCTCAATGCGATCTACAAACTGGTTAGCCACTTTTTTACATTCTGGTGTGGTATGATTTAACTGTATGTTCAACAGAAGATCACTGTCCTCGGTCTGTTTCTTAACCTCAACAGACCCTCTAAATACCTTTGTGCTTTCGTGCCAATCATCCAGAATATCTTCTCGTTGAATCTCAAACCCAAGCACATATGATTCACCTATGTCACTTGTCTCGATAGCAAAATCAGTAAAGTCTGTAATTCTATAGTTTTCAAAATGTTGAGGACGAATAGCGTCATCATCAATCACACCGCTGATAACATCTAAGATCTCAGTGTCTTTATCAATACTGAAGTTCCTAAAATTGACACGGTCAAGCTTCTCCGAAGTCTTTATGCTTTCCATCAACTCCAATGATTCACTAGGGCTTAGGAACGACTTCATGAGGCATGGAATAGTATTAGTCTTATCAGAGTTAGGACAAAACACTCCTCTTGCTCTAAGGACCGAGTTAATACTTCCGGGGGTACATCGAGTCTGACTCAACAGGTTTTTTAGCTCATCTCCTGAAGGTATGAATTGTCTGCTCATTAAAAGTCATTCCTAAAGTTATCGTTATAAGTTCCTACCTCGAGAGTTACGTCGACCTCTGTGGACTCATAATTATCGTCTTCATCATATTGGTTATCGAACATTGCTGTCATTTTGACCTCGTCAACGATAGGTGAATGATCTAATGTGTTGTATGTATTGAAGTAGATTTCGTAATGGTTGCTAAAGTCAGCACAAAGCTTTTTAGCTAGCCTGAAGACCAAAATCAAAGCATCTTTACTAAAATCAAAGTCGCAAAGTATGATGAGCTTCTTACCATCTTGGTGTGGAACTGACATAGGAATGATAGGTGAAGTAATATACTCAACAGGCATTACAGGTGTATGCCTCGTGTTGGAATTAACATTTAGTGTTGTAATGTTACAGAAAAAACTTGGCTTTTCATGCTTGTACTTGTTTTTTATAAACCCCAACGCAGAATATAGAAATGACGCTCTAGCATTATCAATCAAATGGATCGTATTAAATGTGATATCTGGTGAAATCCGACTCTTTAGAATCTTTGATTTGATATTGTCTGCTTCAGGATCTTCTACGTTGTTTAGATAGAACAGCACTCCAATATCTTCTTTCTTAGAAGTACCTTTGATCCCGTTTGCCAAGTTCCTCTTGATGTCAGAGCGTGAGTAACACTCTACTGTTTTAGCTACATCATTAAAATGAGCCTTAAACATCGAAGGAACCTTCTCATATGCATTACCTGAGTACTTGGCTGACACAATAACACTAGTTAATGTCTGCTGTTGAAGGAGGGATTTGTAAGCAAAAAGAGCATCAATTCCATGTGTGTTGCAACCGTGTTCCCCAACGATACAATTCAACTGATTGTTGCTGCACATATTTTTCCAGCCGAACAACCTTAAAAAGTCTGCGACTATCTTCTCACCGACTTCACCTACCCTTTTTGAATACTCACCCATTGGTCATCATACCGTTCGTAACTAATTGAAACACATGATACTCAATTGATTCCAGTTACACTAGTTGCAATCGAGCTTACTTTAAATGAGTACTCAAAGAATCAGAGCGCTGGTTAACGGAAAGGTTGCATCGATTTAGTCAACAACGCCGAGCGTCTGTACCAACTGGGCTTCTCGGCTACCGAAAAGCCATTGTTTAGTGTTCTATGGTACAGTATCAATTTCAGCCAGTTATACCCTTAACAACCTCCCACAATGGCGTATATAGCTATAACTGTATTCCAAATCGATTCTCTTTATACCTTTCCTTTTGCTCTGTAGTTAAACAACATCTTCTTTCTCAGTCTCAGACTATCCAACCAACAAAGATGCTCACAAAAAAGTAACTTCTCCAGTCTTTGTTTTTTAGTTTCATACCCGCCACTCTTAAATGACTTTCGGTCGATAACTTCTGCATACAGTAATTTATAAATATAGCTGAACTGCTCAATTGGATCGCAAACTTCTTGAACCATTAGTGGTCTTGGTATCCGTCCGTCTTTGATATGACATGTTTGAGATTTCTTCAACTTATTCCTAAGAGTTTCAATACAATCATCGTTCCCTGAATGAGGAAATACAATTAAATGAAAATGAGGTAACCAGAGTTCTTCCTTACGATGAAAATCAATTTCAAATGCACCTACAATTGCTCCCTCAAAACCAGACCGATTGAGCATCGAGTACAACCGCTTTTTGGTGTTTTCCAAATCTGTTTGAGAAGGAAAATCATAAGCAGTAAACGCACGATTATAGTCAATAATAGTTAGCACGTACCAAGGACGGACTGCTTGACGGTTTTTACCATTCAGCGCTCTCTTCCAGTTTATGACTTTGGCTTTCAGGTGATATCGTCTATACAACCTAACCAACTTAGCTACATGTTCAATTCTGAAATCGCGATTGCACTTCTTACAAGCAAGGCTACTACAAGGATCCTCATCAGCGCAGTTCGTTAACTTCTCTTCTAACTCATAGTGCTTCCCTTTACCCTGACTCTCTAGAAACTTGATTCTAAGCTCATCTTCATCGCAAGCTTCTAAGTAAGTTTCTATCACTCCGGCAACTAACTTTTCGTATTTGGAGTATTTTTTATTGGTCATCGTTGAGCACTCCATTGAGTAAACGATCCTGTTCTGAAACAGTGTAGCTAGGAGCAACAGGTCTACTTAACATCCACTCATCAACCTCACTTGATAGCCATGCAACACGAACCTCTCCAAACTCTCGAGGCGGAGGGAACTTTCCTGCTTTTGCCCACCTTTCTATTGATGACTCCGATACACCTACCTTCTTTGCTACAAGTTTTTTATTCAAATATGTAAGTTCGTTTCCGCACATTGGACTTCCTCAGTTATTAACCCAGAGGCGGAATTAGTTTTTTTAACTTCCAATATTTAATATGCGCAAAAAAATATCCTTTTTTGCAAAAAAAAATGCAACCAGCTGTTTTATAAGAACTTAAAAACAATGAATTTGTGAGTCTCACATTAAAACGTGAGACTCACATTGGTAATACTTGAACTCATAGGCATACTAGATACTTCTTTTACTCTCTAAAAGCGTATCTGCTATGACAAACAAAAATCAGACTGAAGAAGAAGCTAAGGAATCAACAAGATCCTCAGATGCAATTAGACAGGCTAGGATGGCTAAGAGACGTAAAAAATCCGGATTGATTCCTAAACGTCTACACCTTACTTCTAAAGATCTATCTCGATTACATGCAATCGCTACTGACGTTTTGGGATTTGAGATTCCGGAGGGAAAAGAGCTTGGACTCGAAGATCTTTCAGCTATCGTAGGCTACTGCGTGGCAGTCACCACTTCAGAACATAACCTATTAAAAGTGTCCAAACCTGACTCTGAAGAAAAATTGTATCGCTTAAAAGTGAAAAACATTATCCGGTACAGGTTAAAGAGAGAGAGAAACCGAAGTAATAGATACCAAAAGGTAGTTAACTTTCTGATTCAAAGTAACTATCCAGTTCCGACTTTTACAACCTCAATAAAGGAATACCTTCCTATTCCCGAGTTGAATTCTGAGGAATGGAGTGAACTAAAAATAAAAGCACTTTTGGGAAAGAACTAACTCAACTCAGCTGAGTAAGCCAAGCGCACTTTGCGGAGTCTTGCTTTCTTGAGCGAGCAAAAATGAATTTGCTTCTCTAAGCATGGGCAGTTTGGTTAGTTCGCTAGTATCTCAATACTAACTGTTGCTAACAGCGACCTTTAATAACAAAAAGTTATATTATTTAATTAGTTAGTTCCAACCCATCTATGGAAAACGACAGTTACGATATATCATATAAATCAGTGCACATATGGCTATTTTTAGCCATTGTTTTCAATAATTATAATCAAATAGATTCAAAGTTGAATCAAAGGAAACACTGATGTTGGTAGACGTTTTGAGAAGATGCAGTGGTAATGTCGCGCAACTAACTTGCTGTAATGATCGTACTCCATGTAACTGTGAAGATTCCCTTTGGGAAGACTACTTTAGGCGACTTGATACGTATAACTGTCAGAAAAAAATGAACACTTACGTCATCAAATATGGTCCCAGTTATGTCAGTGAGATATACCACTATTTGACTAAATCTAGAGTGCTTGATGATTTTGCTGGTACAGTTGTTAATGTTACCTCATTAGGATGTGGTTTTGCTCCTGACTACTTTGCTCTTCAGAAATATAACGCAGAAAATCAGTTAAACATTGACATAAGCTATACGGGATTAGATATCAGCACTTCATGGAATTTTGCTAGGCCAATTACCCCGAATTGTACTTTCATCCATCATGATTTAACTCAGGACTTTAGCTTACGAGGAGCCAACATCATATTTGTATGCAAGAGTTTCTCTACAATGCATAGAAGCGGTATTGGTCAGCGTTTCTTAACAAACCTTAATACAGCAATAAATCGTGACCTAGAAAATGGGGCAATCGTTGTGTTTGTAGATATTAATCTTCAAAATTTTGGTAGAGACGTGTTCGATAGAGGTATTACTGGAATGCCATATAAGAGACAATACTACTTTGAAGGATTAGAACAGCAAGGGGCGACATATACAAGACCAGATTGGATTGAGATAGAGTCAACTAACATCATTTACCCTTTAAATCATAACCTTATAGTGGATAGCATATCTCATACTAACAAAACTGTTATATTCGAATACAGGAAATACAATTGATTATTAGTGCTAGCAGAAGGACTGATATCCCAGCATTTTATACGCCTTGGTTTATGAATCGAGTCAGAGAGGGTTTCTTGTTAACCAGAAACCCTTTTAATGCACATCAGATTAAGAGAGTGTCTTTAAGTCCTGATGACGTTGATCTTATGGTTTTTTGGACAAGAAACCCTAAGATGCTAATGCATCATTTGAGCGAACTGGATCAAATGGGATATCAGTACTATTTCCAATATACGATAACAGGCTACCCTAAAATTTTAGAGAGCAATGTACCTAGACCACACAAAGCAATTGAGACCTTTAGTGAGTTAAGCAATTTGATTGGTTCAGAGAAGGTTATATGGAGATACGATCCGATTCTTTTATGTAACCTTATTGATATTAATGAGCACAAAAGGATTTTTCATAAAATAGCTAATTTACTTTCAGGAAAAACGAACAAAGTTGTTATCAGCTTTGCTGACTTATATAGTAAAACTGATAGAAACCTCATTAAAATTGAGTCACTTAATTATGTAGATATCACTCAGAGTCCTGACATGTTATTAGATCTTGTTCACTATATGCATAAGGTGGCGAGTTCTTTAGATATGGAAATTGAAAGTTGTGCAGAAGATATAGACATATCAGAAGCTGGTGTTCAACACGGCAAGTGTATTGATGATCGACTAATCAAAGATGTGTTTGGTATCGCGCTTGATTCTCGAAAGGATGCTGGGCAAAGGGAAGCATGTGGATGTATAAAAAGCATTGATATTGGTACTTACAATACCTGTCTACATGGGTGTTCATATTGTTATGCTACTTTCAGTGACAACACCGTTCAGAAAAATAAACAAAAGCATGATAGTAAAAGTCCTTTTCTTATCGGTGGGACAGATGGTATTGACCCTCACCTCTTAATACCTGAAAATAAGCTAATACAAGGCACATTGTTTTAAATGAATTAGTTTAGTATTGATCACATTTTTCAAATTTTCCCCAGCTTTTCTTTTAGTACCCAATAAGTTACCCAAAGAGAAAGAACAAGTATAATTTTTCCTTTAAGATCAAATCACTAGTGATAACGTTCAGATGACGCCAGCCCACCAAACGTTTGGAAAAGCCCAACTCGCAAGAGTTGGGCTTTTTTGTATATCAAATCAAAATTCATAATAGCTGCAATTACTTCTAGTAAGCACTTCCTCTGAGAAATTGAATTCGCCATTTAAATCTCGGTAAGCTTCATTTTGACCGAATCGATATAGCAAAGAGGCATAGATAGAATCTAGATATAAAGACATTGGGTCCTTTAAATCATGAAGCTTTCTGATCTCTACCATGCAGTTTTCCCATGCAAAAAGAGAATTAAACAGCTCGTATGACTCTTCTTCCAATAAGTTAATCGACTCATCAAGCTCTAACTCATGTAAAGCACGATAAATAAATGACATATTCAGTGCCATTCTCCGAAGTTCTTCATTTTGATATGTATCTAGCACACCTAGTTCAAAGCTGTCTTTAATATTATTTCTGTTTAGATCCGTACCTAAGATGACTTCTGCAGATTTAGGGTCAGATGATTCATCCGACGCATTAGTACTTCTATCTAGGACACCATCAGTAGCCAGCCTTCTCCAATACCATGACGTTTCAGGGTGTTCTCCTTTGTTGCCCCATTTAGATAGGTATAAATCTCCGTTTACATAAACCACCAGCCCGCTATGATAATTTTTATCTACTTCAAACTGTGGGATAGGTGAATTTACATGTACCCAACCTTCCCAATGGCTCTTGCCAATATAAGGCTCGTTACCTTTATTCCAGTGTGTCGCGACAAAAGCTTCCCCATTATGAGCCACACGGTCACCTACACTGTAAACAACCTGCTCTTCCCAAGATTTATCACTCAATGCATAAAAGCTTAAAAACCAACTCATAATCAACAATAGTTTTTTTAGTTTCAAAGTGTTTACTCACAAAACAAATCGTATGAGCAGTTTGAAGGTAAGTTAGGATGATGTTTATTCAGGAAAACAAAAGATGGACCTGTTCATCTAATTTGAATGACTTGCTAGCAGTGAATTACACCAAAAATGAGAGTTGAGGTGTAGCTAAAATCAAACACAAAAAATGCAATACTGTGGAGGCCGAGTCCGAAGTAAAAGGAATGATATAAACAAAGTGTTTATGGATGGTGTGAGGGGATGTGATTAAGCAGCTCATAAATGTATTAAAGCTTGAAGAGTGTCTTTCTTACTTACTTAATGCATAGGCAGTTAGGACACCAACCGTCACTGGCATTAGCCAAAGCATAACTTCAACCCAAGCTCTAACGAGGCTCTTCTTTTTTTTCTTATTACTTGTTTTTTTCTTGCTATGATTTTGACTTCCTGATGATTTCACTTATGCCTCAACCATAACCCAATGTACGAGTTTACATTCTCCCAGTACATGGTTAAAACACAAGACAAATATAATGTAAGTATCTATAACAAAAGACCAAATGGACAATTGCCATACAAATTTGTTACATATTAGCTTCAGCTACAAAACCGGCTTAATAAATAAGTAATATATTTTTCATCGAGTCATTTTCTTTACAAATACAACAACAAACAATGCCATGATAAAACTCCCCATAAAGGCTTCAACTGCAGCAATAAACCGAGCAATCCCAACAGGCGATATATCTCCATACCCAAGGGTTGTAAACGTCACAACGCTAAAATAAAGAGCATTAAAAAACTCTAAAAGAAGAAAGTAAGGTGCACTGGTGTCTGAATTGGAAGTAATGGTCGTATCTAGGAAAAAATACGCAACTGCACAAGTAATAATAAGAACGATAGAAAAAAGGACAACACGCAATGGGGACTCGCCATAGCCACAAAAATAATCCACCAGCTTAGAAATAAAACGATGAAAACTATACCGAGGTAACTGGTAACGACGAAATCGCATTTCTTTAGTGAAAAACATCCCCGCTGTCTCGAACAACCCTTGTTTTTCACATTGCTTACGTATATTTCTACATACCTCTTCTGCTTCTTGATACAACGATCTGGCTTTACTTCTCTCTTTGCGTTTTTCTGATTTCTTAGCTTCAGTCTCTTGTTTTAATGAATTTCCCCAATTGATGTTATCCAATCTCGCTCGCCCTAAATCAGAGCCAAGTAAGTTACAATTGTCCAAGTGAGCGCAGTGTAAATTAGCATTCACCATTTTTGCTTTCATCAGTGAAGAGCCACGTAGATCAAGCCCAAAGAAATGCGCGTCTCTTAAATCGGCTCTGTAAAAATCAACATTTCGGCAAGAATAACCTTTCTTGCACCCACGATTAACCAAGTCGATATCACGCAAGTTCGTTTTAGCTAATTGGAATCCATCAAGTGGTTTGCCAGCTATGGCCCATCGTTCTATTTTTTCTTTTACGTCATCATTACTTTTGTCGACTTTAGGATCATGCCAGTAACAGAGCCCTGAATCTCCACATTCTTCTTCACAATGCCAACCGTCGGGATTTACGTAACCACATGTTATTTTTTCTTCTTCCATGGCTCCTCCTTACAGTTATTGATAATTGTAGAAGTTATCTAGCAAGGTTGTATGGCAGAGCAAAAAAATATGATTTAAAAACCGATTACTAATATTCAATTTGCTGCGATAACCATTCCAAAAATGATTGAACGGCTCTGCTAGAGGAATGGGTTAACGCAAAATATCCAGCGTCTGCTTTAATCTCTACCGATAATGCCACTAAGCGTCCAGTCTCTAACTCATCTTTAATCAATGCTTTTCTGGCAAGCGCAACCCCTACACTAGCTTCCGCAGCTGCCATTGCCATATCTGTTCGATTAAAAAAATGACCTCGATTTGTATCGAACTCTAAATTCATTTTATTTGCCCAATAAGACCACTCTTGATCCCTGTTAGAACCTAGCCAAGGTTGGGCATCGTGCAACAAGGTGACATTCGTCCAATCAATGTCGACAACAATCCCTGCAGAATTTTCAGTCGAGCCTTTAGCTAATAGAGTTTTCAAATAATGTGGGCTGGCGACTGGCACTAAATACTCTTCAAATAACAAACTTGCATGTGAGTCCAAATAAGGTAATTCGCCATAATCAATCGCAATATCAAAGTCTCCCCCTGATTTATCAACAATGGCACCTTCGGCAAAGGTTTGAACTTGGATATCAGGGTAAAGCCTGTGAAAAGCCTCAAGTCTTGGGACCAACCATTTAAACGCAAAAGAAGGAGTGAGTTTTAAGCGAATCTCTGTACTCTGCTGACTTGTAAAATCGAGCTGAGCTAATACTGCATCTATATCCTCAAGGCTCGATTTAGCGACTTGATGCAAACGGGAACCAACTTCCGTTAAGCGTATTCCTCTAGAATGCCTTTCCACTAGCGTCAGCCCAAGCTTTTGCTCTAACTGCAATAGCTGCTGGCTTATTGCTCCTGTTGTTAAACACATAGATTTAGCAGCACTAGTCAGGCTAGAGTGCTGACCAACTTCTATGAATGTCATCAGAGACACCGCCATATTACTTTTCAAATACTTCACACTCAGCCTTTAGTAAAACTATAACCTGCTGTTAATTTATATCGATTGTTAGCAATTTGTAAACAAGACACTCTATCTCTACAGAATTTAGGGGATAATATGAAAATTATTGTGTTAGGCAGTGGCGTGATTGGTTTAACAAGTGCATGGTATCTTGCTCAGCAAGGGCACCAAGTCACAGTTATTGACAGGCAAGATGTCGCAGCAAATGAAACCAGCTTTGCTAACGCAGGGCAAATTTCCTATGGGTATTCGTCACCTTGGGCAGCTCCAGGAGTCCCCCTAAAAGCGGTAAAGTGGCTCACGCAACAACATGCTCCTTTAAAGATCACGCCCCCACTCTCTTTCGCGACCATCAAGTGGGCTTCAAAAATGGTAAGCAACTGTACCACACAGCGTTACGACCAAAATAAAGCTCGTATGCTGCGTGTTGCTAACTACAGCAAGCAATGTTTAAACGACCTTAACGCTCAAACGAATATTGAATATCAGGGCCGTCGCTTAGGAACGCTTCAAGTATTCAGAACAGCCAAACAATTACATGCCGTTCAAAAAGACATGAAGCTTCTTAAGCAAGCGAATACTGCTTTTGAGCTCTTAGACCAAACTGGCTGTATTGATAAAGAACCAGCTCTGAAAGGCGTTAAAGATAAAATACTAGGAGGGCTGCATCTGCCGGAAGATGAAACTGGCGACTGCTTTTTATTTTGTCAGCAACTGAAAAAGTTAGCGTCTTCATTAGGTGTGAACTTTATGTTCAATACACAAATCAAAAGTCTAACTACCCACAATAATCGCATTACATCTGTGCTCACCGATAAAGGAGAGCTAACCGCAGACAGTTATGTGGTGGCATGTGGAAGCTATTCCGCGCAGCTTCTTGCCCCTTTAGGTATCACACTTCCGACCTACCCAGTAAAAGGCTACTCGCTAACCTTACCCATCAAAAATAGTGAACAAGCACCACGCTCAACCGTGATGGATGAAACGTATAAAGTTGCCCTCACTCGTTTTGATGACAGGTTAAGGGTTGCTGGTACCGCTGAATTGAGCGGTTTTAATTTAGAACTTCCTGAAAAAAGAAGAAAAACAATAGAACTTGTTATCCAAGATTTATTCCCAAATGCGGGGGATTTACAGCAAGCGGAGTTTTGGACAGGGCTAAGACCTATGACACCTGATGGGACCCCTATCATCGGCGCAACACCGATAGAAAACTTATTCACGAATACAGGTCACGGCACATTAGGTTGGACTATGGCTTGTGGCTCTGGAAAGTTGCTCGCAGACATAGTGTCAAAACGCAAACCTGATATTGATTACTCAGATCTTTCTGTTTCTAGGTACCTTTAGAGCTTATAAAACCACCAGCACAACAGGTTACATAGTGAACATCATTTAGAATTAAATTCGTTGCATATCAAAAAACTTAAAACCGACGTTAATCCTGACATTTTGCAGAATGGACGCATATATATGCAGATATTAAGGGCATCGGTATGCCAATACTAAATTTTAACACTTAATTAGCATTTCGTGCTTGGCATCACGCATTAAGATAAAAGCAGATAAATAAATTAACAAATAAGTTACAAAAAGATTAATATATCGAACGAAAAATAAACATAATAGTTAATAACAGGGAAAATACTCATGCAGTCACTCGTTGATTTTTTGAATGGAATTATATGGAGCCCAGTGCTGATTTACTTGTGCTTAGGCGCAGGTTTGTTCTACTCCATAATGACTCGATTCGTACAAATTCGTCACTTCTTTGAAATGTGGCGCTTGCTTCTTAATGGTAAAAGTTCTGAAAAAGGAATCTCTTCTTTCCAAGCATTAGCAGTATCGCTATCTGGTCGTGTTGGTACTGGTAACATTGCTGGTGTTGCTGCCGCGATTGGCTTTGGTGGTCCTGGTGCAGTATTTTGGATGTGGGTCGTTGCTTTCTTCGGTGCAGCAACTGCATATGCAGAATCAACACTGGCTCAAATCTATAAAGAAGAAGATGAAGGTCAATTCCGTGGTGGTCCAGCTTACTATATTGAAAAAGCAATGGGTCAGAAATGGTATGCTTGGATCTTTGCTATCTCGACAATTTTCGCTTGTGGTATTTTACTTCCGGGCGTTCAATCGAACAGTATTGGTAATGCAGTAGAAGCCGCATTCGGTTCTGGTGACATGATTGAAACAGCTATCGGTACCTTTAGTTTTGCCAAAATTTTAACCGGTACAATCATCGCCGTCATCCTAGCATTCATCATCTTTGGTGGTGTTAAGCGTATTGCAAACTTTACTCAAATCGTTGTTCCATTTATGGCGCTGGCTTACATCATTGTTGCCTTCGTTATTATCCTATTGAACATCGGTCAAGTACCTGTTGTTTTCTCTATGATCATTGGCGACGCATTCACTCCTATGGCAGGCTTTGGTGCTGCAATTGGTTGGGGTGTGAAACGTGGTGTCTACTCAAACGAAGCTGGTCAAGGTACTGGTCCTCACGCAGCTGCAGCTGCAAGTGTTGATCACCCAGCTCAACAAGGTTTAGTACAAGCATTCTCTATCTACATTGATACGCTACTTGTTTGTTCAGCGACTGCATTCATGATCATCATCACTGGTGCTTATAACGTACATGGTGGTGCTGAAGGTGTTTTCCTTGTTCAGAACTTAGCCGCAAATATCGGTGCTAATGGCCCTGTATTTACTCAAATGGCGATCGAAAGTGCGCTACCAGGAATCGGCAAACCGTTCATCGCATTTGCTCTATTCTTCTTCGCATTTACAACCATTCTTGCTTACTACTACATCGCAGAAACTAACATTGCGTACCTAAGACGCACCGTTAAGATCCCTGGAATGATGTTCGCACTTAAGCTTGTACTTATCACTGCTGTTTTCTACGGTACAGTAAAAGCAGCAAACCTTGCTTGGGCTATGGGTGATGTAGGTGTTGGCTTGATGGCTTGGTTGAACATTGTTGGTATTCTTATCATCTTCTTCATGGCGAAGCCTGCAATTAAAGCTTTACATGATTACGAAGAACAGCAACGAGCTGGCGTGACTGAGTTTACTTTTAACCCAGTAAAACTTGGCATCAAAGGTGCTACTTACTGGGAAGAAAAATACAAACGCAAAACAGGTATAGATCCAAAATCTGAAGTTAAGCAAGCTGATGCTGTAGAACAACCATCAACATAATGGTGAGTTTGAAAGCACTTAAAAACATAAAATGACTTATTTAAAATAAGCAGTGGATATGAAAAAGGGTTAGCAAATGCTAACCCTTTTCTTTTGTATCAAAGTCACCCAGGCTTTAAAGCAGCACTAGCATGACTTTCAGTTAAGCAAATTGCTATTAAGCAGCAATCTCTTGAGTCATTAATTGTTCTGCTGGTTTCTTTTCTCCAACAGGTAACACCGTACGACCGTACTCATTATTGATTACTTGAGCCATTGCAAAGTAGATTGCAGATGCACCACAGAAGATACCTTCAAACCCCGCGATAGTGCCGATTAATTCGCTGCCAGTAAAATCACGAGCAGCAAGCAAGAAGAATAGAATCGTCAGTGAACCAAATACCACTTGCTTTGCCACTGGGTAACAAAGTGAACCAATGAACATAAAGCCAGTGAAGATACCCCACAATAGTAAGTACCAACCCATAAAGCTTGCTGGGCTTGCTGGTAAACCCATGTAAGGCATAACAATAAGCCCAACCAATGTTAACCAGAATAGACCGTAAGAAGTAAATGCGGTTGTACCAAACGTATCACCACGCTTAAAGCACATCATGCCAACAAGCACCTGGCTAATACCACCGTAGAAAATACCCATCGCAAGAATCATTGAATCAATTGGGAAAAACCCAGCATTGTGGATATTAAGAAGAATAGTGGTCATACCGAACCCCATTAGGCCAAGTGGCGCAGGGTTAGCTAGTTTGGTCGACATTGCAGATTTACCTTACTAAAGTGTTTATTATCAAAAAAAACGATACAAATTGTAAGAAAATTTTAATCTATAAACTTCAGTAACAAAAATTAAGTTATCGAAAACTAAGGTTGTACAAATGATCACATATACAAATGTGAACTAGATAATATTCATTCTTATAACATTCTGTGATAACGCATTTTAAATTTTTCGTATTTACATCCTTTGATGGGATTTCACAGTGCCAATCCATACGTGAAGCATTGAACTATGCTAAACCTATAAAAGGGGCTATTAATGTTGAATCGAGATTGCATATGGATTTGTTTACCGATCACAGGGAACTCTCTTCATCTCCCAGTACACCCGTGCCACCTCCTTTAGATGTGGCACAGTGGAAAGTATTGTTAATCGATGACGATGAGCAGATGCACCAAGTGACTAAGTTGGTACTAGCTAACTTTACATTCCAAGGGAAAGGTTTAGACCTTATCTCTGCTTACTCTGCGGCTGAAGCCAAAAGCATTTTGGCTCAACATAAAGACATTGCTCTTGCGTTAGTAGACGTGGTGATGGAGCATGATCATGCAGGGTTAGATGTGGTCAAATACATAAGGGAAGAGCTGAGAAATACTAAAATTCGTTTAGTCCTTAGAACGGGACAAGCCGGGCAAGCGCCTGAAGATTTTGTTATTCAAGAGTATGAAATTGATGACTACAAAGAAAAAACCGAGTTGACGACACAGAAACTCAAGACTCTCCTCTATTCAATGCTTCGTGCCTACCGAGATCTGACCACCATTGAAGTCCAAAAAGAAGGGCTGAGCAAGGTGATTCAAGCTTCAGCAAACGTCCAAAATACAACTACTTTAAAAGATTATGCCTCTTCTGTTTTGAGCCAATTAACATCGTTGATTCAATTAGACGCCTCTGCCTTTTATTGCTTAGTCAAACCTCGACCTGATGGTGAAGAGTCACGAGCGTTAACATTAGCCGCGACGGGGGATTATGTAGATTCTTACTCTGAATGTCTCTTTGAAGTATTACCCGAGGTTGTCTCAGCCCGTTGTCAGTTTGCGCTTACCCAACAAAGTAGCCAAAGCTATGATGATGCCTATGTTTTTCATATGACTGATGAATCCGGAGTAGACAGCCTTCTCTATATCAATATATCCCATAAACTGAGTGAATTAGATAAGCAATTACTCGAAATCTATATGCACAATATTGGGCTAACTTTTGAAAACCTAAACCTACTTGTCGACCTACGCGAAACATCTAAGGAGTTGGTCTATAACTTAGCAAATGCGGTAGAGGCAAGAAGCAAAGAAACTGGTGCTCATGTACAAAGAGTTTCACTTTTTAGTGAAAAGCTAGCACAGCTTTATGGATTGCCTCCACAAGAAGTTCAGATGATAAAGCATGCCTCGCCTTTGCATGATGTGGGAAAGGTCGCCATACCTGATAGCATTTTGCATAAACCAGGAAAACTAGATGCTGAGGAATGGGCAACCATGCAAAAGCATGTTGAATATGGTGTCGACATTCTTAGTAAATCAAAACGAAAACTCATTTCTGTCGCTAAAGAGATCGCTCAAAACCACCATGAAAAATGGGACGGTAATGGCTACCCTGCCCAACTAAGCCAATTTGATATTCCTATTAGTGGTCGAATTACTGCGTTAGCAGATGTATTTGATGCGCTAGGGTCAATTCGCAGTTATAAAAAAGCATGGTCAGATGATGACATTAAAAATGAAGTCCTCGCTCAAAGAGGTAAGCACTTTGAACCTAAACTTGTAGATCTACTTGTTGAACATTGGAATGAATTTATTGAGATTAGAGAGTCACACCCTGATTAGACTTTCAGCATCCATCATCGATGTTCATAATTCATGGTTTAGGGCTCATTTGTTTCTCATCGTTCATCGGTAAGTTTCTAGGTAATGAAAAAGTAAAAGTCACTCCACTCCCTAATTCAGATTCAAAGCTGAGTTGCCCAGCAAGTTTCTGATGAATCAAATTAAAAACCAAGTTCAAACCAAGCCCAGAACCACCTTGCCCTCTTTTACTTGTGAAAAAGGGTTCAAAAATTTTCTGATGTAAGGTTCTGTCTACGCCACAGCCGTTATCTCTATAAATAAAAATAATGAAATCACCCTCGACATGAAAGTTCAGTGTTATCTCCGCATCTTGTTTCTCATAGAAAGCATGATTCACGCTGTTCAAAATGAGGTTAGATACCACTTGCGTTAATACGCCAGGTAAACTGTTCATTGTGATACTGGGGTCGCCGTCTAAGCATGGAGTTACTGGTACTTTTCTCGTTTCAGGATGAATACTGGCAATAAGCGCATCTAAGCTTTGTTTTACGTTAAATTGACTGCGACTTTCTGATACTTGGTCCACTGCAGTTTGCTTGAAATCTCTGATCAATTTAGCGCCACGATTTAAATTATCTTCTAGTAAAACGCTTGCTTGGTTCATCTGCTGCATGATTTGTTCAAATTGCAGGCTCGTTAATGTTTGTGAAGTAAACGCATTGTTCAATTCATTACACGACTCTTTAATCAGAGAAGAAGCCGTGACAGCAATACCAAGCGGTGTATTAACTTCATGAGCGACACCTGCAACTAATCCGCCTAATGCCGCCAGCTTTTCTGACTCAACAAGTTGTTCTTGGGTCTCTTCTAAACACTGCATACTTCGCTCAAGGTCACACGTACGTTCTGCCACTTTAATTTCTAGGTTTTGATTTAAATCTTCAAGCCTAAACTGTGCATCTTTTAACGCTGTTACATCAATAGAACTGCCTCGGTACCCTTTGAATTTATTATTTTTAAGAACGCTCATCCCTTGAAAGATCATATAAAAATGCTGCCCATCAATTTCTAGATTCACTTCGCACATTGAAAAGTCTTCTTGCTTACTTAGGTGGTAGATCAAGCTGTAGGCATCATGTATTCCATCGACATCATTAATAAAAGGATGCTGATGAATATCAATATTCAGAGCTTTCTGCATAGCTTCAGATACAAACACTAACCTGCCAATTTCATCAGTCTCCCAAAGCCAATCTGAAGACACATTGGCAAAATCGACAAATCGTTCTTGTTCGAATCGAATATTGTTGTAAAGGGTTCGAATATTACCCGTAATTTTATTGGTTTCGTCAGCCAACCAATTCAACTCATCATCCTGTTCCATTACCCATGGATGATAAGCCAGCTTTAATGGGTCACTTGGGTGCCTTGGATTGAACTTACGTAGATAGGTTGCCACAGCAAAAATACGTCGATTTACATTTTTATGGAAAACCATGAGGATCAGGTAACAAACAATTGTCGTTTTGATAGCGTTAATCACTAAAGTAACCAAGAACTGGCGAAGTAAATAACTGTAGATTTCATCTCCATTGGATTCCATATACAAACTGCCAAGAGCTTCTATTGGAGCATCAACCTGAGGCTGGTATTGCAATACAAACTCAGCATGAATCGGGTACTTAGTAACTTTCTTTCCCGCAGTAAAGGTATAACTGCCAGAACGAATTTCCAAATAATTAACCTTAGGGAGGTTGACTAGCCCTTCTAATTTTTGCTGAAGCAGAACTAAATCATAACTCCACAAGGAGGCTGCGAGTAACTCAGCGTGAACAGATTTAATTTCCTGCTGTCTTTGTTCAACACCGTTAAATTCTCGGTTGTAATCCCAATACAGCTGAATAGTAGTACCAAGTAACGTCACTATGCCACTGAGAAGCACCATAATCAGAATTATGCGGCGACCTATACGGCTATAAATGGGGTTGCTATCACTATCTTCAAATTTTTTAGTACGACTCATAACCTTGCACTCCAATGCCCACTTGGTGGCATACTTTTCAGTATAGAAGCGAATAGCTTAGCTATACTAAATAGATGGATTATTGAAGGAGAGCAGGGATGAAGTTGTTCTTGGTGTTTCTATTTACTTTACTTGCACCTTCAGTTTCCGCTGAAGATGTGCTGATCATTGAAAGTTATCACTCTGAATATCCATGGGATAAAGACTACGTAAAAGGTATACGGAACACATTAGATGAAGAGCATTCTGTAACGACCTTCCAAATGGACACCAAGCGTTTACCACAACACCAATTTTCAGAAATGGCCCACAAAGCCTTTTTACACTATCAAGAACTCAAGCCTGATGTCGTGGTATTGGGCGACGATAACGCACTGAAGTTTATGTTACCAAAGCTTTATAACGAGCCTATTAGCATCGTCTTTTTGGGTATCAATTCTAACCCGAGAAAACTCCTTGCTCGTTATCAAGGGCAAGCGCAAATAACAGGGATATTAGAACAGCCATTATTGATAAAAAGCATCAATGAGATTGGCGATGTAATTAACAATAAGAACTCGAAAATATTGGTCTTATTCGACTCAGGTACAACTTCAAAAATTGCAGAAAAATATATTTCAAAGCAGTATCAATCGATTAGAAACTCGTTATCTGTCACTGTCGATATCGAAAACGTGACAACCTTAAGTAGTTGGAGACACCTCGTCAGTGAAAGCAAAGAAAAAGGCTACTCTGCGATTGTGATGGGGTTATATCACACCTTAATTGATAAGAAAGGACACCATGTTAACGCAGACGAGCTAATGGCATGGACGCATCAACATACACCTGTGCCTTTATTCGGGTTTTGGGATTTTTCCATTGGAAAAGGTAAAGCTCTAGGAGGAGTTGTTCTATTTGGGCAAAGCCAAGGAATGGAAACAGGGAAGATTCTCAATCAAATCCTGTCGGGGAAGAACACTGACCAGATACCAATCCGGATTGGTAAACAGGGTAAGGCTATTTACAGCAAAGAAGAAATAGAAAGATGGGGATTAACACCGCCACCTCACTGGCAAGCAATTAACGAATAAAAAAAAGGGAGTGACAAAACACTCCCTATTCTACTTTAAAAATTAGACATCATTACTGACAACTAATCTCATCCCAGAACCAATTAGATTGGGTTGGGGTTTCCCATGTTCCTGGACCATTTTTCGCAACAAAACACTTGCTGTTATAAGTCACTTTATCACCGTTGCTCACCTGGCTAGCACCTGGCACCCACGTAATGAATTCTGATGGGTCAACGACAACAGGTGGCTCAATGACAGGTGGTTCAACAACCGGCGGTTCAGTGACTGGCGGCTCGGTAACCGGTGGGTCTACAGGCGTAGGGTCGGTCACAACTGGTGGAACAGGCTCACCAGAAATCAACTTCCAAGGGTCACCCCCTGTTGGTTCATTTCCTTGGCTCCACCACTTCGCTTCATAAGTTGCCCCATTGAAGGTAACTTGATCACCAGAGTTGTAGACCTTATTCGCATCCCATGCATTACCACCAGGATCTGTACCAGGGTCAGTTGGATCTAGTTTATCAACCACTTTCACTTCAGGCCAGCTTGCATGAGAACCATAGAAATTCGTCACACACTTTTCGTAATCCCCAGGGACTAATGCTGAATAAGCCGTTTGGAAACCAACAAGTTCACACTCGAACGAGTAACCTTCTGGGCGATCAGCATAGTATTTCCAATTGCCGTCCCAGTTAGTGTAAAGCACATCCGTCGCACCATTTAGGTTTAAGCTTCCATAAGGCGTTTGCTGCCAGCAAGTATTCGCTTCATCCGCTTCGATAGGGATTTGGTAATGTTCAGCTAAACCTTCCCAGTAACGAATTCGGTTAACTGGTTGTCCTTTATTTTTATTTTGTTCGCCACACTCAATACCACCATTGATTACATTGATTGTAGTACCGAAGCCATAACCAATTCCCGCATCTAACTCACGCTGAGATGGCGTCCACGTACGGTCAATAACATGCAACATCGCCGGTTTAGGAGCTTGAGGTGTTAAGAAGAACCAAATAGCAGAAGCAAGGTTTAACCAAGAATCTGCAACTAGACCTGGGTTATTCAACAGCACAGTCGCATCCCCGTCGTACATGACCTCAGAGAACGCACCATAGTTGAAATGATAAGACAGTTGCTTAGCGCCTCGACCAAAGTAACCTTGACCGGCAGCACATGGCCAGCGAGCATTTTGCCAATCATTCTGACCACAACCAGTCGTGTAGCCTTCTTGTCCTTCTGACCACCCCATTTCACGTACATGCACTAAAGCTTGTTGCCACTCTTCTAATGCTAATGGGTTATCCCAAGTATTATCTTTTGCTATATGTCCGCCCGTTTCTTGAGAGAAATGAGCAAATGCCGTCACAATAGATTTCTTACATATCGCGTCAGAATCACGTCCATCGGTGTACTCTCCGCAAAAAGCAGGGAACTTGCCAATAGCACGCAAGAATCGAGTATAAGTATATTCAGGGGCGGCCATTTGAGTTAAGAAATCCCACTCAGATTGTGGGAAAACGCGCTCAACACGTTTTACGTTATCTGGGTTGCTTGCCAAGCCAGGAAGAATCGCCTCAACGACAGCGTTAGGACGTGTTTCTAATGCTTGAGACCAAATTGCATACATCGGGTCAGCGGTTTTAGATTGCTCAGCAGCTTGGAGATCACTCTTTAAAACCAAGTATCCATTGGGGTTTTGAGGGTCAGGCTGAATATTCATTGACGATTGGCTATTTACTTGAGCATAACTATTGCCCGCCAGTAAGCAACCTAGCACTGTAGCTAAATATTTAGGTTTAAACATTTTTAGTTCTCTATCTATCCATAATAAGTCGATAAAATAGTAGATAGGTCTGGAGATAGAAGGTAGGTCCAGATTTGTTAGACTATAAGAAGTGCGAGTGAGGTTATTAATTAACCGTGTGTACTAAGTAAAAATGACATCAAGTTTGGACACCATGTCTAAAAAATAAAAAGCCCCAAACTAAGTTTGAGGCTTCTAATATTTAAGACATCATTGCAATGATAAAGACTTTATCAGAGATATTGTTCGCAATACGCGAGGACTATTCCCACTCGATAGTTGCTGGTGGCTTACCAGAAATATCGTAAACAACACGTGAAATGCCGTTAACTTCGTTGATAATACGGTTAGATACCTTACCTAGGAAGTCGTATGGTAAGTGTGCCCAGTGAGCAGTCATGAAGTCGATAGTTTCTACTGCGCGTAGAGATACAACCCAATCGTACTTACGGCCATCGCCCATTACGCCAACTGAACGTACTGGTAGGAATACCGTGAATGCTTGAGATACTTTGTGGTAAAGGTCCGCAGCGTGAAGCTCTTCAATGAAGATAGCATCAGCACGACGCAGTAGATCACAGTATTCTTTCTTAACTTCACCAAGAACACGAACACCTAGACCTGGACCCGGGAATGGGTGGCGATAAAGCATGTTGTATGGAAGACCAAGCTCTAGACCGATCTTACGTACTTCATCTTTAAACAGCTCACGTAGAGGCTCAACAAGGCCCATTTCCATATCATCAGGAAGGCCACCAACGTTGTGGTGAGACTTAATTACGTGTGCTTTACCAGTCTTAGATGCAGCAGACTCGATTACGTCTGGGTAGATAGTACCCTGAGCAAGCCATTTAGCATTCTTCAGTTTCTTAGACTCTTCGTCGAAGATATCTACGAATACGTGACCAATGATCTTACGTTTCGCTTCTGGTTCAGCTTCGCCTTCCAAAGCGTCAAGGAAACGATCTTCCGCATCTACTTTGATGATGTTTAGACCAAACTTGTTGCCAAACATCTCCATAACCTGCTCACCTTCGTTTAAACGAAGAAGGCCGTTATCTACAAATACACATGTTAGTTTGTCGCCGATAGCGCGGTGAGCAAGCATTGCTACTACTGATGAATCAACACCACCAGAAAGACCAAGGATAACTTCGTCGTCACCTACTTGCTCTTTAATACGTGCAACAGCATCTTCAATGATAGAAGCTGAAGTCCACAGACCTTCACAACCACACGCGTTAAGAACGAAGTTCTCAAGCATTTTTAGGCCGTTTTTAGTGTGCGTTACTTCTGGGTGGAATTGAACACCGTAGTATTTCTTCTCTTCGTTTGCCATTGCAGCGTATGGGCAAGTATCTGTCTCTGCGATTTTTGTGAAATCAGCAGGGATTTCAACCACTTTATCACCGTGGCTCATCCAAACATCTTGAGTTGTCTCAAGGTCAGCGAAAAGTGCAGATTCACCCGTTACTTGTACAGCAGCGTAGCCGAACTCACGCTCAGTAGATGTTGCTACTTTACCGCCAAGTTGCTCAGCCATAGTTTGCATGCCGTAGCAGATACCGAAGACAGGAACACCTGAATCAAATACGTACTGAGGTGCACGTGGAGAATTCTCTTCCGTTACACTTTCAGGACCACCAGATAGGATGATACCGTCTGGGTTGAATTCACGAATATCCGCTTCTTCTACGTCCCAGCTCCACAGTTCACAGTAAACACCGATCTCACGAATACGACGAGCTACTAGCTGTGTGTATTGAGAACCGAAGTCCAGAATTAGAATACGTTGGTCATGAATATTTTTAGTCATTGTAAGCAGTCTTATTGGCTATGTGATAAAACGGAGGCGAGTTTACTCACCTCTGATTAACTCTTCAAGAAATAAAGCAAACGTTTTCGTAAGTTATCTATAAGGCAATATTTTGCAAAAATCATACGTTCAACAAAACAGGCTTTAGATAAAATAATGTGCCGACTAAATCAGCACATTATTCAAACGTTTGGACGTATTATTAACCTAAACGGTAGTTAGGTGCTTCTTTCGTGATTTGAACATCGTGTACGTGAGATTCTTTCATGCCCGCACCAGAGATACGAACAAACTCAGCTTTAGTACGCATGTCTTCAACAGTTGCAGAACCCGTTAGACCCATGCTTGAGCGTAAACCACCCATCTGTTGGTGAACGATCTCTTTTAGACGACCTTTGTATGCGATACGACCTTCAATACCTTCTGGAACAAGCTTGTCTGCAGCGTTATCAGATTGGAAGTAACGGTCAGAAGAACCTTGAGACATAGCGCCAAGAGAACCCATACCACGGTAAGACTTGTAAGAACGACCGTTATAAAGGATAACTTCACCCGGAGCTTCTTCAGTACCCGCGAACATTGAACCAACCATCACACAAGATGCGCCAGCAACGATAGCTTTACAGATATCGCCAGAGAAGCGGATACCGCCATCTGCGATTACTGGAATACCGTATTCGTTTGCCACTTCAGCGGCATCAGCGATTGCTGTTACTTGAGGAACGCCAACACCAGTAACAATACGAGTAGTACAGATTGAACCCGGGCCGATACCCACTTTAACCGCACTAACACCCGCTTCGATAAGAGCACGAGCGCCAGCGCCAGTTGCTACGTTACCACCGATGATTTGTAGATCAGGGTATGCAGCACGAGTTTCGCGGATACGGTTAAGTACGCCTTCAGAGTGACCGTGTGAAGAGTCGATAAGTAGAACGTCTACACCAGCTTCAACAAGAGCAGCAACGCGCTCTTCGTTACCAGCGCCAGCACCAACAGCTGCACCTACACGTAGGCTGCCGCGCTCATCTTTACAAGCGTTTGGTTTACGTTCTGCTTTATGGAAGTCTTTTGCAGTGATCATTCCTGTTAATTGGAAGTCATCATTTACTACTAGAACTTTTTCAACACGCGCTTCGTGCATTTTCTCTTGAACTTCTTCACGAGTTGCACCTTCTTTAACAGAAGCAAGGCGAGCTTTAGGTGTCATTACTACGTCAACTTTCTTAGAAAGGTCAGTAACAAAGCGAACATCACGGCCAGTAATAATACCAACAAGTTCGTTTGTTTCAGTAACAACAGGGAAACCGGCAAAACCGTGTTTTTCAGTAAGAGCTACAACATCAGCGATTGTCGCGTCAGGGTTTACTGTAACAGGGTGAGAAACTACACCTGCTTCGTAAATTTTAACCTGGCGAACCATTTCAGCTTGTTGTTCTATAGACATGTTCTTATGAATGAAGCCTATTCCGCCTTCTTGTGCCAGTGCAATCGCTAAGCGAGCTTCTGTCACAGTATCCATCGATGCAGAGATCATTGGGATGTTTAGGGAAATATTCTTCGTCAACTGAGTGCGAAGATCAGCTGTATTAGGGAGAACGGTGGAGTGTGCTGGCACTAGCAGTACGTCGTCGAATGTCAGCGCTTCTTTGGCAATTCTTAGCATTTGCAATATCTCACAATAATAGGAGTAAAAAGAAACAATCCAATCTCATCGTTTCGCCTAATGAGGGCAGTCAATTAAGGAAAATCAAACTGCATTTGGATTAGATATTGCGGACGGATTATACGGCTAACGAAATCGCTTGGCTACTCATTTTTATAATTTTAATTTGCATTATACCCCTTGCTATGTATTATATTGCCGCTATCTTCCATACTCACGTCTTGTGGGTTAGATTCTAAGAATGATAGTCACTCTATGACCAATCCAAATATCTTCACTGTGTCTCGCCTCAACTCTGAGGTTCGCTTACTTCTTGAAAATGAAATGGGAATTGTCTGGCTGATCGGCGAAATTTCTAATTTCTCAGCTCCGGTTTCAGGTCACTGGTACCTAACGCTTAAAGATTCTCGAGCTCAAGTAAAGTGTGCGATGTTCCGTGGGAACAACCGTAATGTTTCATTTAAACCTAAAAATGGTAACCAAGTTCTAGTGAAAGCTCGCCTTTCTCTTTATGAACCACGTGGTGATTACCAACTGATAATTGAAAGCATGCAGCCTGAAGGTGATGGTCGACTTCAACAAGAATTCGAGAAGCTGAAAATGAATCTCGCTGCAGAAGGTTTATTCTCTCAATCTAGTAAACAAGACTTACCTGAACACCCTAAACGAGTCGGTATCATTACCTCTAAAACAGGCGCTGCACTTTACGATATTTTGGATGTTTTAAAGCGAAGAGATCCATCATTACCCGTCGTCATTTATCCAACAATGGTTCAAGGTGAAGAAGCCTCGATTCAAATAGCACAAGCTATAGGTCGAGCAAATGAACGTGATGAATGTGATGTGTTAATTGTGGGTCGAGGGGGAGGCTCATTAGAAGATTTATGGTGCTTCAATAATGAAATTGTTGCGAGAACTATCGCAGCAAGCCAAATTCCTATCATCAGTGCTGTAGGTCATGAAGTAGACGTGACAATTGCGGATTTCGTTGCAGATATGCGTGCACCTACGCCATCTGCTGCCGCAGAGCTAGTGAGCCGTGATAATAGCAATAAAGAGCAAGCTTTCGCTGCTAAGAAAGCGCGTTTAAATAGTGCTATTCGCCATTTTCTACTCAAGCAAGGTAAGCACACCCAATTGCTTACACACCGACTAGAAAGAAACCATCCGAGTTACCAATTACAAAAACAAAGCCAGCAGTTGGATGATCTTGATACACGTTTGCGTCAAAGCATAAACAAATTCATCAAAATACGCTCTCAAGATATTGAACGCAAACATCACCAGCTACAACTTCATTCTCCAATAAAACGTTTAGGTAAACAAAAACTTCATCTACAACGATCTGAGCAGAAGTTATTAGACGCAATGGATAGAAGTTTACTAACCACACGCCACCAGCTAGCGATGGCTGCTGAAAAACTGGAAACAGTTAGCCCACTGGCGACTTTAAAACGTGGCTACAGTATTTCTCATTCGAAATCTGGTACAACGATTTCATCAATTAAAAATGTAGAAGTGGGTGAAGTGATAAAAACACAAGTGGAAGATGGAATCATAGAATCCAAAGTCATCGATATAAACTAATAGGTGTAATTTTATCTAAATTATTAAGTTAGACGCTTTAGAAGCTGGGGGCTTTACGATACTTTTATTAAAGAGAAGCTCAGATAAATATCAAACGAATATCCATCCCAGAAGCAAATATCAAAGATTTGGCTTTTGGGATTTATAACCAATTAAGCATCAACTTTTTGAAAAATGAATTTAGCTCTAGACTTTGATTTAAGTTCGTTACACTTAGAGTTACAAAAATAACTTGCCGAACCACACGCCTGCAACTTTTCTAGCTCGGCTTCACAATCAGGACAAAAAGCAATTTTCTTAAAATGAAAGTCGCAACCATTACAAACGTACTGACCATCCCAATTCAATTCAACTTGGCATTCTGGGCATCTATTTTCTTGCATCATTTTCCTCTCAATTAGCTCTTACAAGATCGCTCTGACAATACATTAGCTATGTCACTCATCATATCTTTGGGTATTCACCTGTCTCGACAGAATGTACTACCACTTTGATTTAGCTTGTTTGACTTTATACATGTTCTTATCAGCTAAAGTGATTAATTGATCTAGGTTCACCTCATCTTTCGCACAAGCTAATCCAACACTTACAGAAAATTGCATTTCATTGATAAGTAGCACTTCCTTCAATTTTGAATTCAGAGCTAAATAATAGTTCTGAGCGATTTCTTCAGAAGTAAAACAAGAAAAGATAACAAATTCATCTCCTCCGTAGCGCCCTATTTTTGAACATGGCGAAGATACTGAAGACAAAGTATCTGCAACTGTCGTTAGGATTTGATCACCAAATTTATGCCCAAAATTATCATTAATAAATTTAAACTTATCAATATCCACAAAAAGACATGACATGACCTTGCCAGAAAAACACTCGCCATCCATCACTTTCTTGGCCTCAGAAAATAAAGCTCTGCGGTTATAACAATGCGTTAATGAGTCTCGATTAGCATAAAAGTTGAGTTGAGTTTCCATTGCAAACTTTTCAAGCGCAACAGAATATAAGGAAGCAAGAAGTTCAAGAATCTCAGTTTCGAGTTCACCAGGGCTTGATGGTAAATCGCTATAAATAGCAAAAGTACCCAACACTTGATTATGCGACGAAATGATAGGTACAGACCAACAAGCATGAAGATTTGCACGCTGAGTTAATGCTAGAAAAAGAGACCAATTAGGGTGCTCATTTATATTAGAAACGATAACAGGCTTCTTTAATGCCGCAGCTTCACCGCATGAGCCAATCCCAACACCAATTTTTACTCCTTCAATTGCTTCATTATAAAAATCTGGCAAATTTGGAGCCGATTCTAAATGTAGCCTTTGTGTTGAAGGATCCAAAAGTAGAATTGAGGCCTTTCTCTTACCAAAAAGATCCTCTGTTAGCGCAATTACTTTCTTGTTCAGGGCTTGTCGATCAAGCCCAAGAGCGAGTTTTTTAAGTAAGGAGTTTACGGAACGATGAGCTTCTAATAAAAATTCTTGGTCCATTTACAACAACTTCCTATAGGATTCGTGCGTAATTTATACATCTATAGTCTATTTTGCAAACAAATACTAAAAGGTCATTAATAAATTTAAAGCGAAAGATCTTTATGTGATCTTTCGCTTTATCTAATTTGATCAGCGATCTACCCTTAAAAGAATATTTATATCACCACACACCGAAAGCATAAGTTACATGTGCTGCATTCTGATTTTAAATAGAATTATAATCTTATTATTTATATTTAAACCACACTTTGCAGAGTTTTGTAATAACCAAGAACGCTAACAGGCAGAGTTTACATCGGTGCGCATTTCAATATGTTGTTCATCCAAGATATTTAATGTAACTGTAACTTGGTGAAGTTCCTTAATGCTATTGATATGACTTCCTCCGCAAGGTATTGATACGGTCTCACCATCAATTAAACACTCCCAGTAACGGGAATCAGTAAGAGTGTCACCTTCTAACCTCATAGTTACGTCCGTTGATTCCGCCAACCAAGTATCTATCAACTGATTAATACTTGGTTCAATGGCTTTAAGATTGCTCAGCATATCAGCCACATTTAAACCACGTTTTTTAAGCGTTTTACCTAAACGGTATGTGTCAATACAGGTATCAGGTGTTACAAAGCTCGTCACTTGAGCATAGCTATTAAAATCATAACTACCCAGTGGGTCTTTTCTATCTGCATCTTTGCGCCAGTAAGAAGCTGATAATATTTTATTAAGTGCTAAGAAAGCGATATGACCAGCACTATGACCTCGGCTCAAGCTCATTTGATAAACTTGATCCACATTCAACTGAATGGTGTCTCCAACTTCCATTAAACTTGCTTCTTCAGAAAGTTGGTGGACAACAACAAAGATCCAGCCCTCAGTGTTTCGTTTAACTGGAATATCGGAGCCTACAAATAACAGCCCTGTTGCTTCTTCAAACGCACCGACTAAGCAATCTTCAACTGGACACAAGGTGTTTTTAAATTGAATCGTTCCTCGGTCTGCAGGATGATCTGGCCAAATATGGCTTACAGGGTGAAAAGGAGTTTCATCAGTAACGAGATAAATTTTACCTTCATGTTTTTCTACCAGTTGAACCGCCGCCTTTAACGTCCACATATTGTGGCAAAACTTAATTTTTGTTGGGAATACTGCTTTATTGTTAGTCATATCTTTTTCTTTACTGAATTTTGGTTAAAAAAATACCCAAGACTAAGCTCGGGTATTTAAATGTAAGGGAGGAAGGTTATTTACGACCTTTCATCATCGACATCATACGTTTACGTTTACGCTCTTGTGAAATCGTCAGCTTATTTGTTTTAGCTTCAAACGGGTTTTCACTATTTTGGAATTGAATACGAATTGGTGTACCCATGATCTCCAAAGAACGACGGTAGTAATTCATCAAGAAACGTTTGTATGAATCTGGTAAGTTGCGAACTTGGTTACCGTGAATAACGATAATTGGCGGGTTATAACCACCAGCATGCGCATACTTAAGCTTAACACGGCGTCCACGAACCATTGGCGGCTGGTGATCATCTGTAGCCATCTTCATGATGCGAGTCAACACTGAAGTACCTACACGCGTCGTTGCTGATTTATATGCTTCTTCAACAGATTCAAATAAGTGACCAACACCAGTTCCGTGAAGTGCAGAGATAAAGTGAATGCGAGCAAAATCTACGAAACCTAAACGACGGTCTAGTTCTTTCTTCACATGCTCTTTAACATCGCTATCAAGACCGTCCCACTTGTTTACTGCAATTACGATTGAACGACCAGCATTCAATGCAAAACCAAGAAGGCTTAAATCTTGATCTGAGATGTTTTCACGAGCATCAATAAGCAGTAATACTACGTTAGCATCTTCAATTGCTTTCAGAGTCTTAACTACAGAGAACTTCTCTACTGTTTCGTTGATGTTTTTACGGCGACGAACACCCGCAGTATCAATCAGAACGTATTCACGCTCGTCACGCTGCATTGGGATGTAAATTGAATCACGTGTTGTACCAGGCATATCGTAAACAACAACACGCTCTTCGCCAAGAATACGGTTTGTTAGCGTAGATTTACCTACATTTGGTCGACCAATGATTGCTAGTTTGATTGGTTGATCTTGAAGACGCTTGAACTCTTCTTCAGCTTCTTCTTCAGTGAAATCAACTTGCTCTTCTTCTTCGTCGTCTTCGAACTCAGTTAAATCACTTACTTCGCCGTTTTCCGCTTTTAGTGCTTCTGCAAAAGGATTAAGAGCTAGATCAATCAAAGCTGTTACACCACGACCATGAGCCGCAGCAATTTGGTACATGTCTTCAACACCCAGTTGCCAGAAATCAGCACTTGCTGCATCAGGGTCAATACCATCAACCTTATTTACTACTAGCATTGAAGGCTTTTCTAGTTGACGTAGGTGCTTGGCAATCGCTACATCTGAAGGTGTTAGACCAGCACGGCCATCTACCATAAATAAAACGACATCAGCTTCATCAATCGCCGCTAGCGACTGCTCTGCCATTTTAGTTTCAACACCTTCTTCAGTACCATCGATACCACCAGTGTCGATAACAATAAAGTCGTGCTCACTAAAATGTGCATGACCATATTTACGGTCACGCGTTAAGCCAGGGAAATCCGCAACCAATGCATCACGAGTTCGAGTCAATCGGTTAAATAACGTAGATTTACCTACGTTTGGACGCCCTACTAGAGCAACAACAGGTACCATAACAACCTCTACAATTTCATTTCTTAATGTAGTTATAGGTAAACACTTGCCAGCAAGTTTAAATTTTTACCTATAACCACATGATTTATTAAATTTATAACAACAAAACGGCTCCTAGCTGTTACCAACCAGGAGCCGATTGTGAATTATATCACGCTTTATTGGCTAATCGTCAGTTTCTTTACATCGCCATTGCGAGTAACGATCAAGTAACCTTCAGGTAGTTCAATAGGGCTAACCGAGAATCCACTGTCATGCACTAACTGCTGAGCAACAAATTCACCAGTTGAGCGATCTAACCAATGTAAGTAACCTTCACTGTCGCCAACTACTAGATAATTATCAATAAGTGCTGGTGCCGTCAGTAAGCGGTTTTCAAGTTTATCTGTCTTCCACAGCTCAGTACCGCTTCGGGCATCCACAGCTACTACATGATCTTTATCCGTAACAACAAAAATACGGCTACCATCGCTAGTCATATCGATGGCTGAAGAATAATTACGTTTCCAAGTTGGTTTACCTGAACGTAAATCAATTCCTATCAACTGGCCATTAATACCAATGGTATAAAGCGTTCCACCTAGAACAATTGGAGAAGCATCAACATCGACTAGACGATCAATTTCAGTCGCACCTTGGGGTGTGCCAACAGGCTGTTGCCAAATAAGTTGACCACGTTCAACAATAGCGGCTGCTAAACGGCCATTTGCAGTTCCCCAGAAGACACCACCAGAAACGGCAACAGGCGCACTGTCTCCACGAAGTGTTAAGCTAGGAACTTCAGTACTTATTGTCCATTTTTGTTCGCCAGTCGCTTGATCAAGAGCAATCAGCATACCGCGGCTAGTATGAACAAGGACTAAGTTACTATCAGTTGCAGGAGAAGCTAATACTTCACCATTAACCAGCACTCGCCAAAGTTCTTCACCCGTTTCTTCGTCAAGAGAAATGACTTCGCCGTTCTCAGTACCAACAAATATTTGCCCGTAAGCAGCAGTCAAACCACCAGATAAACGTGCATAAACCTCTTTTTCAAGATCGGCTTTCCAAATTTCTTTGCCCGTTTCAGGGTCAAGTGCTTTTACTAAGCCGTCTCGGCTTGCAAGAAAAACTTTCCCATACGCAAACTCAGGGTTGAGCTTTGAAAAATAGTGCCCGACTCCGTCACCAATTGAAGTTGACCACTCAGTCGACGGTGTAAATTCACTCTTCACCACAGGCACAGGAGCCATAATGACAGTGTCTTCCTCACTGGCACAGCCAGCAAGTAATCCAAGACCAAGAGCACAGATCGTGAATTTAGAAAGTACCGATTTTTGGAACATTCTCTTCATTGAGATCTGCCTTACTTAGCTAGGTCGTCGAGTTTAATTTGCAGCGTTTGGCTTGCATCAGCAGCTTGTTGAGCTTCAGAGTACGCGCTGTATGCTGCATCAGAGTCACCTTTACGAAGTGAAATATCACCTCGTAACTCAGCTACTCGACCTTTCCATGATTCGTCAGGTATTGCGCTTAGCTCAGTAAGAGCAGCATCAAAGTTACCTTGCTCAGCTTTAATACGAGCTACGCGGTAAGCTAGCAATGGAGAAAGTGCTGCGTCTTTCGTTGCCGCCTTAGCCCACTCTAGTTGCTTTAATGCTTCATCAAGGTTACCAGCTTCAACTTGAGCTTTCGCTAATTGCATTGCCGCTAGAACAGAGTATTCAGCGTCAGAGTTAGAATCAATAAAGCTTTGAATGTCAGCTTGTGCATCTGCCCCTTTAGCATCTAAAACAGAAATTGCTGAAGTATAGCTTTCAGAAGCCGCCTCACGAGCTTGAATCGCTGAGTCTTGGTAATAACGCCAGCCAAATAAACCGCCTAAACCAATAACAGCACCAAAGATTACGGCTTTGCCATTCTCTTTCCACCAATCTTTAATGGCTTCAACTTGTTGTTCTTCAGTATCGTAAAGTTCCACTTCCTGTCCTCTTTAATTCTTTAGTAAAGCGATAAAGAATGCTTCATCGCTTAATAATCTTTAATGGCTTAATTAGATAAGCGCTGCAATTTTTTGAGCTACGTCGGCTTGAGAAAGCGTTTCTTGTGTTCCGGCAACAAGATCTTTAAGAACTACAGTTCCATCAGCTACTTCGTTTTCACCAAGGACAAGCGCTACAACCGCACCTACTTTGTCAGCACGTTTAAATTGCTTCTTGAAGTTACCGCCACCGAAGTGACTCATTACACGCACACCTTCAACAGTATCGCGTAATTGATTCGCTAATTGCATGCCCGCGATCATCGTGCCTTCGCCTGCGGCAACCATATATACGTCAACGCTACGACGAACTTCTGTTAGCTCTAGAGTTTCCATCATTAGCACTAAACGCTCTAAACCCATTGCGAAGCCAACAGCAGGGGTAGCTTTACCACCAAGTTGCTCAACAAGACCATCGTAACGACCACCACCACAAACTGTACCTTGTGCACCAAGGCTATCAGTGATCCACTCAAATACAGTGCGGTTGTAGTAATCAAGTCCACGAACTAAGCGCTCATTAACTTGGTATTCGATGCCAACCGCGTCAAGAAGTTCACATAAACCAGCAAAATGTTGTTTTGATTCTTCGCCTAAATATTCAGATAGTCGAGGAGCATCACCTAAGATAGCTTGAACGTCTGGGTTCTTGGTATCTAGTACACGTAAAGGGTTCGTGTGCATACGACGCTTACAATCTTCATCTAGTACGTCAATATGTTGCTCAAGGTATGCCACTAACGCGGTGCGGTAGCTTACGCGATCTTCTTGAGAACCAATTGAGTTCAGCTCTAAACGAACTTGCTTATCGATACCTAGCTCACGCCATAAACGTGCAGTCATCATAATAAGTTCAGCGTCTACATCTGGACCTTCTAAGCCAAACACCTCAACACCACATTGGTGGAATTGACGGTAACGACCTTTTTGAGGACGTTCGTGACGGAACATTGGACCCATGTACCATAGGCGTTGTTCATCACGGTTGATAAGGCTATTTTGGATACATGAACGAACACAACCAGCAGTACCTTCAGGACGAAGCGTTAGGCTGTCGCCATTACGATCATCAAAGGTGTACATTTCTTTTGAAACAACGTCAGTCTCTTCACCAACCGCACGGCTAAAGAGGTTTGTTTCTTCAACGATAGGCATACGCACTTCGTTATAACCGTGTGCACTCACCACATTTTTCACAGCGGTTTCTACTTTCTGCCACAGTGGTGATTGAGTTGGAAGGCAATCGTTCATGCCTCGAATTGCTTGAATATTTTTAGCCACAATAATTTTTCCGTCATGCTTTCAAGGAGGAGTAATAACTAAAAGAAATCACCCACTCATTGAAATTGAATTAATCTTCTAAGTTTTGTACATCAATACGATTACTTTCATCAAGCACCGATGCTTTTGCTCGAATTCTTGCTTCAAGCTGGTCGACTAGATCGTTATTATCAAAACGTTCTTTTTGGCGCTTACCATCTTCATAGAAAGCACTCTTACGTGCACTGCCCGCAAGACCTAAATGAGAGACTTCAGCTTCACCAGGACCGTTCACAACACAGCCAATGATTGATACATCCATTGGAGTGATCACATCTTCTAAGCGCTCTTCTAATGCATTCACTGTATTGATCACATCAAACTCTTGACGAGAACAGCTTGGACACGCAATAAAGTTGATGCCGCGAGAACGAATGCGTAGAGATTTAAGAATATCAAAACCAACTTTTATCTCTTCTACCGGGTCAGCGGCAAGTGAGATTCGCAATGTATCACCAATACCTTCCGATAATAGCATCCCCAAACCCACAGCCGATTTAACAGAACCAGCACGCGCACCGCCAGCTTCTGTAATGCCTAAGTGAAGAGGCTGATCAATCTGTTTCGCCAGTAATCGATATGAACCAACAGCCAGAAATACATCTGACGCTTTTACGCTGACTTTAAACTGATCGAAATTCATACGATCAAGTATATCTACATGACGCATTGCCGATTCAAGTAGAGCTTCCGCTGTAGGTTCGGTGTATTTCACTTGGATGTCTTTCTCAAGTGAGCCACCATTTACGCCAATACGGATTGGGATATTCATATCTTTTGCGCAATCAACAACCGACCGAATACGGCTTTCATTACCAATGTTCCCGGGGTTAATACGCAAACAGTCCACTCCATATTCCGCAACTTTTAACGCAATGCGGTAATCAAAGTGGATATCAGCAACCAAAGGAATTGAAACTTGTTGTTTGATGAGCTTGAAAGCCTCTGCTGCATCCATTGTTGGAACAGAAACGCGAACAATATCAGCACCTACATTTTCAAGTGCTTTAATTTGAGCAACAGTCGCCGCAACGTCTGTTGTTCTTGTATTGGTCATGGACTGCACAGCGATAGGTGCACCATCACCGATCGGCACATCACCCACATAAATGCGGGTTGATTTGCGACGAATAATAGGAGATTCGGGTTGCATATTGACTCTAAGGTAAGGTGATTCTTGCTACTTTGCCTGAAGTATACCCAGAAAGGTCGACAGGTTCACTTGCAAATGTCATTGATACACCTTCAGGTGCACCTAGAACCACTTTATATGGCGTAGTTCCAGAAAGGTTAAGCGATTGCCCTGCTTTTTTAATCCCAGTAGAAAGAGTGGCACCAGTGGCATCTTTTACTTGAATCCAGCAGTCTGCTTTAAACTGCATTACCAGTTCATTTAATAAGGGTTCAACTTGTGCAATGGGCTCTACTACTAGCACGTCTTCAATTACAGCAGGCACCTCAGTGTTTGCTTCCGCTGGATTGGTATCTGATACGTTCATTTCATCGGACGCAGCAGCAGAAGTTGTAGTCGTAGCGGTAGAAGCTTGCTCTGCATTAGAAACCGTAGGTTCGAACTCAGCATCAGCAGTAAGCTCTTCAGAAGCAATCGTTGATAAATCAGCTTCTGATGGTGTACTTAATAATTCTTCTTGAAGTTGTTCTTCAACGGCTGGCTCACTAGAAGTAACGGCCAAAGTATCTTGTTCTTGATTTTGCCACCACCAAATAGATGAAATACCAACGATAACAACAAAAATGCCCCAAGTTAGGCTCATGATTCTGCTGTTATGCTTTTCGGTATTAGTTTTACGTGAAAAGCTTTGCATTTCTTGTTCTTCATGCTGAGCATCGCCTGCATGATCCAATGCATCTAGCACTACCTTTTCATCAACATTAACGCATTTGGCATAAGAACGGAGGTAACCTCGGGTAAAGGTAGCCACGAGATCGGACTCAAACTGGTTTTCTTCAATTTTTTGTATAACGGTAATACGAAGTTTAAGTCGATCAGCAATTTGCTTTTGAGTCAGCCCTAAAGACTCACGCTTGTTCTTTAATATTGTGCCAGCTTCTGGTCTCGCACTTGCATTTTGCGATGCTTGAATATCTTGTTCTGTGTTCATAAAGGTGAACTTCTAAAGTAATACTACGAATAATGGAGAACGTTTTTATTTTAATATGGCTCAATCAAATGGTTCGTAATAGATGAAAATTATTCTTGCTACTCAAACATAATTTAAAAATAGAAAACAACAGCAGTACTTATACTTCGGCAGTTTTCACAGGTAACCAACCTAAATAGACAATTTCTGGTTTGAGCTACAAGCTAAAGCTTAAAACACTAAGCAGTATCAATCATAAGCTAATGCCATTACAAGACAAAAACACTTTCAACAAAATTTACCGTTAGCTCAAGCTTTTGTCTAAAAATTAACTGAAAATGTAAGGAAACATGGAGTCACAGCCAAAATTGACAGGTATTTTGAAGCCAGAAAGCAACAAGCCAGAAGTATTACCCCTGGCTTGTTTTCATTAGAATGGTGTTTTATACCGCTTTGACTTCGATAACGCCACCAGCAATAAGATTGGCTTCACTGGCTGCTTTCAGCATTTTGGTACGTTTCGTTCTATCTATCACGTCACCGACTAATTGTCCGCAAGCAGCATCAATATCATCACCACGAGTTTTGCGTACAGTGACAGTATAGTTGTATTCCATCAATGTTTTTTGGAAACGGTCAATACGAGAGTTACTTGGTTTCTTATAAGGAGAACCTGGGTATGGGTTAAACGGGATTAAGTTAATTTTACAAGGCGTACCTTTCATAAGCTCCGCAAGCTCACGAGCATGGTCCATGTCATCATTTACACGATCAAGCAAAACGTACTCAACTGTCACCTTACCGCGGTTTGCATTTGAAGATGCAATATAGCGACGAACTGATGCTAAGAAATCTTGAATATCCCAGCGATCATTAATTGGCATAATTTCACTACGAAGCGCATCATTCGGCGCATGCAGTGAAATAGCTAAAGCCACATCAATGTTATCAGTCATTTGGTCAAGACCAGAAACAACACCAGATGTTGATACAGTCACACGACGCTTTGACAGTGAAAAGCCTAAGTCATCCAGCATAATTTCTAGTGATGGCATGAGGTTCTTCATATTAAGAAGTGGCTCACCCATTCCCATCATTACCACGTTAGTGATAGGACGACGACCCGTTTCTTTTTCAAGTCCAATCTCACGAGCTGCACGCCAGATCTGACCTACAATTTCAGAAACTTTAAGGTTACGGTTGAAGCCTTGCTGAGCTGTTGAGCAAAATTTACATTCAAGAGCACAACCAACCTGTGAAGACACACACAGCGTTGCTCGGTCACCATCTGGAATATAGACCGTTTCAACATCTTGATCGCCAACTCGCATCGCCCACTTGATAGTGCCGTCAGAAGAGTGCTGGGCATCAGAAACAACCGGAGCTTTAATCTCGCATTTACGGATCAATTTCTCACGCAGTTTTTTGTTGATGTTATTCATTTTTTCGAAGTCATCGACACCAAAATGATAAATCCACTTCATCACTTGCTCTGCTCGAAACGCCTTTTCATCTAGCTCTTCTATGAAAAATTTACGAAGACCTTTACGATCAAAATCGAGTAGATTGATTTTAGCTGTGGTCATGATGCCTCTCAATGACGGAACGATAAATAAGGGCGCGAATTGTACAGCCTTTACTCATCGCCAACAAGTGCTGTAAGACCTTGAGTTTGGTAAGGCATTCAACCATAACGATTAATATTTAGCCTATTCTTTATCTAGCCCCGATAAAAACGAAAAAGACCCCACATTGTGAGGTCTAAGTATTCATCAACGTCTTTAAATTTATTCTGGACGAGGGCAAATTTCTGATTCAGGGAAGAAGAATTCAATTTCACGAGCCGCTGATTCAGGGCTATCGCTACCATGTACAGAATTGTAACGCATGCTGATAGCGTAATCCGCACGAATAGTTCCACAAGCCGCTTCTTCAGGGTTCGTTTTACCCATTAGCTCACGATAGCGGCAAATAGCGTCTTCGCCTTCTAGAACTTGAACCATAATAGGTCCAGAGGTCATGAACTCTTTAAGAGCTGGGAAAAACTCTTTGCCTTCATGCTCGGCATAAAAGCCACTCGCTTGCTCTTCAGTTAATTGAACCATTTTAGCCGCAATAATTTGTAATCCTGCTTTTTCAATGCGGTGATAAATTTCACCCACAAGGTTACGTTTAACAGCATCAGGCTTAACAATTGAAAATGTTCTTTCTAGAGCCATGGTGTTTCCTTATACGTCATTTTTTTTGTTATAAAAATAGGATAGTTAAGAGCAACAAGCGCGTTGCCCTAAAGATGTTCTTTCAGTTATTTAGCTTGGTCTACAAGTAAACGAGCAAGTGTGCGAACACCCATACCTGTTGCGCCTGCAGCCCACTTATCACTCGCTGACTTACGGTAAGTACCAGCACAATCCATATGTAGCCAGCCTTTCTTATAATCGTCAACAAAGTAAGATAAAAATGCGGCAGCGGTACTTGCACCAGGAGTGTAATCACCGCTTGAAATATTAGATAAATCGGCAAAATTAGATGGCAACATACCACGGTGGAAGTCAGCAAGAGGAAGAGGCCATAACCCTTCTTTTTCTTGATTTGCCGCCGTTAGAGCTTGGTGAGAAAGCTCATCATCAAAGCTTAGAAGTGCGTGGTAATCATTACCTAATGCGTTTTTAGCTGCACCAGTTAATGTTGCACAGTCAATGATAAGTTCAGGACTTTGTTCACAAGCGTACATCAGACCATCAGCAAGTACTAAACGCCCTTCAGCATCAGTATTCATGATTTCTACTGTCTTACCGTTTTTGTAAGTAATGATGTCGCCCAGTTTGAGTGCACGACCTGAGATCATGTTCTCAGCACAACATAGGATAAGTTTTACACGCTTATTTAAACCACGTTCAATAGCAAGACCAAGCCCACCAGTGATTGTTGCTGCACCACCCATGTCGGCTTTCATTGCCGTCATAAACTGTCCAGGCTTAATGCTGTAACCGCCTGAATCAAAAGTGATGCCTTTACCGACTAGGCAAGCAAAAACAGGCGCATTTTCATCACCTGTTGGGTTAAAGTCCAGTTGTAGCATTGCTGACGTTCGCTCTGAACCTCGACCAACTGCGTAAATGCCTTCCCAGCCTTCTGTTAGCAAGTCTTTATCTTTTACAACTTTTGCTTTAACTGTGCCTTGAGGAGCAACTGATTTAATGTACTCAGCAGCCATAGTCGCAAGTTGGCGCGGAGCCACTTCTTCAGCGGTTTTGTTAATTACATCACGAGTCCAATCAGTAGCACGAATACGAGCTTCTAGTTCTGATTGAGCTTCTTCAGATAGAGAATCCCATTCAATATTATTCGCTTTCTTCGGACCACGATAACCTTGGTAAAATGCCCAAACACTTTCCAAATCCCAGCTTTCGCCTTGAAGAGAAATAAATGCGATGCCTTGTCCGTCAAGCTTACGAGCTGCGCGCTGAATTGCGCCGAAATCATGCCCTTCACCTAAATGAATAGTCGCACCGTTTTCTGAAAACGATAAGATTGCTTTGTTTCCCCACTGAGGCTGGGCAGGTTCTTGACTTAAAAATACGGACATTTGTGTAGACATGTTTTCTCCTTGTCTTTGAATGATGATGACTTTATTCCAGTCACTCATGCCATTCAGATTATTCTTTATGAGCGACCTGATGTTAGCATTATGTAGAAGTAAAATGTCACTTTGATAAAAAAACGGACCATAAGGTCCGCTTTTTTTAGTAAGAATTGTTAACTTGGCTATATTTTCACAGAAGCCCTATTTAAAGCCTCTTACGAATAACTGAGTTACCTGATTCAGAAAGCTTGCCGAATGGCAGTTAATCCATTTCATCCATCCAACATAGGATTACTGCTTCTAGGATTTTCTCATTTGATTTATTAGGTTCATCTTCGAACTCTTCTAAATCGAGTATCCATTGGTGAAGGTCAGTAAAACGTACCGTTTTAGGATCCGTCTCAGGGTATAGATCACACAACTCTATCGCGATATCACGTGAATCAGTCCATTTTAAGCTCATCATATTTCCTTATTCAGTTGCGAGTGGCAACAAACGCGCTTTAATGCTCTTCAGAAGCAAGGTTCAAGGTGTACTTTGGAATCTCAACAACTAAATCTTCTGCTGCCACTTTTGCTTGGCAACTTAAACGAGATTCCATCTCCAGACCCCATGCTTTATCTAGCATGTCATCTTCAAGATCATCACTCTCTTCTAGTGAATCGAAACCTTCACGAATAACAATGTGACATGTCGTACACGCACATGATTTCTCACAAGCGTGCTCAATACCAATGCCTGCTTTCAATGCTACGTCTAGAACGGTTTCGCCAGTTTTAGCTTCCAAAACAGCGCCTTCAGGACAGAGATCTTCGTGAGGTAAAACAATAATCTTTGGCATGTTAATCTATTCTCTAACTATTAAATATTATCGACTGACTGACCAGATAGTGCAGCTCGAATTGATTTGTCCATACGACGAGAAGCGAAGTCTTGGCTCGCTTTATCGGCATTTTTAATTTCAGCTTCAATGGCATCCGCACTGTCGCCATTACGCATTTCAATAAGCGTTTCGATAGCTTGAATAAGCTGTTGCTTTTCAGGTTCACTCAATAGCTCATCACCATCGGCTTCGATTGCAACAATCAAACCTTCAATAACACGGTCAGCTTCAACACGTTGCTCCGCTAAGGCACGAGCTTGCATGTCTTCTTTTGCGTAAGTCATCGAATCTTTAAGCATGTTTGCAACTTCGTCGTCACTTAAACCATAAGACGGCTTAACCTGAATTTCAGCTTGCACTCCCGTACTCTTTTCCATGGCAGTAACAGACAACAGACCATCAGCATCAACTTGGTAAGTCACTCGAATATGCGCAGCACCGGCAGCCATTGGAGGAATGCCTTTTAGTGCAAATCGAGCCAATGAACGACAGTCATCAACCATCTCACGCTCACCTTGAACAGTATGAACCGTCATTGCGGTCTGCCCATCTTTGAACGTGGTAAATTCTTGTGCTTTCGCTACAGGAATCGTGGTGTTACGCGGAATGATCTTTTCAACCAAACCGCCCATGGTTTCAATACCGAGTGAAAGCGGAATAACATCTAAAAGCAACATCTCTGAATCTGGCTTATTACCAACAAGGATATCTGCTTGAATAGATGCCCCTATCGCAACCACTTCATCAGGGTTGATATTTGTTAGCGGGGTTCTACCAAAGAACTCACCCACTTTGCTACGCACTAAAGGAGTTCGAGTTGAACCACCAACCATCACAACTTCAAGTACTTCATCCGCATCTACACCTGCGTCTCTTAATGCACGACGGCACGAAAGCAATGTTTTCTTAACGAGTGGGCTGATAGTTTCTTCAAACGTTTCACGAGTCAGTGAACCGTTCCAACCTAACACATCAACATCTACGCTATCAGCTTGAGACAAACCGATTTTAGCTTCTGTTGCAGCATCTAATAAAATACGATTTTGCTCTGCTGTTAAGTCAGATAAACCGATTTGCTCTTGAAAATACTCAGCTATCAGGTGGTCAAAGTCATCACCGCCCAAGGCTGAGTCACCACCTGTCGCTAGAACCTCAAAGACACCTTTCGATAATCGTAAAATAGAAATATCAAAAGTACCGCCACCAAGGTCATAAACCGCGATAACGCCTTCCTGGCCAGAATCAAGACCATAAGCAATCGCTGCTGCCGTTGGCTCGTTCAATAAGCGAAGAACATGTAGACCAGCTAAGCTAGCTGCGTCTTTTGTTCCCGCTCGTTGTGCATCATCAAAATAGGCAGGAACAGTAATAACGGCACCAGAAAGCTCACCACCTAAAGTCGCTTCTGCACGCTGACCAAGAGCCTTAAGGATATCAGCAGAAACCTGAATCGGGTTTTTAGTCCCTTGTTCAGTGCGAATAACTGGCAAGCCATTGTCACTTTCTTCAAACTGGTAAGGTAGTGATGGGTATCTCTGTTTAATATCCGCGAGAGAACGACCAATTAAACGCTTAACTGAAATGATCGTATTTTTAGGATCAACCTGAGCATTCTGGCGAGCTTCATTACCCGTTGTGTGAGATTCAGATTGGTAGTGGACAACTGAAGGCAAAATACTTCGCCCTTGATCATCCGTTAATGTGCTCGATTCACCACTGCGAACCGACGCAACCAAAGAGTTGGTTGTGCCTAAATCGATACCTACTGCTAGCTTATGCTCATGAGGAGCGGAGCTTTGTCCAGGTTCTGCAATTTGAAGTAATGCCATGGATGTGTCCTTGTTAAACAAACTAGCCGATTAAACGGTCTTCGACTAATTCGATTTCATTCTTTAATTTTGCAATAAACTTAAGTTTTCTAACGCGATCTGCCGCTTCTAACCACGCTTCAGTGTCTAGTTCTTGTTCGATAGCTTTTAATTGTTGTTTATACATCTTGCTAACTTTACCTTCGAACGCAAAAAGTGCGTCTTCTGGTTCAGAACTGTCTGCAATGTCTTCCAATTCTTCTCGTAATTCCATCTGCTCCATCAAGAACATCGGATCTTGAAGCGTTTGCTGCTCACTACGAATGTCCACCCCATGCTGAACAAGCAAGTATTCAGCTCGATCAATTGGGCTTTTAAGGATTTGATACGCATCATTGATTTGAGCGGCTTTTTGAACGGAAAGCAGGCGCTCTCGCTCTGAAGCTATCGCAAAATTATCAGGATGGAATTGACGCTGCAGTTCTCGAAACTGAGAAGAAAGAAGGCTACCATCCAGCTGAAACTGAAGTGGTAGCCCAAATAATTCAAAATGATTCATGTAAAGACGGTCCTAAATTTTAGGCTCTACAATAGAGCCTAACTCTATTCTTCGGCTACAAACCAAAGCACTTATACATTGAAGCTTTCACCACAACCACACTCGCCTTTCGCGTTAGGGTTGTTGAATTCAAAACCTTCGTTTAGGCCTTCTTTTACATAATCAAGCTCAGTACCATCTAGGTATACTAGGCTCTTTGGATCAATGATGACCTTAACACCTGAATGCTCAAACACTTCGTCTTCTTCGTTAAGCTCGTCAACGAACTCTAGTACATACGCCATACCTGAACAGCCAGTAGTTTTTACCGCTAAGCGTAACCCGAGACCTTTTCCACGGTTATCTAGGAAAGCTTGAACTCGGCTTGCTGCCGTATCTGTCATGGTGATGGCCATACTACAACCTTGTGTTTTATATAAATTGAGAACTCAAGTGGGAGCACAAAGGGTACTCCCAAATATTACTTATTTTGTCGACGTGATTACGATATTTAAGCGATTAGTGCTTCTTTTTGTAATCTGCAACAGCTGCTTTGATTGCATCTTCAGCTAGAATTGAACAGTGAACTTTCACTGGTGGTAATTCTAATTCTTCTGCAATTTCTGCATTTTTAATCGCTGCTGCTTCATCAATACTTTTACCTTTAACCCACTCTGTAACTAGTGAGCTAGAAGCGATTGCGCTACCACAACCGTAAGTTTTGAATTTTGCATCTTCAATAATACCTTCAGCAGATACTTTGATTTGCAGTTTCATTACGTCGCCACAAGCTGGAGCGCCAACCATGCCGCTCCCTACACTTGGGTCTTCTTTATCAAACGAACCTACGTTACGTGGGTTTTCGTAGTGATCAATTACTTTTTCGCTATATGCCATGATAGTTACCTCGAATCCTCTAGTTCCTTGAGATTAATGATGAGCCCACTCAACGGTGTTCAGATCAATCCCTTCTTTATACATATCCCATAGAGGAGACATGTCGCGTAATTTATTTACCGCTACACGAATTTGTGCAATCGCGTAGTCGATTTCTTCTTCCGTTGTGAAACGGCCGAATGAGAAACGTACTGAACTGTGTGCCAGTTCATCGTTAAGACCAAGAGCACGTAGAACATATGAAGGCTCTAGGCTTGCTGATGTACATGCAGAACCTGATGATACCGCTAGGTCTTTTAGAGACATAAGCAGAGACTCACCTTCAACAAAAGCAAAGCTCACATTTAGGTTATGTGGTACACGTTGGTCTAGGTCGCCGTTCACAGTTACCGCTTCTAGATCTTGAACACCTTTAAGTAGGCGCTCACGAAGTGCTAGTGCGTGATCGTAATCTTTCTGCATATCTTGTTTAGCAATAGCAAACGCTTCGCCCATACCCACGATTTGGTGAGTAGCAAGAGTACCAGAACGGAAACCACGTTCATGACCGCCACCGTGCATTTGCGCTTCTAGGCGAATACGAGGCTTACGACGAACGTACAAAGCGCCGATGCCTTTAGGACCGTATGCTTTGTGTGCAGACATAGAGATAAGATCAACTTTCATCTCTTTTACGTCTAGTGGAATTTTACCCGCAGACTGAGCCGCATCAACGTGGAAGATGATCTTGCGTGAACGACATAATTCGCCAATTGCAGAGATATCTTGGATTACACCAATCTCGTTGTTTACGTGCATGATAGAAACTAGAACCGTATCTTCACGCATTGCTGCTTGTAACTTGTCTAGATCGATGATGCCGTTTGCTTCAGGCTCTAGGTATGTAACCTCAAAACCTTCACGCTCTAGTTGACGACATGGATCTAGAACAGCTTTATGTTCTGTTTTACACGTGATTACGTGTTTACCTTTCTTCTCGTAAAAGTGCGCAGCACCTTTAATTGCAAGGTTGTCAGATTCTGTTGCACCCGAAGTGAAAACAATTTCACGTGGGTCTGCATTCAATAAATCGGCAATTTGCTCACGAGCATTATCTACAGATTCTTCTGCCTGCCAGCCGTAACGGTGTGAACGAGATGCAGGGTTACCGAAGTTCCCGTCCATCGTCATACACTGAACCATTTTTTCAGCAACACGTGGATCAACTGGGCATGTAGCTGAATAGTCAAAGTAAATAGGCAGTTTCATTTTCTACTCCAATGTAAAAACTGACCGCTAAGAGCGGGCATGTACACCGTTAGGTGCTGCACTAATCGTTGTAGTGCTCGTATTTTTTTGTGTAAAACCATTTGTAACCGCAAGATCGATATCTTGACGGTCTGAAATTTCTAACACTTCGTTATCTTTCATTAGCTCGCCGAGCGTAATGTCATTAAGAAAGCTACTAATACGGGAGCTTAAATCACGCCATAATGCGTGAGTTAAACAACGACTGCCACCTTGGCAATCGGCTCGACCGTGACACTTAGTTGCATCTACTGATTCATCTACCGCTGCGATAACAGTACCAACAGCAATATTGTGAGCATCTTCACCTAAGCGGTAACCACCACCAGGTCCTCGAACACTCGCGACTAAACCAGCTTTACGTAACTTAGAGAAAAGCTGCTCTAAGTAAGATAATGAAATACCTTGTCGCTCTGATATATCAGCCAGAGGTACAGGGTTTGTCTGTGAATGCAGTGCCACATCTAGCATGGCTGTAACTGCATATCTTCCTTTAGATGTAAGTTTCATACCACACCGTATCCACATTGTTTATGTGGTTGGAATTTTTCCATACCTGACTAAAATGGTCAAGTATTTATTTGACTAATTTAGTCAGGTATTCATCCTTTATCTTTGTAAGGACTTTATTTATTCTTTTGAGACTTCTCAATTGAGGTCAAAATACCACGTAAGGTATTGATCTCTTGAAGCTCAGGTCTCGCTCTACTAAATAAACGACGAAGTTTATTCATCACAAGCCCTGGCTTATCTTTAGAGATAAATTGGGTATCGATAATGACTTTTTCAAGGTGCTCATAGAACATTTCTAATTCATTGTGTCGAGGGTATTCATCCTGAGGTTGTTCAGGGTACTGACTCGCTTCTGCATTAAGATGAGCCACGCGCACTTCATAACTTAGCGTTTGCACTGCCATTGCTAAGTTTAATGAGCTGTATTCAGGGTTTGCTGGAATACATACGTGGAAATGACACTTTTGCAGCTCATCATTCGTTAAGCCAGTACGTTCACGGCCGAAGACTAAAGCGACAGGATGCTTTTGCCCTTCAACGGCAAACTTCTCTCCACATTCACGAGGTTCAAGCATTGGCCATTCTAAAGTTCGAGAGCGAGCACTTGAGCCCACCACTAAACCACAATCTTTTACGGCTTCATCTAGAGTAGCAACAATCGTTGCGTTTTCTGCAATATCACCAGCACCAGCGGCTAGTGCTAAGGTCTGTTCATCAACCTCACACTGGGGATCAACTAATACTAATTGGCTTAGCCCCATCACTTTCATAGCGCGAGCTGCTGAACCAATATTACCAGAATGAGATGTGCCGACTAATACGACTTTTACGTTGTCTAACATGCTAAATGACACCACTTAAAAAATAACCGCGAGATATTAACACATCGCTAAGTAAAATGGTCAGAGGCTAGTGGTTATGTGAAATCGAAAGTTCAAAAAACAACCACTTCCCTTTTCCTAAAAGTTTGGTATACTCGCCGCCGCTTTAACCTGTTCTTTAACATCTTGTGGGAAAACCCTATGCATCCAATGCTAAACATTGCGATACGCGCTGCGCGTAAAGCTGGCAACCATATTGCTAAATCTCTAGAAACAACTGATAAGATCGAAACGTCTCTAAAAGGTAACAACGATTATGTTACTAACATAGCTGAAGAAGCTGAGTACATGATTATTGAGACAATTAAATCATCTTACCCAGAGCACAGCATTATCTCTGAAGAGAAAGGCCTTACTGAAGGTAAAGACTCTGACGTACAATGGATCGTTGACCCACTAGATGGCACCAACAACTTTGTAAAAGGTTTCCCTCACTTCTCAGTTTCGATTGCTGTTCGCATGAACGGTCGTACTGAAGTTGCTTGTGTTTATGACCCAATGCTAAACGAGCTATTCACAGCTCAACGTGGCGCTGGCGCTCAACTTAACAACGCTCGTATGCGTGTTACTCAGCTTAAAGACCTTCAAGGTACTGTTATTGCAACAGGTTTCCCTTTCAAAGCTAAACAGCACTCTGAATCTTTCATGAAGATCATCTCTGGTCTATTCATTGATTGTTCTGACTTCCGTCGTACAGGCTCTCCAGCACTTGACCTATGCTACTTGGCTGCAGGTCGTGTTGACGGTTACCTAGAACTAAATCTAAAGCCTTGGGATCTAGCAGCTGGCGACCTTATCGCTCGTGAATCTGGTGCAATCCTAACTGATTTCGCTGGCGGTACTGATTACATGAAGTCAGGTAACGTTGTAGCTTCTAGCGCACGCGGTGTTAAGTCTATTCTTAAGCACGTTCGTGAACACGCAAACGAAGGTATGCTGAAGTAATTCACGCCTATCGTAAATACTCTCTAGAGTATACAAATTTGAAAGCCTCGCATTTGCGAGGCTTTTTTCTTTCTAATAGTAATGCTTAATTCCTATCTACCTGAAACAAAAAAACGCCTAATGCAGTGCATTAAGCGCTTTATAAGCCGATAAAGAAATTAATCAATAACCAACTGTTGATAATAAGTTCCTAGCACCGTCAACGATCTTGCATCGCTTATTCGAATCACCACCATACCAATATCCTGAATACAAACCGGTTACTACGATGTGCGTTGGAGTAGAAGCGAAGCTGATACATACGATCTTATTTTTAAGCTCTCCATAAACTAGCTCCAATGAAGAACTGTCTAGACGTATTGTGCTTTGATACTCTAAATCACCAGAGATATTAAATGGAATTAATTCTATTGAGTTGTATTTATGTTCTAAGTAAGCGTAATTTGCACTTTCCCCCGTTCTACCCGCAGCGACATTCATCCGGCTTGGGTTAACAGATCCATACGCTACTCCTTCAGAATAACCAATATGAACACCACAATCAGAGCATGCAGAACGCATAGCATCATCATAAAGAAGTGAATATTCAATAAACTCTTCGTCACCTTGAACTTCGTAACCAGGAGCGTCGTATTCACCGTCACAACCAAATAAAAGAATGACTGATGCTAGTAAAGGAAGTGAAATATGTTTTTTCATAAAATACCTAGAGTAAGAAAGTGGCTGACTTCATAGCTAGATATAATAGAGAGAGCGTCTTAAGTTGAGCTTAAATCGGTTTGTAGTTTTAGTTAAATAATCGATGACTTGTTTTGGACAATCTCTTGAATTTGCTTAATCACCCAATTCAAGACGATGTCTTTCTTCGGTATTTTTCGATAGCTGAGGTAGACTGGAATGGATAATGATTCTTCGAATGGAAGTGGGAAAATAGATAATTTAAGTTCTTGTTCAAGTAGTTGTGCATGATACTTAGGTACGACACAAACTAACTCGCTTTTAGACACCATATATAAAGTTGTAAGCAAGGAATCTGAAGAATAAACAATATTTCTATTTTCAATATCACCTGCATATAAAGAATCAAGAACGAATGGTTGATCTTTACTGGTGCTCCAAGCAATGAAGTCTTGCTCAAGGAAACAAGATTGATCATTCATAAGTTTTTCTTTTAAGTGACCTTTTCTACACACAGCCACTAACTCTTCTTCAAACAATAAAATATTTTCAAATCCACGATGTTCAACAGTATGAGTCGAAATTAAAAAATCAGCTTTTCTTAGCACCAGTTCATCAACCCAGTCATCTTTATGAACATAGTTGGCTCGATTATTTAAAGACACATCAAAATTCGAATTTGATATCTTCTCTAATAACTGTGGGTAAAAAAGAATATCTCCATCTTTATGACTAAAGTATGAGATAACTCGTTTAGATTTCCTTGGATTGCGTAGAGCTATAGATTCAGTGGTAATAGCTTCAATATGAGGCTTAATAGACTCATACAAGCTAACCCCTTTGCTTGTAGGAACTAAGTGACTACCAGAGCGAATAAACAGGACTTCATTATAATACTCATTGAGCTTAGAAATATTTTGGCTTACTGCGGAAGGAGTGACCCCTAACTGGATTGCGGCATTAGAAACTCCTTTCTCTTCATATACAGCAATAAAATACTTCAGTGAATTCAAGTCCATAACCAGCTCCTGCAATGCTCATGGATCTGTTGTAACATTGTTAACCGTATAAAACAAAAAAACCGCTAGTTTCCTAGCGGTTTTTAAAATCATCTAAAACACCTTAGAGTTTCTATGGCATTTCATCTAACTCTTCACCTTCTTTTTCAATTTGAGGTGGCATTAGGTGTTCACGTGTAATACCCAGTTTCAGAGCTAGTGCTGATGCAACGTAGATTGAAGAATAAGTACCAACAGTAATACCTAAAAGTAATGCCGTAGCAAAACCATGGATCATTGCTCCGCCTTGAACAAACAGCGCAATTACTACGAACAATGTAGTACCTGAAGTAATCAAAGTACGACTTAGAGTTTGAGTAATCGAGTTATTCATCACTTCAACAGACTCACCTTTACGCATCTTACGGAAGTTTTCACGGATCCGGTCAAATACCACTATCGTATCGTTAAGAGAGTAACCGACGACCGTTAGCAATGCTGCAACGATAGTAAGGTCTACTTCAATTTGCATTAAAGAGAATACGCCGAGCGTGATAATAACATCGTGCGCAAGTGCTAATACCGCACCCGCAGCTAAACGCCATTCAAAACGAACTGAAACATAAATCAAGATACAAATAAGCGACACTAGAATCGCAAGACCGCCCGCTTCTGTTAATTCATCACCAACATTTGGACCAACAAATTCGATACGACGCATTTCAACTTGTTCGCCAGTTCCTTGCTCAATAGCAGTAAGAATCTGGTTTCCAAGCGTTTCACCTGCAACCCCATCACGAGGACGCAAACGAACCATTACATCACGAGCTGAACCGAAGTTTTGTACCGTAGCATCACCGAAGCCATTTGCTTCTAATGCACCACGAATATCTTGAAGGTTCGCAGGGTCTTCAAAACCTACTTCAATCAAAGTACCGCCGGTAAAATCTAGCCCCCAGTTCAACGATTTCGTTGATAGAGTGAAGATAGCAGTACCAATCATAAGTACAGATAGAACAACAGCAAACTTAGACCAACGCATAAAGTCGATCAGTTTGTCTGCTTTCATTATTTGAAACATAACTAATTCCAGCCTTAGATCGACAATTTCTTAATGCGTTTGCCGCCATACGCTAAGTTCACGATACAACGTGTACCTACGATAGCAGTAAACATAGAGGTTAAAATACCAATAGACAGCGTAACCGCGAAGCCTTTGATCGCACCAGTACCGACAGCAAACAGGATAATTGCTGTGAGTAGTGTTGTGATGTTCGCATCTGCAATGGTACTAAATGCGTTAGCGTAACCCTGGTGAATCGCTTGCTGAGGGTTTTTACCCTCACGTAATTCTTCACGAATACGCTCAAAGATTAGTACGTTCGCATCAACCGCCATACCGACAGTTAAAACAATACCTGCGATACCTGGTAGCGTCATTGTCGCTCCTGGGATCATCGACATTACGCCAATAATCAAAACAAGGTTTGCCATTAACGCGATATTGGCAATGAAACCAAACTTACGGTAGTAAAGCAGAGTAAATAGCATTACTGCAGCCATACCCCAGATCATCGCCATGATACCCATATCGATGTTCTGTTGACCCATAGATGGACCAATTGTACGTTCTTCAACAATAGATATTGGCGCGATCAACGCACCAGCACGTAGAAGAAGAGCAAGGTTATGAGCTTCAGAAGCTGAATCTATACCCGTAATACGGAAGCTACGACCAAGAGTCGACTGAATCGTCGCTTGGTTAATCACTTCTTCATGTTGAGTAAGGATAACGCTGCCTTCTGCATTTTTACGACCACTGTCTTTGTACTCTGTAAATACGGTAGCCATAAGCTTGCCGATATTTTGACGAGAGAATGCAGACATTTTGCTGCCACCTTCGCTATCTAGCGAGATGTTAACTTGTGGACGACCGTATTCATCAACACTTGAACTTGCATCTGTGATGCTAGAACCACCAAGAATCACACGCTTCTTAAGTACAACAGGGCGACCATCACGATCTTGCTTGATTTCACTACCAGCAGGAGCTCGACCACTTGCAGCAGCAGCAAGATCAGCTTTGTCATCCACTTCACGGAATTCAAGCGTTGCTGTCGCTCCTAAAATTTCTTTAGCACGTGCAGTGTCTTGTACACCTGGTAATTCAACAACAATACGGCTAGCGCCTTGTCTTTGAACAAGAGGCTCAGCAACACCAAGTTCATTTACACGGTTACGTAAAATAGTGATATTTTGCTCAACAGCGTAATTGCGAATTTCTTGTAGACGTGCGTCGGTGAAAGTCGCAACTAAAGAGAAACGACCGTTAGACTCAGAGTCAACAAATGTCATATCTTGGTGATTAGTTTGAAGCAAGGTTTTCGCTTCAGCTAACTGCTCTTCATTACGTAGTAAGACTTCAACTGCATCTTTGCCTGAAGGGCGAATAGCACGGTATCGAATCTTATCTTCACGAAGTTCACTACGAAACGCTTCTTCTTGCTGACCGACAAGTTTTGACATTGCAGCATCCATATCCACTTCCATTAAGAAGTGAACACCACCACGCAGGTCAAGACCAAGTTTCATTGGTGCAGCACCAATAGATTCAAGCCAGCTTGGAGTAGAAGCCGCTAAGTTTAGCGCAACAATCACGTCATCATTTAATGCTTCGTTAATTACATCACGAGCACTAATTTGTGTATCGGTATCGTTAAAGCGAACAAGAATGGATCCGTTTTCTAAAGCTACGGATTTGGTAGAAAGGCTCTCTGCATCAAGAGCTTTGGTGACAGCATCCAGCGTTGACATATCTACAGAGGCGCCGCGCGCCCCTGTAACTTGAACTGCCGGATCTTCACCGTATAAATTTGGAAGTGCGTACAACGCAGCGATAGCGATGGCAAACACCACCATCAGATACTTCCATAACGGATAACGGTTTAGCACAGCGAGTACCTTCTAGCTGTTTATAGAGATTTCAGAGTACCTTTAGGTAGCACTGCTGTAATGAAGTCTTTCTTGATAACAACTTCATTATTTGCGTTCAATTCAATTGAAACGTAATCGTTGTCTTCAGCGATTTTAGTAATCTTACCAATTAGACCACCGCTTGTTAGCACTTCATCACCTTTAGCCATTGAAGCCATTAGGTTCTTATGCTCTTTAACACGCTTAGCTTGTGGACGGTAGATCATGAAGTAGAAGATCACAGCGAACATACCTAGCATGATTAGCATTTCGAAACCGCCACCTGCTGGTGCACCTTCTGCTGCTGCGTGAGCTTGTGAAATAAACATTAAAAACATCCTCTATTTATATTTTATTGATAATCCAACTAATTGGGTTGTATCCCTTTAATTTCAAGCCCTAACTCAGTGATTAGAGATAGGGCTCGCAAAAAGAAATACTAAAAATTATTTGCCTAGTGGCGGCACTTCGCGATCACGACGAGCATAGAACTCATCAACAAACGCATCAAAGCGATCTTCATCGATTGCTGTGCGGATACTTTCCATCAGACGTTGGTAGTAACGAAGGTTATGGATGGTATTGAGACGAGCACCCAAAATTTCGTTACAACGGTCTAAGTGATGTAAGTACGACTTTGAATAATTTTGACAAGTGTAACAGTCACATTGTGGATCCAGTGGTGTTGTATCCAGTTTATGTTTCGCATTACGGATCTTGATCACACCGCCAGTCACAAATAGGTGACCATTACGTGCATTTCGAGTCGGCATAACGCAATCGAACATATCGATACCACGACGAACACCTTCAACTAAGTCTTCAGGCTTGCCTACACCCATAAGGTAGCGAGGCTTATCTTCAGGCAGTTGCGGGCATGTGTGCTCAAGTACGCGGTGCATATCTTCTTTTGGTTCACCAACGGCAAGACCACCAACAGCGTAGCCATCGAAGCCAATATCCGTTAATGCTTTTACAGAGACATCACGAAGGTCTTCGTAAACGCCACCTTGAACAATACCGAAAAGTGAATTTTGGTTTTCTTGGCGGTCAAACTCGTTACGGCTACGATCAGCCCATCGAATAGAGCGTTCCATTGAAATACGAGCTTCATCGTGAGTCGCTGGGTATGGAGTACACTCGTCGAAAATCATTACAACATCAGAACCAAGATCGTATTGGATTTGCATTGATTTCTCAGCGTCCATAAAGATCTTATCGCCGTTTACAGGGCTGCGAAAATGAACGCCTTCTTCTGTAATTTTACGAGTCTTACCTAAACTGAATACTTGGAAGCCGCCTGAATCCGTTAAGATTGGACCTTTCCAGTTCATGAAGTCGTGTAAATCACCGTGTAGCTTCATAATCTCTTGACCAGGGCGCAACCATAAATGGAATGTGTTACCTAGTAAGATTTCAGCGCCTGTGTCTTTGACTTCTTCCGGAGTCATACCTTTAACAGTACCGTAAGTACCTACAGGCATGAATGCAGGAGTTTCAACAGTGCCACGTTCAAACTGAAGTTGACCACGACGTGCATTACCATTTGTTTTTTTAAGTTCGTATTTTAATCTCACGAGAGACCTCCAATATGCCAGAGAAACAATCTGACCTTTATTTATAGTAAAGGTTATTGCTAACGTCATGCTCGGTTATACCTAGCGATAAAGACGAAGCAGTAGCCTTCACCTACGAGAGCGGTCGCGAATTCCTTGCGAAGAGATAAAGTTAAGAGAACTCAACCCTCTAGCATACTGCTAGCACTCGTTAATTTAATGAAGAAAACAGATCTGCCTTAAAGGGCCAACTCATTGGTTTTCTTATTGATGAACATCGCATCCCCATAGCTGAAAAAGCGATACTCACTGCTTACTGCGTGATCATAAGCACTCATTACGTGATCATAACCAGCAAAAGCGCTAACCAACATAATTAATGTTGATTCAGGTAAATGGAAATTTGTAATTAAACAATCCACCAGCTGATATTCGTATCCAGGGAAAATGAAGATTTCAGTGTCGCCAAAGAATGGCACTAACTCAGTTCCATTTTTTAAAGCATCTTGAGCGGCGCTTTCTAACGAACGAACTGAAGTAGTTCCAACGGCAATAATGCGTCCACCACGATCTTTTGTTGCAGCGATAGCATCCACAACCTCTTGTGGCACTTCTACATACTCAGCGTGCATGTGGTGATCATTAATATTGTCGACTTTGACCGGCTGGAAAGTACCCGCACCAACGTGAAGTGTGACATAAGCAAATTCAACACCTTTGTCTTTCATGTTCGACATAAGCTGATCATCAAAATGAAGACCAGCGGTTGGTGCCGCAACTGCGCCTGGTTTTTCGTTATAAACCGTTTGATAGCGCTCTTTATCCGCATCTTCATCAGGACGATCAATATAAGGCGGAAGAGGCATGTGACCAACATCATTCAGTATATCAAGGACACTCTGTTCTGAAGTGAAACGAATCTCAAACAGTGCATCATGACGAGCCACCATCTCCGCTTCATATTCGTCGTTCTCACCAAGGAATAACTTATTGCCAGGCTTTGGTGATTTAGAACAACGAACATGTGCAAGAATGCTTTTTTCATCAATCATTCGTTCAACAAGAACTTCTAGCTTACCGCCAGATTCCTTGCGACCAAACAGACGAGCAGGAATTACACGTGTGTTATTAAAAACTACAAGATCACCTGGTTGAACCAAGTCTAAAACGTCTTTAAACGAACCATCTGCAATAGTGCCACTATTGCCATCAAGTTTAAGCAAGCGGCTTGCTGTACGTTCTTCTTGTGGGTAGCGAGCAATAAGCTCATCAGGTAGGTCAAAGTGAAAATCTGAAACTTGCATTTTTGTGATCTTGTCTGGTTATGAATGAGAATGCGACTAAAAATTTCGCAGTTGGGTAGTATAGGCACACAGCAGGCAATAGCAAGTTTATCAACAAGGGATTATTGTAAGAAGGAGTTATTGTAAGAAGAAGGGAAATAAGAGCCACTGAATGTGGCTCTAGAATATTTAACGGCGCTTGTATATTCGAAGTAATACCAAACTCAATAAAATAGAAAGCCAGTATGCATTAGTTCCACCACCATCGGGCTGAACAAAATTACAATTTTTGGTTGAGATACTATCATTACAATCTGAAGGTGGAATTATGCCACCACCAGGACCACCACCCGTTCCATCCCCCAGATTGGTGATAAAATTGGGGGCAATAATGATTTCAGAAGGTGGGGTTGCTTGCGTGATATAACTTTGAATCCAGTTATAATACGTACTGATCTTGGTAAAAAAACTAGGGATGGTAACGGATCCACAAACCGGCATTATGATAGGTCCACCACTAACAATACCAATTTGTAATCCTGTTACGTCATCAACTAATGGACCACCGCTATCGCCTTTACAAGCGCTGTTCCCATATTGGGTGCGTTGATCTGGTTCAAGTGGCGTTACCTCATTAGGTATCGTACATAACTTGGTGATATTTACCGGTGAATCAATGATCCCAGGTATATCATTACCCGCTTCCAGTCTCTGGTAGCAATCTGAAATAGGCAAGAAAGTACTGGTTGTTTTACGTAAGAGAACAGACGGTTCAGCCGCTAAAGGCGTTGTCGTTCCCCAGCCTGAAACCGTCACATTTTTATTTCTATAATTCGTTAATGTATTCGCATCCCACTCGGCAGTTAATCTTTGTTCAATACTTTGCATCAATTGAGGGGAAGCTAATTGAGCCAAAGCAGCACCAGTCACTGGGCGATCCAAATATAAAAGCGCAATATCGCTATCTAAACCTGTGTGGACTAGTTCACGGCTATTATCTGAGTTAACTTTGAACTTACTTAAACGCGTGTAATCAGGATGAACAACCACATGACTAACGGAGTAATAATGACTCACATCGGTTGCATTCAGATCATACGCATTTGCGGTAATCGCTAATTCGCGAGGTGGTGTTACGTAATAAGAAGATTCATCAATCCCTTCCCCCATTACAACACAGTGGGCAGCCGTCATTACCCATTGCTCTGTAACTAGCGTTCCTCCACATATTGGAAATTCAGCCATATTACTTGCTCTTAATGTCACTCGGCTGGTGACATCGGTATCTAACGTTCCTAAAACAATTGCATTCGCACTACTATGAATGCCTATCGCCACAATTACCCCTAGCACTTTCTTGAACATCATTTGCTTTCCGTAGCCATAAAAAATACATTTTCCATGACAACTCAGCCATTAAGAATCCTAGTACAAACAATGTACGACAGAGTTCATATTGAGATATGTAAGCCGCAATCAAGACAAAGCTAAAATACTAAACGAGTCGCAAATCAATTAATTGTATAAAGCTCACTCAATAATGAGTTAGCTCTCAGATATTTAGAGGCTAAGAAACTATAGTCTATATAGAGACTAAATAAGAAGGAGGTCAGTATGATCAAAGTTGAAGATATGATGACTCGCAACCCTCATACCCTATTACGCTCACACACGTTGGCAGATGCAAAAAATACAATGGAGGCGCTAGATATCAGGCATATTCCGGTCGTAGATGCAGACCGGGCTTTACTCGGAGTCGTAACTCAACGAGATATTCTTTCCGCTCAAGAATCCAGCCTACAAAATATCCCTCAAGCACAATCTTATACTCTTGCAACCCCGCTAAAAGATGTCATGCACACCAATATTATGTCTGTTGAGCCAAGAGCTGGCTTAAAGGAAAGTGCCATTTATATGCAAAAACATAAAGTTGGTTGCTTACCTGTGGTTGATAACGGTGAACTAGTAGGAATCATCACTGACAGTGATTTCGTAACCATAGCTATCAACTTGTTAGAGTTACAAGAAGAAGCTGAGCCGGAAGAAGTAGAAGTTGAAGCTATAGAAGAATAAGGCTAAGCAGTCTAGCAACTTCTTCTTAAACACCCTCACAATTGTCATAGTTTTATGTCTTCATAAGTAAAACTATGAGGATAATGACCTCATTAAGGTGAACACGGTTACTCGACACCTTAAAAAAACGTACACGGTGAAGCTCCAAATATAAAGGCTCGAACCAATATGAGCCTTTACTTTCGCGCCCATACCTCCCCACAATTCTTACTAATGAGAATAAATATATTTAAATCAACATACTGATGTATTTATTAATAACTATAATGTAAGAATTCATTAACAATAATAATTAAGTAAGCTGTCTCACGGGAATCATCATTATGAGTTTAAAGAAATTACTATCCTTAGGTTTTGGGGTTATTTTGGCCCTAATATTGGTCATATCAGTTGTTGCCTCATTGCGTTTTTATCAATCGAGTGATGGTTTTAATACCTACCGCTCTCTAGCACTAACAAGTGTATCTACAGGTCGAATTCAAGCTAATATTTTAGAAGCTCGACTAGCAGCATTGAAATACATTAAAAGCCCTAGCTCTTCACACATATCAGAATTAGATAAGCGTATAAACACTTCAGTTCAACTCATAGAAGATGTTTTGAACTCTCATATTGATGATGGTCATAAGAACGAATTTTTAGCGATTGAAGATCAACTGAAACAATACAGCCAAGGGTTTAACCAAGTTGTTCAGCTTGTAAATGACCGCAATCACCTTGTTAAAGACCAACTTGATCCATCTGGGATTGACATGAGAAAAGCAGTATCGAACCTCATGGAACAGGCATCAGTTGAAGAAGACCTTGAAGTTGCAGTTAGCTCTGGCAACCTTCAACAACACGTTTTGCTATCACGTTTATACGCTTCCAAATTTTTAACGAGCAACCAAATTGAAGATGCAAAGCGTGCACAGCAAGAGTTCAAGTATGCCGCTGAACTATCTGAGGAAATCGAATCACAACTGATGTCGACAAAACAAATAAGACATTTAAATGAATTCAATAATTCATTTAAAACCTACCAGACCACGTTTGCAGAAGTCGTTAAAACCATAAGCCAAAGAAATGGTATCGTTTCTAGCACTCTCGATGTCATGGGTGTATCTGCGGCAAGAACCATCGAAGAAATAAAACTATCGACCAAAAGCAAGCAAGATTCTGTTGGACCAGAAATGGTTGAACGTTTCTCTAATGCTCAATTCGTTCTCGTAATTCTTTCTATCTTCGTAGTAATTATTGCCTTAGGTATTGCGGTATCAATATACCGTAGCGTACTTAAAGTCGTGGGTGGTGAACCTAGTGATATTCAAGCTATTGTTGAAGAAGTGGCTTCAGGAAACCTATCAAAAGAGATTGCAATCACAGGTAAAGAAAGTGGTATCTATGCCAATATTTTAGAGATGCGCCAAGAACTTCGCCGAATTATTGATGGGTTCCACCAAATTTCAGACAACGTTTCCGCAGCTTCTGTCGAATTAACAGCAGTCATGAGTGAGACAGAAAGTAACGCTCAACAAGAACTGAGCCAAATGGAACAAATTGCGACAGCAATTAATGAACTTTCAAGTACCGCCAGTGAAGTCAGCCAAAATGCCGCAAGTGCAGAAAGTGCAGCAACCGATGCGACTTCAAATGTTGAAAAAGGCGGAGGCTCTTTAGATTCTTCGGATGACATATCACGTAAAGTAGAAACATCAATCGAAGAAACGTCGAATATTGTCAATCAGTTGCAAGAATATTCAGTTGAGATTGGAACTGTGATTGAGGTTATCAATTCCATTTCAGAACAGACCAACTTACTTGCACTGAATGCCGCAATTGAGGCAGCACGAGCCGGTGAACAAGGTCGTGGCTTTGCGGTTGTAGCCGATGAAGTTCGATCACTTGCAGCGAAAACTCAGCAGTCTACTGTTGATATCCAAGAGATCATTTCTCGATTACAAGCTCAAGCTAAAGATGCGAATCAATTCATGCAATCTAACCTGTCACTTGCCGAAGAATCCCGAAACTACAGTGATCAATTACGTGAAGCCTTCTCGTCTATCACTCACTCAGTTAGCTTGATTTCAGATATGAACACACAGGTTGCAACTGCATCTGAAGAACAATCTGGCGTAACTCAAGATATTTCACAAAATGTATCTCAGACTTTCGATATTGTTCACCAGAATGTTTCTGGTATTAGGCAAAGCAAAGAGGCAAGTGAAGAACTTTCTTCTTTAGCTGCAAAACAAAAAGATTTATTGGGCTTCTTTAAGCTGTAGTTTCTCTTTTAGCTTTGATCTAGCAGTTCATGCTGAATGAATCGCTAATGTTGACCAAATAGCTAATGTGTAACCTCTTACTTATTCGGTCTAGAAGCTCAAATTAGATAGATCTCTACTCACCAAGCGCTTCTCAGTTAAATGAGGAGCGCTTTCTTTTTGTCAGTCATTAGTTAATGAGCAATTCAATCACATCCCCCATTAAACCTCTAATCTATAATTAATAATCTATAAACAAAAAAAGAGCGGCTAGATTAGCCGCTCAAAGGTCAGGGTTTCATGCATTCCCATCAATCAGGAATTTTGTAAGCTATCACTATATGAACAGTGGCATAGTGATAGCGTTTTTTGGGTTATTAACTTTTTATTGCTTAGTTAGGAGAACTGCTCTTCTTCTGTTGAGCCGGTTAATGCCGTCACTGAAGAACTGCCACCTTGAATCGTATTTGTCATTCGGTCAAAGTAACCTGTACCTACTTCTTGTTGGTGAGCTACGAACGTATAACCGCGGTCAGCAGCTTCAAACTCAGGGCGTTGAACTTTCTCAACATAATGACGCATACCTTCACCTTGTGCGTAAGCGTGTGCCAGTTCAAACATGTTGTACCACATGTTATGAATACCAGCTAAAGTGATGAATTGGTATTTGTAACCCATATTTGCAAGCTCTTGTTGGAACTTAGCAATCGTTTCTGAATCTAGGTTTTTCTCCCAGTTAAACGAAGGTGAACAGTTATACGCAAGTAGTTGGTCTGGGTATTTAGCATGAATTGCTTCAGCAAATTTACGCGCTTCTTCAAGACATGGCGTTGCTGTTTCACACCAAATCAAATCAGCATAAGGCGCGTAAGCTAGACCTCGAGAAATCGCTTGGTCGATACCCGCATCAACTTTGTAGAAACCTTCAGCAGTACGTTCGCCTTGGATGAACTCACTATCGTATGGGTCACAATCAGATGTCAGTAGGTCAGCGGCATTCGCATCAGTACGAGCAATTACTAGTGTTGTGGTGCCTGCTACATCGGCTGCTAGTCGAGCCGCCACTAACTTCTGAACCGCTTCTTGTGTAGGAACGAGTACTTTACCACCCATATGACCACACTTTTTAACGGAAGCAAGTTGGTCTTCAAAGTGAACTCCAGCCGCACCAGATTCAATCATGTTTTTCATCAGCTCATAAGCATTCAATACACCGCCAAAGCCAGCTTCTGCATCTGCTACGATAGGTAGGAAGTAATCAATTCCACCATCATCTTCGGCTGTTTTACCTGCTGCCCACTGAATTTGGTCTGCACGACGGAATGAGTTATTAATACGTTTTACTACCGAAGGTACAGAATCTACTGGGTATAAAGACTGATCTGGGTACATAGTGGAAGCGGTATTGTTATCCGCTGCAACCTGCCAACCTGAAAGGTAAATAGCTTCAATACCAGCTTTAGCTTGTTGAACCGCTTGTCCGCCAGTTAATGCACCTAAACAGTTCACATAACCTTTCTTCGAAGAACCATTCACAAGCTCCCAAAGTTTATCTGCACCACGTTGAGCGAGGGTATTAGCAGGTACTACAGAGCCACGAAGTTCAACAACTTCCTCTGCGGTGTAAGTACGTTTTACGTTATTCCAGCGTGGGTTCGTTGCCCAATCTTTTTCTAGAGCTTCAATTTGTTGGCGGCGAGTTAATGTCATGGTCTATCCCTCTCATTATTGGCGCTTCTTGCACCTTGGCATTACTTCTCGTTCAGTACGGCTGACTCTGAATTTGGAAGCTTATATTCACGTTATTGTTTGATTATTTATTTCTAGTAATTCGTTACTGAATCTTCTTATTTTCATACTTGTTATGGTTTATTTTTACTTGCTCAATTCTTACTCTAAAAAGTCGTACCCAGGCACTGTTAAGAAATTAGTTAGCTCATCGCTAGTAGTCAGTTCTGCCATTAATTTAGCGGCCTCTTCAAACCTGCCCGATAGGAAGCGTTCTTCCCCTACTTCTTCTTTAACTTCAATAAATTCTTCAGAAAGGTACTGTTCAAATAGTAATTTAGTCACAACAGACCCGTTATCTAATGTTTTCTGATGCTGAATCCATTGCCATATGGACGCTCTAGATATTTCTGCGGTGGCGGCATCTTCCATTAGTCCGTAAATCGGTACACATCCATTGCCAGAAATCCAAGCTTCGATATATTGCAATGCCACTCGAATATTATGTCGCATTCCCTGTTCTGTTATTTCACCATCACAAGGCGCTAAAAGTTCTTCCGCAGAAATCGGAGCATCTTGATTACGTGATACATCCAACTGGTTTGTACGCTCTCCTAGCTTTTCATTAAAAACGCTCAGTGCGGTGTCCGCTAAACCAGGGTGTGCAACCCAAGTTCCATCATGTCCATTATTTGCTTCAAGTGACTTATCGTTGTGTACTTTATCGAGAACTTGCTGGTTGGTTTGAGGATCTTTCGCTGGAATAAAGGCGGCCATTCCTCCCATCGCGAAAGCTCCACGTTTATGACAGGTACTCACTAACAACCTTGAATAAGCATTAAGGAAAGGCTTGTCCATGGTTACCACTTGACGATCGGGTAGTACTCTATCTGGGTATTTACGTAGGGTTTTGATATAGCTGAAAATATAATCCCAGCGCCCACAGTTCAAACCGACAATATGCTCTTTTAGAGAGAATAGAATCTCATCCATTTCAAATACAGCTGGTAACGTTTCGATGAGTACCGTTGCTTTGATGGTGCCTGTATCAAGCCCGAAATAGTCTTCTGTGAAATGGAATACATCACTCCACCACTTAGCTTCTTGATGGCTCTGTAATTTCGGAATGTAGAAGTAAGGTCCACTACCTTTTTTCAGTAAGGCTACATAGTTGTTATAGAAATACAGAGCAAAATCAAACAAAGCACCAGGGATAATTTGACCATTAAAAGTGACATGCTTTTCTTTTAGGTGTAGCCCGCGCACACGACAAATGAGAACAGCTGGATCTTCGGCTAGCTGGTATTGCTTACCATTGCTTGGATTTGTGTAATCGATAGTGCCATTAACAGCATCACGAAGGTTCACTTGACCATCGAGTACTTTATTCCAAGCTGGTGACATTGAATCTTCAAAATCAGCCATGAATACTTTCACATTGGCATTCAGTGCATTAATCACCATCTTGCGGTCAGTAGGTCCTGTGATTTCTACTCTGCGATCCTGCAGATCAGAAGGGATCCCTTGAATCTTCCAGCTTCCCTCTCGGATATCCTGTGTATCCTTTAAGAAGTCCGGTAGTTGACCCGAGTCGATTTGTGCTTGCTTAACTTCTCGCGTAATAAGCAGCTCATCAATTTGAGGAGCAAACTTTTCACACAGTAAAGATAAAAAAGTTTGGGCTTCCAAAGGGAAAATTGCTTGGTGTTCTGGAGAAAGGCGACCAGTAACCTCAAGCATGCCTTCGGTTTGAGTGTTTTTATTCTTCTGTGATGTTGTTTTCGTTGGTTGAGCAAGCATAATCCCGTCCTTGACACTACATTTGTAAGTTTTAAACCACAAAGAACATTTACATCATCGTTCTCACTTAGGTCATTTCTATCCGTTATCTGTTTATATTTTTCTTTGTATCTGTGTCGCTATGTCTATTACATTCACCGACTTGAAACTTGATTACAAGCCTTTTAAAGCTAGACATAAGTCTTATCTGGCATGCATTTAACCTATACCAAGATCGTGTAGAGCTAAAGGTCTAAAGTTAATAAAAAGTTAAAAACGAAGTTTTGTTCGGTTGTGATTAAACACCTGTTTCAATACCATTATTTGTAATTTATTACGTAATTAAATTACCAAGATTTTGATAGGTAAAAATCGTTTAAAACAAGCGTTCGAAACGCTGGGTATGTAAGGCGTTGCTTATTTAACAATAAGTTAGAGGCGGGAAAGTATGGCTATTTAAACAAGATAAGGAGAAAAAACTGTAAAACACTTTATGTGAAATTTTACTATTGTATGAAAGGTTTAAAAGCTAAAAGCTGTAAAATTTTACAAGACAAAAAACACCAACAGAGTTTTATACTAAAAAACTCACCTTTTACAGTGAGCTTTTTGTATAAGACCAACCGCTAAAGTAGTTCAGATACCACTTCTGCTAATTGACTGAATGTTTCTTGTCTAGAGGAACTCGGACGCCAAACTAAACCAATATCACGATAAGCTTGCTGCCCTGGTGGGTCTATCACAACCAAATTTTGATTTTCAAGCAAGCCATGGTCTATTGCCATTTGTGGAATAAAAGTAGTCCCTAGACCATTCGCAACCATTTGAACCAGAGTATGTAAGCTCGTCGCAGTAAATGGGTTTATCTTTTCTTTATCAGTTAACTTACAGGCAGATACCGCATGCTCAGTTAAGCAGTGTTCATTTTCTAGTAAGAAAACAGATTCATCAGGTAGATCATCGTATTTAATAGGGACACGTATTCCATCAGCTTGGCTACGGCTAATCACCATTCTAAAGGGGTCCTGCCCAACAACTTTACTTTCCATGTTGGCTATGTCGACAGGTAAAGCAAGAATAAGTACATCCAACTCACCATGTCTCAGTGCAGCCAATAAGTTAGTCGTCGTATCCTCTCTGAGTAATAGCGTTAACTGTGGGAAGCGTCTGTTTACCTCTTGAACGAGGTCACATAAAAGAAATGGTGCAATAGTAGGTATACACCCGACTTTTAGCTGACCTTGCATACCGTCACCTTGGCATAGAGTTCCAAGCTCAACTAAATCTTGTCCCTTTGCTAATAGTTCACGACCATGCTTCACCACCAGCTCACCAGCCTGAGTAAATACAAGTGGGCTTTTCTTATCTTTCTTTTCATACAGAGGGCATCCAATCAACTCTTCTAAGTTTTGGATGCCTTTACTGAGTGTTGATTGGCTCACAAAGCAGCGATCGGCAGCATCACTAAAGTGACGAGTTTCATGCAGCGTAACGAGATAATGAAGCTGTTTAAGACTGGGCCATTTATTCATGAAATTACTTTGTAATATGAGTAGGATAAATTAAATGAAGGTCAATAGATGGGCGGTAAGGATAGATAACAACCTAATCGCTTTTTTCGATTAACTTAATCTATTTAATTCGCTTTTTTCTATAGTAACGTTTGTACTATAGTTTGTCGCGTAGAAACGAAAGCCCAAACAAAGATGTTTGGACATTAAATTTTTAGGAGATTCCAAAATGGTACTAGTAGGTCGTCAAGCCCCTGATTTTACTGCTGCAGCTGTTCTAGGTAACGGCGAAATCGTTGATAGCTTCAACTTCGCAGAATTCACAAAAGGTAAGAAAGCTGTAGTTTTCTTCTACCCACTAGACTTCACATTCGTTTGTCCTTCAGAGCTAATCGCTTTTGACAACCGTCTAGAAGATTTCCAAGCTAAAGGTGTTGAAGTAATTGGTGTTTCTATCGATTCACAATTCTCTCACAACGCATGGCGTAACACTGCTATCGCTGATGGCGGTATCGGTCAAGTTAAATACCCACTAGTTGCTGACGTTAAGCACGAAATCTGTAAAGCATACGATGTTGAGCACCCAGAAGCAGGCGTTGCTTTCCGTGGTTCTTTCCTAATCGATGCTGACGGTCTTGTACGTCACCAAGTAGTTAACGATCTTCCACTAGGTCGTAACATCGACGAAATGCTACGCATGGTAGACGCACTTAACTTCCACGAGAAGAATGGTGAAGTTTGTCCTGCACAATGGGAAGAAGGTAAATCAGGTATGGACGCATCTCCAAAAGGTGTTGCAGCATTCCTATCTGAGCACGCTGACGACCTAAGCAAGTAATTACCTCTTAAGCCCGAACTCAACGCGGGTTAATGGTTGGAAGACTCTCTATAAAGAGAAATAAAGCATAAGCTAATAGCGCAAAGCGCACCGCCAATCAGTTAAGAAGTAAAGTCCTTATTAAAAGCCCGAAGTTAACGCTTCGGGCTTTTTTATATTCCCTCTACTGCCTTCAAACTATTCAAAACTGTATTCGCAATATTTAATTGAAATAATAGCTAATTGGAATAGTTTAATTGGGGTAGTAACAAACCCAAACTTTACCTCTATTTTCCTCCCACAACACCTATTCAGATTCGTATCTAGATTGCTATTATTTCATGAGTAACTTTTAAACGGATAAATAAAATGAACACCGAAATTGAAGTCTGTATCGACAATTTAGAATCTCTCCATAACGCACTATCTGGTGGCGCTAATCGAATTGAACTGTGCTCTTCATTAGCACTTGGTGGGTTAACGCCGAGCTTGGGAATGATGAAGCAAGCTGCAAGAATTTCTTCTGTTCCGGTGTACGCAATGATACGCCCAAGACAAGGTGACTTTATTTTCGATGATGATGATATGTTCTGTATGCTTGAAGATATTGAAGCTTGTGCAAGCTCAGGACTGGATGGTGTAGTTTTAGGAGTGCTGGCGCCTAATGGAAGTATTGATATGCCGAAAATGTATAAACTAGCTAACAAAGCACACTCATTAGAGCTAGGAATTACATTTCACAGAGCCATTGATCAAAGCTCTGATTACCAAACTGCGTTAGAGCAGGTCATTACACTTGGATGTAAAAGAGTCCTAACATCAGGGCTTGCTACTAATGCTGAGCAAGGTATCGATATATTGTCAGATATGGTCAAGCAAGCTGATGGGAGAATCGACATAATGGCAGGAGCGGGAGTCAATGCAACAAATGCTAAAATGATTCAAAACACCACTCAAGTACCTGCGCTTCACCTTTCAGGTAAATCGACAAGACCAAGCCTAATGGAAAATAACTCGAGTGCTCAAATGGGAAGTAGTGACATTGATGATTATCAGATCCCAGTAACCGACGCTAACAAGATATCTGATATAAAAGTGGCTCTCACCGCTTAAGGGAATAGTCACTAACACAAATTCAAAGATAACCTCGCTGACTAATTTAACCTACTGACGTATATTAGACTTTATGACGCGGCAAACCTTTCATGGATAGATATGGCTAAAGACTTATTCAGCTCTCTTGATTTAAACCTATTACGAACATTTCTTATTGTTTATCAAGAAAAAAACACCAGAAAGGCTGCTGAGCGACTTTTTGTTTCACAGCCTGCTGTCAGTCAAGCTCTCCAAAAGCTAAGGCACCACTTTAACGATGACCTTTTCGTCAAAGTCCATGGTGGTTTGCAGCCTACCGCTTTCTCAGAACAGCTCACCAATGAAATAAAGCCGTTCATGGACGGTCTATCTGTCGCGATTAATACATCGAATATATTTGATCCAAAAGATATCGACTACACACTCAAAATTGCTCTATCACCTATCGTGTTATCTTGTTTGTCTGGTTCTTTATTTAGAATGATAAAAGATCAAGCACCCAATGCGAATCTAGAATTAGTATCTTGGACCAGTGCTTCTGTTTCTGATATTCAAAAAGGTGAGGTATTGATGGGTGTCAGTTACCTTGGTACCAATACGAGCAAAGAAGTTTATACGAAAAAGCTGATTGAGCTGACGGGACGTATCTTTGTAAGAAAAGACCACCCTTTAAAACAAGATAGTATTACTCCATATGATATGGCTGGGTACGAGATAGCCTCATTAGTCACACCAGGCTGGAACGATAACCATAGCTTAGCGTCAGACATCCTAACTGAGCTTTCTATTGAGCATAATGTTGGTTTTCGTAGTGAGTTAATTATGGCACTCATTGACGTCATTCAGCATACAGATATGTACATGCCACATTCAAACCTTTTTCCAGTTGATAGTTACCCTGCCCTTCGTGGAATCGATGTGTTGCTCGATGGTGATTCTCCAAAAACTCCCGTTTATTGCCACTTACATACTAAAAACAGAAACTCCTCCTTAGCCAACTGGCTATTTGAGTTAATACAAAAAGCACTATCAACTCAGGTTAATAAGTAATGCTTATTATAGAGATACGAATATCTACTTAGCCTAAAATTAATACTCTGTTTAATATCTACTCCATCGACACGGAGTCAACCATATTAAACGTAGTAAGGATGCTCAATATTAAATTTATTGAGAGTGTAATCAATGAAAAAGTCAATTATCGCAGCATCACTAGCAAGCCTATTTTCTCTTCCAGCTCTAGCTCAAAACGACATACAAAATCCAGTTTGGGTTGACGCAGTTAATCCAATTGAGCAAACCCCGACTCAGCCTGTATTACCAGGTCAACCAACGTTACCAGACGCTAGTCACCCTATTGAACTGCCAAAACCAACGCAGCCAATTGAGCAGACTCCGACTCAGCCTGTATTACCAGCTCAACCAACATTACCAGACGCTAGTCACCCTATTGAACTGCCAAAACCAACGCAGCCAATTGAGCAAACACCAACTCAGCCTGTATTGCCAGAGCACCCAACATTACCAGAGCCTAGTAACCCTATTGAGCTGCCAAAACCAACGCAGCCAATTGAACAAACACCAACTCAGCCACAGTTGCCAGTTCAACCAACGTTACCAGAGCCTACTCAACCACCTGTTGATAATAGCCCTGAGAGACCGCAGCCAACGACGCCATCAAACCCTATTGAAGGAGATGATATCGATGTACCTGATATTTCGGGACCAACTGAAGCTGAACGTAGTTCTGATTTAGAGCTTGGCTTTCAAGCAATGGCGGAAGAGTACAATCAAAAATTCAATGAACACCAAGAACAAATGGATGGGATTAGAGCAAGTATACATGCTGTAACTAACGCAAGACCTTTTGTCACTAACGGCGAGTTCGCGATTGGAGCAGGTGTAGGATTTGCAGGTTCTAAAGAAGCATTAGCACTGGGTGGAGCATATGGCATCAACGAGAACCTTAGTGTATCTGGTACATTGAATTATGAAACATCTGGTAAGTATTCATCTTCTGATGTCTCTGGCGGCGTAGGTATTCAATACAACTTTAAGTAACACTCTCTCCCCTACTAAGGATGGTGGGGGAAACCCTAATCAAATTAATTAACTAAGTTGAACGGACCTAAGTTGCATCAAAGCCGTTCAACTATATGGATATTCACCTTGCCATGGTTGGCCACAGATCTCAGTGGTATCAATATGAAATTCAAAACAGCACTTCTTGTTACAGCTCTAACTTCTTGCCCAATGCTTGTTCATGCTAATGGTTTACACCTTTCACCAGAACTAAAGATTGGTTCTTATCATGGTTTTGGAATGCAAGCAGGTATTACTGATGTGGCAAATCTAGGTGCGGTTTACCTAAGCTATTCTCACCTTTGGTATGACAGCGATCGATACGATGAAACTGTCGATGCGTACCGAGTTGGTATCCAAAATATGTTTGGAAGTAACCAGACCCACGGTTTTCAAGCTGAGATCGGTATAGCAAGTTATGACGGAACCAAAACACGCAATGGCGAAGTTGAAGAGAAGACAGCACATGGATTAAGCCTAGGCGGTGCCTACGTGTACCAAGCGACACCAATGCTTGGACTACGAGCAGGTGTTGATATGAATATATTTGATCACAATAAGACCTTTGTGCCGTATGACACAACTATCAATGTTAACCTTGGTGCAATTATTCGCTTCTAAAGTTAAAACCTACTTCAGTGCGTCATCTAGGCTTTGATCACCTAGATGGCGTACGTCTTTACCCTTCACAAAGTAAATAATGTATTCGCAGATATTTTGGCAACGATCTCCCACCCGTTCAATCGCTCGGGCTGACCACATCACCTGCAAAATATTTGGGATGTTCTTAGGGTCTTCCATCATATACGTCATTAATTGTCTAATGACAGCCTCGTATTCCGCATCCAACTTATCATCAAGCTTATGAACTTCTGCCGCAGCATCGACATCCATACGAGCAAAAGCGTCCAACACTTGATGCAGCATGGTGATTGCCTGACGGCAAAGAGGCTCTAACGAAACATGAAATTTTTGTTCTTTGGTCGAAGGGATCTCTATCGCACCTTGAGCTATTTTAGAGGCAACATCACCAATTCGTTCTAGATCGGTAATCGTTTTGATGATCGCCATTATTAAACGTAAATCTTTAGCGGTAGGCTGACGTTTAGCAATAATTCGAGTACAAGCTTCATCAATGGACACTTCCATCGCATTCACTTTATGATCATCACGTATCACTTTATTTGCCAGATCAGCATCATCCTTGTGAAGTGCCTGCATCGCAAATGACAGTTGTTGTTCCACTAAACCACCCATCGTAAGCACATGAGTTCTAATAGCTTCTAGTTCAACATTAAACTGCCCTGATATATGACGACCAAATTGCATGTATTTTCCTTAGTTTAAATATTTCCCGATATAGATATTGCCAATAAATTAACCATACCTACCTGTAATATAGTCTTCGGTTTGGTTTTTCAATGGCGAGGTAAAGATAGAGTCAGTATCTGAGTATTCGATCAATTTTCCCATATGAATAAAGGCAGTATGATCACTAACACGGGCAGCTTGCTGCATGTTATGCGTAACAATTACTACAGTATATTGTGTCTTAAGATCGTTAATTAACTCTTCAATAGTTAACGTAGAAATAGGATCCAGAGCCGATGTCGGCTCATCAAGTAAAAGAACCTCCGGCTCAATAGCAACAGCCCTAGCAATAACCAAACGCTGCTGCTGACCACCAGATAGACCAAAAGCATTTTCATGAAGTCGATCTTTTACTTCATCCCATAAAGCTGCAGCTCTTAAAGAACGTTCTACTGCATCATCTAAATCTCGGCTGTTACTGACACCTTGTAGCCTTAAACCATAAACAACATTTTCGTAAATCGATTTAGGAAATGGATTAGGGCGTTGAAAAACCATACCCACTCGACGTCTTAACGTCGCGACATCAACCTTAGGGTGATAAACATTATTCCCATAAAGCTTCACTTTTCCTGAAACTTTACAGCCTTCCACTAAATCATTCATACGATTAATGCAGCGTAACAATGTCGACTTCCCGCACCCAGAAGGTCCAATAAATGCTGTCACTTGCCCTTTAGGAATATTCATTGAAATATCGTCAAGCGCTTGCGTCTCTTTATAGTACAAGTTCAAGTTCTCTATCGAGATAGCGGTTTCATCTTTCGTTAGGTTATGCACGTCTAATGGCGCTTGATAACCCAAAGTTTCATTAATCGAAAACATCTTAATCTTGTCCTAAAGTACGATACTTTTCACGCAGGTTATTTCGGATATTAATTGCCGTTAAGTTAAGCCCAACAATCACTGTAACCAACAAAAATGAAGTGGCATAAACAAGTGGTCTTGCAGCTTCAATATTAGATGTTTGGAACCCAACATCATAAATATGGAAGCCTAAATGCATGAACTTCCTGTCTAGGTGAATGTACGGGAACTGGCTGTCTACAGGTAGGCTCGATGCGAGCTTAACTACACCCACCAGCATTAATGGTGCAACCTCACCTGCAGCGCGGGCAATTGCCAAAATTAACCCCGTAATGATAGCAGGGCTCGCCATAGGCAAAATAATCCGCCATAGCGTTTCAAATTGTGTCGCACCCAACGCCAGTGAACCATGACGCACAGCACTTGGGATCCGAGTTAAACCTTCCTCTGTCGTCACAATCACTACAGGCAAAGTCAGTACTGCTAAAGTAAGTGAAGACCAAAGTAACCCAGGAGTACCAAAGGTCGGGGCCGGTAAGCGCTCAGTGTAAAATAATGAATCAATTGACCCACCAATGGTATAAACAAAGAAGCCAAGCCCAAAAACACCATAAACGATAGAAGGCACTCCGGCTAAGTTTATGACAGCAATTCGGATTATTCGTGTCAGAGCATTCGTTTTTGCGTACTCATGAAGATAAATAGCCGCAACAACGCCTAAAGGCATCACAACGATCGACATTAATATAACCAGTAAAACCGTGCCAAAGATTGCGGGGAACACGCCACCTTCAGAGTTAGAATCTCGAGGGTTTTCCGATAAAAACTTCCAAACCTGCTTGCCCCAATGCGTCACCTTTTCAGGATAAGTCATTTGGTTCGGATACCAATAATCTAAAATATGGCTAAGTGGAATTTCAACCGTTTCCCCTGTCATATCTACGACAAGTAAAGCTTCGATATTCAGCTGTTTTCTTAATTGCTCTAAACGTAACTCCGCATCCATTAACTGACTATTCAATTGTTCCTTTTTCAATGTATAGGAACTGAGGTATTCGTCAGTTAACTGCTCATTCAGTTGATGCTTACGCTTTTCTAACCTTAACTTTTCTAATTGCCAGCTTATATCACGGATTTCTTGATCTACAATTCTCGACGTTTCATCTCGAAGTGTGTCTGAAAACGCTAAACCACGTACCAACTCTTGATCAATATTTTGTGTGCGGATACCTGATGCGGTTTTAAAGCCGACCGGTTTGCCAAAGAAATACCCACCTCGGCTTCGTTCAATAACAGCCCACTCTTTAGGCATTGTAGGCTCAAGTAGGTCTACTTCCAGAATGGCGACAAAATCGGCAGGGTAAAGCTCTCGATTCGCTACTTTAATACTTAACCTACGGACAAAGCCGCTTTCGATGCTCTTCGCCGAGAATTGGCTTAGGTCCCCTGAAATTTGTTCGATAGGTATATATTTACGCTCATAAAGTTGACCAATCAGTACATCATTAGTCGAAACATCGGCATCAACCCCTGAGACGAAAGACTCAGTATCGACTTGAGTCTCCCACTGGTATAGCGGTGCAGGCCAAAAGTAAGTAAGCCCTTTCCAGCCAATCAATAACATCAGCCCCAGTACAGAAAGCATACTAATGCTGACTGCACCACCCGTTAACCAAATCCACGGAGAGCCGGAGCGAAACCATTTAATCATCACAAAGCTCGCTCGTAGATATAGCGCAGCCTACAAAATTGTAAATTAAGGTAGGTGTAGAGGTAACCTTTTCTAAGGTATTAGATAAATAAAATAATCTATAAGGCACGGTACTTATCTCTTAATCGCTGCCTTACCCACTCTGCAACAGAGTTTACAGCAAAGGTGAATATGAAAAGTAGCAAAGCAGCTAGGAACAATAGACGGAAGTGAGAGCTGCCCACTGCAGACTCAGGAAGTTCTACCGCGATTGTTGCAGATAACGTCCTCATCCCTTCTAGAATATTCCAATCCATAATAGGTGTATTACCTGTCGCCATAAGTACGATCATAGTCTCACCTACAGCTCTCCCTAGCCCCATCATTACTGCTGAAAAAATACCAGGGCTAGCAGTTAGTAGTACGACATATATTAATGTTTGCCATGCAGTAGCACCGAGAGCAAGTGACCCATCAGAAAGGTGTTTCGGTACAGAGAATATGGCATCTTCAGCGATAGTGAATATTGTAGGGATAACAGCAAAACCCATTGCAAAGCCGACAACCAGTGCATTTCTCTGGTCAAAATCAATACCATAATTAGCCAACATTAATCGTAAGTCTCCATTAAAGAAGAGAGTCTCTATTTGGCTTCCAAAAACAAACACCAGCAATGTCGTAATAATTAGCATCGGAATCAATATCAATGCATGCCAACCATTGGGGAATCTACCAGTAATATTTTCAGGCAGATAATACCACACCAAACCAACCACTAATGTGCTCAACGGCAGCAGTATGAGTAAAGAAAATACAGCTGTTAAATGGGTTTCAACAATGGGAGCAAACCATAGACCAGCCAAGAAACCAATGATAACGGTTGGTAAGGCTTCCATTAATTCAATCGACGGCTTTACTACCCTCCTCATTCGAGGCGACATAAAATAAGCGGTGTAAATTGCCCCAAGAACCGCAATAGGAACAGCAAAAAGCATCGCATACATCGCGGCTTTTAGCGTGCCGAAAGTGATTGGAACTAGACTGAATTTCTCTTCAAAATCATCACTAGCAGAAGTAGATTGCCAAACATATTGAGGTTCTGGATAGCTTTCATACCAAACCTTTTGCCACAACGAAGAAAAAGATATTTCAGGGTATTCATTATCGACCTTAGCAACACTGATTTTATTGTCACTAAAAGTCGCTAAATGTAATTCGTTATTAGACATCGCAGCCAGTTGAGGGGATTTATCAAATGCTCTTTCAAACATCAGTAACTTTTCACTGGTCGTGTAGTGACTCTGCACTGTGCCGTTTTTATAAAAGCTATAGAAACCCTTGCGATAAGTGTCTGGCAAAATAAACTGCACAGCTTCAGCTAATTGAAAATCACGAATATGAGTAAGAGAGCGCTTCTCATCATTCAACACATCAAACCACTGAGACACTTGGCCATCAATATGAGTCACCAGTAATGAATACGCACCCGACAGTAAATTAAAGGTTTTCACCGCGTGTTTTTCATCATTCAAACTTAAATCGATAACTTCACGGATATTGAATCCAGTATCACTATTCGTTAATACTGCTAAATCAGAGCCGTCCCTTAAATACAACGTTCGACCATCAGGAGTCAGTTGAATTTGATCCTGATAACCAAACTCATCAGAAAGCCATTGGCTTGAGATTTCGGAAAACTCACCAGCAGGGTTAACAACATAAGACTTAATCAATAAACGTAAGTCAGAGAATTGAGCTGCGATGGTTAAGTTTCGGCTGTCCAAAGAAAATGTAAATTGTTGAATAATAGTTGAAGCTTCAGGTGGAGAAAATGCAACCAAGCTTTGAGTTGCTTGTAAAAGCTCAATGGTTGGGGTGGTCGTTTTTTCTTTTTGAGTCAGAGGTGCACTATATTCAGGAGAGAAAAACTGAATGTGCCCCTGATTGTTCGCAAATGCATACCAATTGTCAGACGCAATCGAACGAGAAAATACAATAGGGCTATCAATAATGGATTGTGTGAAATAAGGATCACTGCCTTGCGCTTCAAGATCCCAAAACTGAACAGAACCAGACTGTTCAACAGTAAATGCGTGCTTGCCGTATTCGTCAATGGAAAGAGCAATAGGTTGCTCTACGTGAATAGATTTTTCAACTTGCGCAGTCTGTAACCCAGCATCAGCAAATACAGGCAATATAACGATAGCGAGGTACACGAAAATTAAAACTAAAGCCGCTAACACACTAACGCCGCCGCAAGTCACTGAAAAGCGAACAAGTCGATCTTTCAACCATCTTTTTTTGTCGCGTTCTTTCAATGAAAATCCGGCTGGAGCCATGTGTCTATCTACCTTTTTTGAGCTATTGTCATAATATGTCTATCACATGACAATTATATTACAGCCTGCATTAAATAACTGAAAATAGTGATAAGTTTTATGCAAATTGTAGAATGAAATAATACCGTAATAAAAATCACATATTCTGCTTATTTTTATAATTTGATACCCCACTCTCGTCAGGACAATCAGGATGATTTATGAACGCTGAAAAACTCTATATCGAAAAAGAACTGAGCTGGTTATCCTTTAATGAAAGAGTCTTACAAGAATCAGCAGATAAAACCGTTCCATTGATTGAGCGTATAAGATTTTTGGGGATTTTTTCCAACAACCTAGACGAGTTTTACAAAGTTAGATTTGCCAATGTCAAACGTAGAATATTAATCAACCAAGAACACGGTATTAACGACAATTCAAAACACCTGCTTACCAAGATGCAAACCAAAGTGCTTCGACTCAACCAGCGATTTGATGCCCTCTACAATGAGCTGATCCTTGAAATGGCTAGACGCCACATATTCCTAGTCAACGAAACCCAACTTAACGACTTCCAAAAGAAATGGATTCGAAAGTATTTCAAAAAAGAAGTTCAGCCTCATATCACTCCTTTATTGATGACTGATGAAATCGATTTACTTCAATTTCTAACCGATGAGTACGCTTACCTCACCGTAGAACTGCAAAAAGAAGAGCAGTCTAAATACGCTCTAATTGAAATCCCAACCGATCATCTGCCCAGATTTGTCATGGTCCCTGAACAAAAAGGAAAGCGACGCAAAACAATCATCCTGCTAGATAATATCATTCGTTATTGTATCGAGGATCTTTTCAAAGGCTTTTTCGATTACGACGAACTAAATTGCTACGCAATGAAAATGACACGTGATGCAGAGTACGATCTAGGATTTGAAGTCGAGCACAGCCTTTTAGAACAAATGTCAGAAGGGGTTGCCCAGCGCCTAAGTGCCATGCCCGTTCGCTTCGTTTATGAAGAAACCATGCCTAAAAACATGCTTAAATTCCTGTGCGAAAAACTTGGCATATCAAACTACGACAGTTTAATACCAGGGGGGCGATACCATAACTTCAAAGATTTTATTGGATTTCCCAATGTTGGGCGTGAGTATCTAGAAAACAAACCTTTACCCCCAATGACTTGTGCTGATTTCGATAATTTTGATAATAATTTCGATGCAATAAGAGAGCAGGATATTTTACTTTATTATCCTTATCATACTTTTGATCACATCACTGAATTAGTTCGCCAAGCTTCCTTTGATCCAAAAGTGATCAGCATTAAGATCAATATCTACCGCGTGGCTAAAAATTCAAAGTTAATGAATTCGCTTATTGATGCTGTCCACAATGGCAAAAATGTAACCGTTGTTGTAGAGCTGCAAGCGCGCTTTGATGAAGAAGCCAATATTGAATGGTCACGGATTTTAACTGATGCGGGGGTTCAAGTTATTTTCGGAGCACCAGGGCTAAAAATACACTCTAAGTTACTTTTGATTAGCCGCCGTGAAAATCAAGAAATCACACGATATGCTCACATTGGTACGGGCAACTTTCACGAAAAAACCGCTCGTATCTATACTGATTTTTCATTACTCACTGCAGATCAAGATCTCACAAATGAAGTGCGAAATGTTTTTGGCTACATTGAAAACCCTTACCGCCCTGTTAAATTCGACCACTTAATTGTTTCCCCTCGTAACTCTCGAAAAAAACTCTATCAACTGATTGATGGTGAAATAGCAAATGCAGAAGCTGGCAAGAAAGCTCAAATAACATTAAAGGTAAACAATCTTGTCGATAAAGGGTTAATCAATAAGCTATATAGTGCGAGTAACGCTGGCGTAAATATTAGAATGATCATCCGCGGTATGTGCTCACTCGTTCCTGGAGTTGAAGGGGTAAGCGAAAACATAAAAATAATCAGCATTATTGACCGTTTTCTAGAACACCCGCGAGTTCTAATTACCCACAATGATGGTGATCCACAAGTCTATATATCTTCTGCCGATTGGATGACTCGGAATATCGACCACCGTATTGAAGTGACAACACCAATACGTGATGGACGTTTGAAACAACGCATCATCGATATTGTAAATATTCATTTTACCGATACAGTTAAGGCTAGATGGATCGATAAAGAGATGAGTAATAGCTATGTTCCGCGTGGAAATAGAAAAAAACTACGCTCACAAATCGCTATCTATGATTACCTCAAGTCAGTTGAAAAGAAATCTAGAAAAGCCAGGGAACAACAGTCTGAAGATGAGCAAAGCTAAGAAGATACAAGCAACCCTACCCGAGAAGTCTCCAGATACAGCCTCTACGGATGCGCTTGCTTCTCCCAAAAATATTGCAGCCATTGATTTAGGTTCTAATAGCTTTCATATGGTCGTGGCCAAAGTGGTAGGGCAAGAATTACAACTTGTTAGTCGGCACAAGCAGCGAGTTCGCCTTGGCGCTGGATTAGACGAACAGTCGAACCTAAGTAATACAGCCATAGCCAGAGGGTTAGAGTGTCTATCAATGTTCGCAGAACGCCTTCAAGGCTTTGAACTTGAAAACGTTCGAATTGCGGCAACTCATACCCTTCGCCAGGCCAATAATGCCCATATATTTATTCAACGTGCGAGAGAAGTACTCCCCTTCCCTATTGAAGTCATCCCCGGAGAAGAAGAAGCGAGATTGATTTATCTAGGTGTCGCGCATACACAGCCTGAATCCGAATCAAAGCTTGTTATCGATATTGGTGGAGGCAGCACTGAGCTGATTATCGGTAAAGGTTTTGAAGCGAAGCTCGTTAACAGCAAACAAATGGGATGCGTGAGTTTTACTCAAACCTTTTTCTCTAATGGCAAACTCACACCTAAGAATTTTTCAAAAGCCATCATCGCCGCTCAGCAAAGGCTTGAGCCCCTTGCTGCTCAGTATAGAAAGAAAGGCTGGGAGACAGCTCTAGGGTCTTCAGGCACAATCAAAGCAATTAAAGAAGTGCTTAGTAAGCTTGGTTATGATGATGCAATCATTACTGAGAAAAGACTGAGGCACCTGATTGACGTGCTTTGTGAACAAAAGAATATTGAACAGATTGAGCTAAAAGGGCTCACTGTCGAACGACAGCCTGTATTTGCTGGCGGGGTAGCAATATTAACCGCCATATTTAAAGATCTGAAAATCAAAGAAATGCACTTCTCTGATGGCGCATTAAGAGAAGGTCTCCTCTATGAAATGGAAGACAGTTTTCAACGTTCAGATATTCGTATGCGTACCACGGAAAACTTAGCAGTAAAACATTTAGTGGACTTAGAACATGCAACTCGAGTGAAAAATCGGGCAAGTGTATTCCTAACACAAACAAGAGAGTCATTGTGCATAAAAAGCGAAAGCCAACTGTTTGAATTGCTTGATTGGAGTGCACTATTACACGAAGTAGGGCTTAGTATTAGTTTCCAAGGCTTCCACCGCCATTCAGCCTACATACTCCAGCATACCAACATGCCAGGCTTTAATAGTGAACAACAATTACTTATGGCAACTTTGGTTCGCTTTCAGCGCAAAGCTTTGAAATTACAAGATATGCCAGAGCTTAGCCTATTTAAGACGAAAAGTGTCATCAGCCTGATTCGTATTTTGCGTTTAGCGATATTACTCAATGGTCAAAGAAATGATGCACCAATGCTCAACATCCAACTTAACATTATAGATAAAGATCACTGGCAACTGAGCTGCGATGATAATAACTGGCTTGAAGATAATAAGCTTTTAGCTGCCGACCTATCTAGCGAACAAGAGCTCTGGAGTAATATTGACTGGCAGCTTAGCTTTGAAGGCATAGACTGATCGTTTGTGAAATTGAAATTGAAACTTAAATTTAGGGCTAATTATAGCCCTACTTTCATTAACTCCTGCTTTGCAAATTCAGGCGGAATCGCTAGATAGCCATCTTTCTCAACGAGTTCCTGCCCTTGCTTCGAGTATATAAACCTCAAAAACTCTCTTTCTACTGGTGATAAAGGCTTTTCTGGGTGCTTATTCACGTAAACAAATAAAAAACGTGAGAGTGGGTACTCACCATTCAAAATACTATCCCGAGTTGCATTAACGTACTTATCACCATATTGGGCAATAGGAATTAGCTTAACGCCAGCAACACGGTAACCAATACCAGAATAACCAATACCATTAATAGAGGAAGCGACAGACTGAACGACAGATGCAGAGCCTGGTTGTTCATTCACTCGATTTTTAAAGTCACCGCCACATAAAGCGTTTTTCTTAAAGTAACCATATGTCCCAGAAACCGAGTTTCTTCCAAATAGTTGGAACCGTCTTTTAGCCCAGCTTTGTTCTACCCCTAACTCTTCCCAGTTTGTTATCGAACGAGTAGAACCACAGCGTAATGTTTCTGAAAAAATAGCATCTATCTGCCTAAAATTAAGCCCATCGATAGGGTTATCTCTATGAACAAATAGACCTATAGCATCAATAGCGACTTTTAACGCTGTCGGTTTATAGCCATGCTCTCTTTCAAAATTTTCAATTTCACTTAAACGCATGGGACGGCTCATGGGACCTAATTGAGCTGTTTTCTCCGTTAATGCAGGTGGAGCAGTCGCCGAACCAGAAGCTTGAATTTGAGCATTCACATTCGGGTAGTAAGATTTAAACTCTTCGATCCACAACGTTGTCATCCCAGCTAAAGTATCAGACCCAACAGAGAGTAGATTGCCCGAAATTCCAGGTACTTTTTTATAAGTAACAAGTTGTTCGGTTTCATCAGCATTATCCGCTAACACGAACCAAGAGAGCAAAGATAAAGACAGTGCCCAGACATAGCTTAATCTTATTTTCATACTGTTAACCGGCTTGGTAAAGTGAATGAGAATCGGCTGCCAACACCAAGATCACTTTGAATTTCTAAATGAGAATCATGGTGAGTAAGAGCATGCTTTACAATCGCTAAACCCAAACCACTACCGCCAGTATCGCGAGAGCGAGCTTTATCTACTCGATAAAAACGTTCTGTTAATCGGTGAAGGTGCTGAGGTTCAATACCATCTCCGGTATCTGACACTTCCAAGCAAGCGCCTTGGCTAGTTTGATACCAGCGAACATTCACCTGCGCACCTGCAGGTGTATATTTAACAGCATTATAAACTAGGTTTGAAATTGCACTGCGAAGCTGATCTTCATCAGCTAAAACACGTAAACTTTTATCAATATCAAAATTCAACTGATGCTCTAATTCACCACTTAAACTTGCCGCTTCTTTTTCCAAAACTTCCAACATTGCTGGCACATTCACAACTTCATCCAACTCATGCATGGGCGCTGCTTCAATTTTAGATAAGGTCAGTAGTTGATTAACTAAGCTATTCATTCTGTTCAGCTGTTCAGTCATCACACCGTGAGCTTTTGGCCACATAGGACCAACAACCATGTCCGGATCTTCAGTCATTTCAAGATAACCTTGAAGTACCGTCATTGGTGTACGAAGTTCATGAGAAACATTGGCAAAGAAATTACGGCGCATCCCTTCTAATTGCTTCAATTGAGTAACATCACGTACGACCATCAGGTGCTCACCTTCAGTGTAAGGCACGATACGTAATTCCAGCATACGCTCAACATTCAATGGAGAAGGCATTTCTAGAGGTTCGGAAAAGTCTTGCTTATTTATGTATTTGATAAAGTCGGGAGTGCGGATCAAGTTTGAGATCGGCTGACCAGAGTCATCAGGCCAACGGAAACCTAGTAGATATTGGGCAAGTTTATTACACCAAACAATGTTACCTTCACCTCGGAATACCACAACCGCATCGGGCAAAGATTCCGCACCATTTCTAAAGCGGCGAATAAGGTTGGTTAGCTCTTTACGTTTTCTACGCTGTCTTTGCTGAAGCCGGTAAAGCCCGTTAAATAAGGACTCCCAGTTACCTGAACCCGATGGCGGTGTTAAACGCTTTTCATCCCATAACCAAGCAGACAAACGCATTTGGTTATGTAGATGCCAAGAAAGTTGTAAAACGGTAGCTGCCAGTAATAGCCAAGGCATATAACCGAATATCCAACCAATAAAAACCCAAGGGGCGTAAAAAAAAGCCAGCTCCCAAGCTAGCTTTTTCCAGGTTAACCTTTCAACCATTCATAACTCCGAAATGGGGTAGGATCAGACAAGTACTAAGCTTTTGTCGAAAAACGATATCCAGCACCGCGAACTGTTTGAATTAATTTATCATGACCTGCGGCTTCTAGAGCTTTACGTAAACGTCGAATATGCACATCCACAGTTCGATCTTCTACGTAAACATTCGTGCCCCAAACATTGTTCAGCAATTGTTCACGGCTATAAACACGTTCTTGGTGAGTCATAAAGAAGTGCAGCATTTTGAATTCGGTTGGTCCCATATCCACAGGGCCTTCGCTTGCGGTAACACGGTGTGATACTGGGTCTAATTTGAGACCTTGTACGTCAATCACGTCTTCCAATGCAGTTGGTGTAACACGGCGAATAACCGCTTTTAAGCGAGCCACCAACTCTTTTGGCGAAAATGGTTTGGTAATGTAATCGTCAGCGCCAACCTCTAAACCGCGCACTTTATCTTCTTCTTCGCCACGCGCAGTCAGCATTACAACGGGAATGTTACGAGTAAGCTCTTCACGTTTCATGTGCTTGATAAAGTTAATACCGCTACCACCAGGTAGCATCCAGTCTAGCAACACTAGATCAGGGAAAGGTTCACATAGCTTATTTACCGCGGTATCGTAATCTTCAGCTTCTACAGCTTGATAGCCCTTTTGCTCAAGTACAAAACACAACATTTCACGAATTGGTGCTTCGTCTTCAACAACCAGAATCCTTCTCGACATAATTGAGTAGCCTTAGTATTTAATCAACGCATTGCATTATCTGGTTTAATTATGACACTTTTGTGACCTTTGAAAACAAATTTTCATATAACTGTCTCAAACATTTCACTTTTAATTTTTATTGCAGGTATAAGACAAATGAAGAGAAATCTCCTATGATGAGCGTCTTCAGATAAAGGTATGAGAAATATTTATGTGGTTTAAAAATTGCCTAGTATATCGCTTCAATCGTGATATCGACTTCAATGCAGATAAGCTAGAGAAACAACTTGAAGAGTTCCGTTTTACACCTTGTGGTAGCCAAGACAAACAAAAGTTTGGGTGGGTACACGCAATGGGTAGACATGGCGATATGATGACGCACCTATCAGAAAACCGCATTCTTATTTGTGCTAAGAAAGAAGAAAAAATGCTTCCAGCGTCAGTCATTAAAGAATCTCTTAATGCAAAGGTAGAAACGCTTGAAGCAGAGTCTGGCACGCCTCTTAAAAAGAAAGAAAAAGACAGCTTAAAAGAAGACATCATCATTGATCTTCTTCCTCGTGCATTCAGCCGCAGCAACTTCACTTACGCGCTTATCATGCCGAAAGAAGGCTTTATTGTTGTTGATGCTAGCAGCTACAAAAAAGCAGAAGATGTTTTGGCACTTCTTCGTAAAACAATGGGTAGCCTACCTGTTGTCCCAGCTATCCCTGAGCAAGCAATTGAGACGACTCTAACTGAGTGGGTTCAATCAGGTAATACTCCTCAAGGTATTACTATGCTTGATGAAGCAGAACTAAAATCAATCCAAGAAGATGGCGGTATTGTTCGAGTTAAGAAGCAAGAACTAGAAGCTGATGAGATTAAGAACCACATTGAAGCCAACAAAGTTGTGACTAAGCTTCTGATCAACTGGCAAGATCGCATTGAGTTCATTCTTGCTGAAGACGGCAGTATTAAACGCCTCAAATTCAGTGATGAACTAAAAGATGAGAACGACGACATTCCTCGTGAAGATCAAGCTGCACGTTTTGATGCTGACTTCTCACTTCTTTGTGGCGAATTCAGTGTTTTCCTTCCTAATCTATTTGAATCTTTGGGCGGGTTAACGCAACCTAACGCTTAATATTTGATATTTTAAGCTTAGGTGTCGACGGCACCTGAGCTTATTTTCTTCTACATTCCTTCTTATCTTTACCTCTCCGAACTCTTCTTAATACCATTGCTATCTTTAAGGCTATCAACCAAGCTCATTTTAGCGTAAAATTTGCGCCCCTTTGATATCACTTGGTGGTATCAACCTGACTTGAGATCAGATTAGAGAACGAAGCAATGACGACACAAAAACCATTTGTACCTGAACTATTATCACCGGCAGGAAGCCTGAAAAATATGCGTTATGCATTCGCCTACGGCGCAGATGCAGTATACGCTGGCCAGCCACGTTACAGCCTTCGTGTTCGTAACAACGAGTTCAATCACGAAAACCTACAAATCGGTATCGATGAAGCTCATGCTCAAGGCAAAAAGTTATATGTTGTATGTAACATTCAGCCGCACAACTCTAAATTAAAAACATTCATTCGCGACCTTAAACCAGTTGTAGATATGGGTCCAGACGCACTTATCATGTCTGATCCAGGCCTTATCATGATGGTTCGTGAAGCTTTCCCAGAAATGCCGATCCACCTTTCAGTACAAGCAAACGCTGTTAACTGGGCGACTGTTAAATTTTGGTCTACTCAAGGCGTTGAGCGTGTGATTTTATCTCGTGAGTTATCACTAGAAGAAATCGAAGAAATCCGCGAACACTGCCCAGAAACAGAGCTAGAGATCTTTGTTCACGGCGCACTATGCATGGCTTATTCAGGTCGTTGCCTACTTTCTGGTTACATGAATAAACGAGACCCGAACCAAGGTACTTGCACTAACGCTTGTCGTTGGGAATACAAGACTGAAGCTGCGAAAGAAGACGAAAACGGTCAGATCGTTGAAGCTAATCCAACTGGCGTTGAGATCCAAGATGTGGAAGTGCAAAACGAGCGTCCAGACAACACACTAGGTCTTGGCAAGCCAACTGATGAAGTTGTTTTACTTTCTGAATCACATAAACCAGAAGAGAAAATGGCAGCGTTTGAAGATGAGCATGGGACTTACATCATGAACTCAAAAGATCTTCGCGCAATTCAGCACGTTGAACGCCTAACGAAAATGGGTGTACATTCGCTGAAGATTGAAGGTCGTACTAAGTCTTTCTACTACTGTGCGCGTACAGCTCAGGTTTACCGTAAAGCAATTGATGATGCTGTTGCGGGTAAACCATTCGATGAAAGCCTAATGGGTACGTTAGAAAGCCTAGCTCACCGTGGCTACACAGAAGGCTTCCTACGTCGACACACTCATGATTCATACCAAAATTACGAGTACGGTTACTCTATATCTGATACTCAACAGTTTGTAGGTGAATTTACGGGGAAACGCCGCGGTGAATTAGCGGAAGTTGAAGTAAAAAACAAATTTCTACTTGGTGACAGCTTAGAAATGATGACACCAAAAGGTAATATTGTGTTTAAGCTAGAGGTAATGGAAAACCGAAAGTCTGAAGCGGTTGACGATGCTAAAGGCAATGGGCATTTTGTCTTCATTCCTGTGCCAGCAGACCTAGATTTGGAATACGGTCTACTAATGCGTAACTTGAGCAAAGGTCAAGATACGCGTAACGCTTCAGGTAAGTAATAATGGCACTGCTGATTCAAGATAGCTGCATTAACTGCGACATGTGCGACCCAGAATGTCCTAATGGTGCTATTACTATGGGTGACGAAATCTATGAGATTGACCCCGCGCTATGTACTGAATGTAAAGGGCACTATGATAAGCCGACGTGCCAATCTGTGTGCCCAATAACAAAATGTATCATCACAGATCCTAATAATATTGAGACTGATGAAGAGCTTCTAGAAAAGTTCGTTATCATACAAGGAATGACATAGTCTTCCCTTACTCTCTCAAAAGAGCCTGACAAAGTTCAGGCTTTTTTTTCGCCTTCTTAATGTAATTTGGTTTATCAGCAGGCTGTCCTTTCTTTGGTTTCCAACTTGCAAGTTCTTCACCGCAACCATCACCTTCTGGCGGTTGTGCTTGTTCAACACAGTGTATATCTTCTTCAGAACATTTAAGCCTAATATGCATATGAGAATGATGTCCAAACCATGGTCTCACTTTTCTCAGCCACTCTCTGTCATCTGGGGTTTCAGTTGCGCATAACGCTTCTTTAATCACTGGATGGACAAATATTCTAGCCACATCTTCCTTTATCGCAGCACTCTTAACTAAGTCAAAATGATACGGCTTCCAATGACTATTTATTCGGTAATTAGGTATATCAACTACACTCGTCGCTCGTGGATTCTCTAGTTCTTTTTCTGACATAGGTAGCTTTGTAACTCTGAGCCAAACATCAATATCTAAGCCCGTTTGGTGACTGCTATGCCCAAAAGAAAATAAGCCCCCCCTGGCCATAGCAATATCAGCGATCAATATTCTAGGCATTCCTTTTTCCTGCAACTCCTTAGCTAAACTTTGAATGAAGGTGATGGTATTAGGGTGAGCGTAGTGACGTTGCCTTTGGGGGCGTATAACTTGGTATCCCTCACCTTGCAAAGGAAGAGTGTCAGCACCAGCAAGGCAACCATTAGCATAACTGCCTATAGATTGAGTGGATTGTGTAGAGGGTGTGGTAAAACTTTCCCACGGAGTTGCCAAAGAGAAAGTGCTAATAAGCCAACAGCCCAGAAATACAGTTATAAAACGAAACACAAGTAATCTTCCTTAATTTCAACACTTCATCATAGTCTAAAAATGAATTTTAGATTAATTCTTATACAATGCTTACCGCAAAACACAAATATAAATTAAGAAATAAGTCGCATATTATAAAATCCCTTCTAAACAACTCACCAAGCATAGAGTGGAATACCTTTAAACAATCTAAAGGACTAAATAATGAAAAAATTAAGTTTGATTGGGCTTACCCTATTAATGGGATGTAACAGTGATACAGAAAACATCACAATCGAACATTCACCACTCGAAAGTACAAGCTTCATCTATGGTAACTCAGACCTTAGACAATTTGTCAGCGCGACTGCTGGTTATGACTTTATTGGGTTAGGTGAAGCTAGTCATCAGGGCTCTAAAGCCTATAGCTACAGAGCACGGATGTTAAAAGCCCTCCATGAAGAAGGTAATCTTGACTTCATAGCATTCGAAGCAGGGTTATATGATGGATTAGCCGCATGGCAAAACTATCTAACTGATGAGCAAAACTTGCTGGACGCGGTTACGGGACCTGATGCCAATTATATGTTCGGACACCGCTATAGTGCAGAGTTATCACATTTGTTTAATTATGTAGATCAGTTACCGAAAGACACTACCCCACTACTACTCATTGGATACGATGCAAGAATCAACAGCGATCCAGGGTGTAGTGTCATGTTCGATGAGTTTGAAAATTATTTAGTCTCCCAATCTTTATATCAAGAAAGCTTCGCCACCATTAAATCATTATCTCCGATAATGATGTGCCCTTGGTATGCAGACCGAGATTTCACTGTAACTGATCATCATCAGCTAACTTCACTTCTATCTGAATTAATCTCCACCCTTACGACTCAGAAAGAACTTGAAATGATTCCAGATTACGATCCGACATCACCTAGAGAATTTAGAAACTACGCATCATTTTGGTTACAGGTAGCGAAAAGCTTATCAGCTCATAGCTACTTCCAAATAAACGGATTAGAAGATGCTTTTACTGATAATCAATCAGCTGAAAACATTCGCTGGTTAAGGGAGGAGTGGTTCAACCTGCCAGATAGCGGGCAAACAGCCATATGGGCTCACAACATTCACGCCATACCTATCCATGGTTCAGTAACAGATGCCATCCATAAACGGTATCCTGATAAATCAACTTATAACGTGATACAACTGACTTACCGAGGGCGTTTAGCCGCTTACACCCCAGATAGTTCGCAGTGGGCAATTAATACCGTGCCTTATTATTCAGAAGCAAGGACAGTTAACCATTCACTATTCAGCTTAGGTTTTCCTGATACTTTCATTGATTTTAAATCTCAATCAACATCAACAGCTTTATTCAATCAGCCTCAAACGATTCGATTCGCAGGTGGTAGCCTACCTGTCTATACTCCGACATCAATTGCTGATGGGATTTTATTTATCCCACGAGAGGTTCCTGCTGTTGCTCGATAACGAGAGCAACAGCGGTAATTGGTGTCATATTCTTATTTGATATGAGCTGAAACATACCTTGCTATTGTTCTTAAACTTTTTCGAAATGGATCAGATAATTTTTTGGGAAGGGAATCAGTATAAAATGATATTCGTTACATTGAGAAGAGCAAATACAGATTGATAGATGCAAAAAAGCCTCAGCATTTCTGCTGAGGCTTTAAATATGGCAGGGGTGGAGAGATTCGAACTCCCAACACGCGGATTTGGAATCCGCTGCTCTGCCAATTGGAGCTACACCCCTATTTCAGTTTTAAAGAGCTGAAACTCTGAATAAGTGGCGGAGTGGACGGGACTCGAACCCGCGACCCCCGGCGTGACAGGCCGGTATTCTAACCAACTGAACTACCACTCCGCAGTGGTCAACTCACTAAGTGAGCGTCCATATCTCCAGGTTGGTCAACCTAAAGATTATAATTTAAAGCCTGGCGATGTCCTACTCTCACATG
>NZ_JAKJSZ010000011.1:0-179280 GCF_050337535.1 Vibrio kagoshimensis
GCCCAGCCCAGCCCAGCCGTCATCATTCCATTAAAAAATTACATATCTAGTGATAATTAATTCCCCTTATCAATGTAAGGAATTGTAAGTAATAAGTTGCACTAACTTGGGTAGCGTATCACTTACTGACAATTGTTTGACCGAAGACTTTAAGGCTCTAGCCCAACATGTTTCTTATTCATAAAGAATGTCGCCAATAAACTGCCTATATCATTAATTTAGCCAGAAAATAAAGGGCTTACAGTGGCTTACAAATTGAAAAAATCTATACCGTACAATCACTAAGGATTAAACGGAGGGTAAGACATGAAAGTAAAGCTTATTGCATTAGCTCTATTAACAACGAGTGTATATGCAGATGAAATTGAAGTAGATCTAGAACGTTTGAGTAATGTATCAACGGTACAGGCAATGAATTTGTCTATTGAAAGCGAATTTATTGGTTATGAATTAGACGAGGGTAAATACCGTTACGCAAGAGATGTTGAATTAGACGGTCTAGATTGGGCTTTTTGGTACGGTGATAAACAGTCGGTTAGTAAGCCAAGTACTTATATGATCAGTGATGCGGTTGAGGTAGGTGAAATAAAAACAGTCGTATCGGATAGCTCTAAAAATGCTACTTCGAACCGATACTTTTGGCAAGGAGGCGGATCGGAAGATTACCTGAATCAACTATCTTACGCAGGGCTAATACAGAGGAATGGCGGTTTTTCATTTCAAGTTCAGCCTGAATTTAACGGGAAATACTCACTTGAGCTTTACACACACAATTGGCTTTCTTCTGCTGATGTTACAGCTTGTGTAGCAAATGAATGTATCACTATTCAAAATGATATTTCATTTCATATGACCAGTATTAAAAACACCATTATTTTTGAAATTAAGAACCCCGATGAAGTGGTGGATATCACATTTAAAAGACATTATAGACAGTTTGATTTTGAAACCTCGCAGGGTTATCACGGCTTAGAAGCAATCCAACTAAAAGAGGTTCAGTAATATGAGAACAGTTATTCTTGCATCCGCTATTCTGACCGCTTTTTCTGCTCATGCTGGTTTAGGTAAAATGGACCGTTCTGTCAGCCAACATAAAGCATTTGCGCTGCAGAAGCAGTTTGATTTTGCATGTCACATGAACGCAGGTTCAGCTACTTTGATAGACCCTTACTGGGTTATTACCGCGAACCATGTGTCTGGGGCTAAAAGTGAAGGCTACGAAAATGCTGTGACTTGTTTTTCTTACGAGAAAGATGAAGAAGGTAAGTATAAAGTTGTTCATACATCACGCGCTACTACCGATCCGAAAGGGGAGTGGGGTGAGTATGAATTTACGGATGGATTTTATGATTTCGCACTTGTCCGTCTAGATACACCAATTACCGGTATTAAGCCCGCTAAGCTGCCTGAAAAAGGGATGTTTGATCACTCAGAAGTCTATGAAGTAAATAGTGTTGGTTTTGGTAATTATAATGGACGTAATGGTGGTCAAAAATTTGTTAAGTACAACGATACTGATAAAAAATGGCTAGCGGAGTACAAATATGATCCAGTGATTTTGCCTCAAAGTGATTTGCAATGGTTGATTATCCATGGTGATTCAGGTTCAGGTATCACCATTGAGCGAGAAGGTGAGTTCTATATCATCGGTGAAATTGGCTTACAATATTATGGTGAGCTTGGCTGGCAAGATACATTTGATGATGTAATTGGTCGGTTAGATTCACTGAACCATGATATGAAAAAACATGGTTTCAGCTACTCTGAATCGGTTGAACTACAGAAAGTGAAATGGACATCTACCACACAGAATGATGTTGAAAATCTTCATGCTTTCTATAGTTATTGGAAAGCGAAAAATATGGATTTCAATAATACATATTGGACGGAAGATGGAGGTATTTACAATACCGCTTACGCAACGTCAGGGGCGAAATACACTTTTGAAACTGTGATTCCTGCAAATCCGAAAGCACCTGCGTTTGATGTGTTTGTAAATGGACGACAAGTCGCTCATAACATTAAAGCAGATAAGGAAAGTTTATTCCTTAAAGTGAATGCTTTTGAGCAAAAGGGTGATCAAATGGTGATTGAGTTTAAACCGTTAGAAAAGACGAATGAGAAGATCTTGCTGGATCACTTCTTGATCCGTACTGCTGAGTAGACGTAGATTAAACCTCATTTTTAAGCTTGTATCATAGGCTTTTATTAAATAAGACGTATAAAAAACCTCCGTATAAACGGAGGTTTTTATTTATCTGTTACTGCCTTCTTTAGGTAAGAATCAGCCGATATTAGAAGTTCGCAGAGCGTGGTGTACGTGGGAACGGGATAACGTCACGAACGTTACCCATGCCAGTTACGTAAGACACTAGACGCTCAAAACCAAGACCGAAGCCTGCGTGAGGCACTGTGCCGTATTTACGTAGGTCGCGGTACCAGCTCATGTGCTCAGGGTCGATACCCATACCAATCATGCGCTCGTCTAGAATGTCTAGACGCTCTTCACGTTGTGCACCACCGATGATTTCACCGATACCTGGTGCAAGTACGTCCATAGCTGCAACTGTTTTGCCGTCATCGTTTAAGCGCATGTAGAAAGCTTTGATGTCTTTCGGGTAGTTCTTAACGATAACAGGAGCTTTAAAGTGCTCTTCAGCTAGGTAACGCTCATGCTCAGAAGACATGTCGATGCCCCACTCAACGTCAAATTCAAACTTCTTACCAGAGTCTAGTAGAATTTGGATTGCGTCAGTGTAGTCAACTTGTGCGAAATCAGCGTCTACGAATTGCTCTAGACGAGTAATTGCTTCTTTGTCGATGCGAGAAGCGAAGAACTCAAGGTCATCACGGCGCTCTTCAAGAACAGCGGCGAAAACGTACTTAAGCATGTCTTCAGCCAGCTTCGCTACATCGTCAAGGTCTGCAAACGCAACTTCAGGCTCAACCATCCAGAACTCAGCTAGGTGGCGGCTTGTGTTTGAGTTTTCAGCACGGAACGTAGGGCCGAACGTGTAAACCTTGCTTAGTGCACAAGCGTAAGCTTCAGCATTAAGTTGGCCAGATACTGTTAGGAAAGTTTCTTTACCGAAGAAATCTTCGTTGAAGTCCACTTTGCCTTCGTCAGTGCGAGGTAGGTTTTCCATGTCTAGCGTAGATACGCGGAACATTTCACCAGCGCCTTCTGCATCAGATGCAGTGATAAGCGGTGCTGAAGTCCAGAAGAAGCCTTGCTCGTGGTAGAAACGGTGAATCGCTTGAGATAAGCAGTTACGTACACGTGCTACTGCGCCGATCACGTTTGTACGTGGGCGTAGGTGAGCAACTTCACGAAGGTATTCGATAGAGTGACGTGTCTTAGCCATTGGGTAAGTGTCAGCGTCTTCAACCCAGCCAACAACTTTAACGTCAGTTGCTGCTAGTTCGAAGTCTTGACCTTTCGCAGGAGACTCAACAATCTTACCAGTTACTTCAACAGAGCAGCCAGTTGTTAGCTTTAATACTTCGTCTTCGTAATTATTAAGATTATTAGGAACCACGGCCTGAATCGGGTCGAAACAAGAGCCGTCATAAATGGCAAGGAAAGAGATTCCAGCTTTGGAATCACGACGTGAACGGATCCAGCCGCGAACAGTTACTTCACTGTCTACCGCTAGCTTGCCGCCAAGTACGTCTGTTACAGGCGCGTAAGTCATGTTGATTTCATTCTCCATTGAGGGACAAATTCAACCCAAAGTTTACAGCTCATCAGTAAATGCGATCACATTTGACCAAAAAAAAGCCGAAACATAGAGTTGTGTAAATATTTAAATCGATAGAACATATTACCTGTCATAACGATAGCTTCAACCTTTATTCTTGCTTGTCGAAAGAAATATTGTCTCTACAGGCGATAATAACCTTTAAGGGTTTGTTTTTTGTTCGATTTGGTTGTGGTATTGACGCTCGAACGGCTTGCAAAGAGCGCTAGCAAGATGAGCCGAGGACTAACTGGGTAAAATTCTCACAATGAGTTGTATCTTAAAGACTTAACCATTACACGCGTCAACGATATCTGAAACCTTTGTTTGCAACTTTGGATGTGTGATTAAACTAGGAGTCCCTCTATATTGTCCGCCATTCAAATGGTGTGATGAAATTATCCATAATTTCACACGAAAATTGGAAACTAAATAACAGAGGAGTTTAATATAAACGTGTTAATTACGCCGCCTTAACCCAAGCATTCTCTATATCTCCCGCATTTTTCGAGCACTCGCTCATCTATAAAAGCAGTTACCTAAATTATGTCTGAATAAGGCAGGGGCTACTGTACAAGTAAAAGAGAAATACATGCTTAAATATTTAAAAAATCACTGGTTATCAAATGTAAAAGGAGACGCTTTGTCTGGGGTTGTAGTCGCACTTGCACTTATCCCTGAGGCTATCGCATTTTCAATTATTGCAGGTGTTGACCCTAAAGTTGGTTTATACGCTTCCTTTTGTATCTGTGTTGTAACCGCGTTCGTTGGCAGCCGACCAGGAATGATCTCTGGAGCTACGGGCGCAATGGCGCTGTTGATGGTCACGCTAGTAAAAGATCACGGTTTAGAGTTTTTGCTTGCCGCATCATTCCTTGCTGGGGTTATTCAAATTGTGGCTGGATACCTTAAGCTCGGCAATCTCATGAACTTCGTTTCAAAATCAGTTATTACTGGTTTTGTTAACGCGTTAGCTATTCTCATATTTATGGCTCAGCTCCCCGAATTAATCAATGTATCCTCAAGCGTTTATCTTTTAGTTGCTCTAGGGTTAACCATTATTTATTTACTGCCGTATTTCCCCAAGCTTGGCAACTCAATACCTTCACCTTTGGTGGCAATTGTGGTGCTCACAATAATTAGCTTACTGTTTGATTTAGATGTTAGAACCATTGGTGACATGGGCAGCCTCCCTGACTCACTTCCCGTTTTCTTGATACCCAATATCCCTTTTAATTTGGAGACGCTAGCAATAATACTGCCTTATTCTATCGCTTTATCTGTAGTCGGTATTTTAGAATCGTTGATGACGGCCACTATAGTTGATGACATTACGGATACTGAAAGTAACAAGAACAATGAATGCAAAGGACAGGGCATAGCGAATATTGTGTCTTCATTATTCGGTGGGATGGCTGGTTGTGCGATGATCGGTCAATCGATTATTAATATTAAATCTGGAGGGTTAACGCGTCTTTCTAGCTTGATTGCGGGTGTTCTTTTGCTATTTATGGTGGTATTTGTCTCGGACTGGTTGCAATTGATACCGATGGCAGCCTTGGTATCTGTGATGATTATGGTTTCAATTGGCACGTTTTCATGGCGATCGATTGTTGAGCTTAAGGACCATACTCTTCCAACTAATATAACGATGATTTCGACGGTCGCTGTTGTGGTCTTTACACACAATTTAGCGATTGGTGTCGCAGTTGGAGTCGTGCTGTCGGCGTTGTTTTATGCACACACCAGTAAATCTATGGTCTTTATATCTGATGAAGTGGCAGGTAATGATTTACATACGATTCACCGAGTGAAAGGTCATGTTTTTTTCGCTTCTTCTGATGCTTTTGTAGAACTGTTTGAGTATGACAAAACGACCTCTTTAGTGACGATTGATATCACTGACGCATTCTTTCTTGATAACACTTCAGTTGAAGCGCTTGATAAAGTGGTCTTTAAGTTCCGGAAAAAAGGGGCTTATGTAGAAGTGGTTGGAATGAATACTGTCAGTGAAAATCTAATTTTTAAGCACGCTATGTACTATAAGCATAAAGACTTAACTGCGGTTTCGATCACCCATTAGGTTATTCTTTGATTAAAGATTAAAGATTAAAGATTAAAGATTAAAGATTAAAGATTAAAGCATAGGCTTGTTCTGAAAAAGCGCTCCGAGGAGCGCTTTGTTATGAGCTAGACATTTATTGCGTTGTCCATAACACGCTTATAAACCTAGTGTAAGCGTGTCGCTTCACTTATGATTTTTTCTGAATGTTCGAGAGCGTGAACTGGTTAATCAGTGATTCTAAGTGAACCGATAAATCTTCTAAGCTATGGCTGATGTCTCTTGTTTGGCTTGCCGACTGTGACGTGTTATCGGCATGGGAAGAAATCATCTTCACCTTATCTTGCACTTCCTTAGTAGCGTGAGTGGTTGACTGGGTTTGCGTTTGTATATTCTGCGCATGTTGAAGAACTTGCTGCATTTCATCGACCACATTGCTCATCTCTTGTGATAAAGCATCAATATCTGCCGAATTTGAATGAGCTTTAGCACATACATTGTCAGCTGAAACAAGTGATTCTTCACTTCCCTTTTGGAATTGCCCGATGATGGATTCAATACTTCCTGTCGCTTCTGCAGTGCGAGAAGCTAACTGTCGAACTTCATCTGCAACTACCGCAAACCCTCTGCCTTGTTCGCCTGCTCGAGCGGCTTCAATTGCAGCGTTCAATGCTAACAAATTTGTCTGTTCAGCAATGCCTCGAATGACGCTCAATATAGAAGATACTTCACTTGTTTGTTGATTGAGCGAAGTGATTTTATCTTTTACTTCCTCGATGTTACCTACTAAATCTTTAATATCTTTACTGGCATGCTGTGCTTGGCTGGAACTTTTTAATGCAACATCTGCTGTATGAGATATCAATTCAGAAGCGGTTACTGTTGCTTCTTCAACGTTAACCTGTTGAGCTTGAATACCTCCCATATTGCCTTGCACTTCACTGGTTTCTTCTTGTTGGTTGCTAGCTGCATTTTCTGTAATTTGAGCTACGCCAGTCAATTGATGAGCAGAAACATTGAGTTTGTGAGATGTATTTTGTACTTGTTTAAGGCTATCAGATACGGTTCCCATGAATGAATTAATCGAATTTGCTAGAGTGCCAAGTTCATCTTGTTGGGTCGCTTCTAAGCGCTGTGAGATATCTTTATCAACACTTACTTGGGTCATAAAGCGTGACGTTTTCTGAATAGGGCGGACAATTATTTTTCTAATTAAAGTCATCGTCAGAATAAACCCGACAAGAGAAATACCCGCCATGATGCCAATCGCAGTGACTGTTTGGGTATTGATCATTGAATTGACGTGGCTAAGGTTATATTCCAAGCGGATTGCGCCTAACACTTCACCTTCAGGTGCCATGTGGCAGGCCACACAGTTGGTACCCCGATAATTCTCACTCGACTTCATCGGCAAGGCGACAACAATTCCTTTACCCCATTCACCATTAAAAGGTTCAATGACCGTTTCGCCTGCTAGGGCTCGTCTGTCTATGTCATCTTGTGGTTGCTGGTTTGTGTTACCGGCTCCATAAAGCTTACTGACCGTGTCTGAACGTAGGACTCGAACTTGTTCAATACCATCTTGAACTAAGGCTTTTTGACGTAATGTTTCTTTTTGAGCCATAGTTCCGGTCAGCATCATCATATTGAGGCTGTCGAAATAATTACTGGCTTTGTCGTGCAATTGTTCACTTAGAACGGAGTTAACCAGCTCTTTTTGTTGGGTATATTGAAAATAAGTAGATATAACTAATAGAAGACTGAAAACGATGACGAGAGCCACCAAAATTTTTGACGTTATAGTTGAGCGCATAATAAGTTTTTATAAATGATATTTGACAAGCGATACTGTAGCCCTAAAAACACGTACTACCTAAGTACTAGTTTCATTACTGTGACCACACTCCCGTTGTGGTTATGTATATGTGATGTAGCAGTTATGTGATAATTATTTGACGATAATAGTGTCAAATAATTATGCCTAAATCGGAATGAATATCTCAGCTATCGTCAGTCTTGATATTTATAGATCTTGTAGTCATGACGGCTTTTACGTAAGATTGCGTGTCATTTTTTTAGCCTGAGAAACACAATGAGAACAGAGTTATATAAAGAGTTTATGTTTGAAGCTGCACACCATTTACCACATGTGCCAGAAGGGCATAAATGTGGTCGTTTGCATGGTCACTCTTTTCTTGTTCGTTTATATGTTGAAGGTGAAGTTGATCCGCATACAGGCTGGGTGATTGATTTTTCAGAAATTAAAGCGGTATTTAAACCTATTTACGATCGTTTAGACCATTACTACTTGAACGATATTGAAGGTTTAGAAAACCCAACAAGTGAAGTATTAGCGAAATGGATTTGGAACGAGCTAAAACCTTCTCTTCCTCTGCTTAGTAAAGTAGAGATTAAAGAAACATGTACTGCTGGTTGCATTTACCGCGGTGAGTAAAGTTTAAGGCTAGCCCTTATTTTTACATCAAATCTATAGTTCTTCTTATAGTCTGATAATAAAGCGCCAATTATTGGCGTTTTTTGTATCTAAATTAACCTGATTACTTATTAATAATTGTTAGCCTTTACCTTGAATGGGTTTTTATTCTGAATTGGCATGTTGAATAGTATTTAACAAAGTAGAAACCTGAGATGTTAACAAGAAAGTGAGAACTCAGGTGTTATACACTTTTTATTGTTTTGGCATTGTATTTCGGTGTTCCTTGTATAAGATAAAACGTCTTCCATAAGGGAGAGATGTGGCAATGGATTTGTCACCTGTAATAAAATGGAATGTGACAACTGGACACATACATGAAATTCAAGATAACGTCTCCAATTATTGAGCCTACAGAAGGTTCACCCCATCGACTAAGTCTAACCTCATTCGATACTCTACAACCTCGCTTCTCCCCTCTGCTTCATGCTTTATTTGCACGCTTTCTGCCTGCACACCATTCTTATTATCGGTCTTATTAACTTTATTACACTCTGAGTTTTCGGTATCTGCACGATAGCGATGCTGACGCACATTTAAAAATCAAATAAATAAGTTAAAGACTATGAATATTAAAATGATAGGGAGCTCCCTAATTATCGCTGGTACTGCTTTAGGTGCCGGTATGCTTGCCATTCCAATGGTTCTTGCTCAGTTTGGGCTAGTTTACGGAACCTCACTGATGGTTCTTATCTGTTTTGGAACAACTTATGCGGCGTTGCTTTTATTGGAAGCGACGCTGAAATCTGGTGGCGGTCTGGGTTTAAATTCTGTAGCAAGAGAGACGCTCGGAAAGAAAGGTCAATTCATCACTAACGGGTTACTGTACGCGTTACTTATCTGCTTATTAATGGCTTATATCTTAGGCGCCGGAGATTTGATCAGTAAGCTGGCAGCAAGTTTAGGTCTAACTCTTACGGCTGTTCAAAGCCAAGTGTTATTTACGGTATTAGCCGGCGCGATTGTCGCTTGTGGAACGGGAGCGGTAGACAAGCTCAATCGGCTGCTATTTTTAGTTATGCTATGTAGCTTAGTTTTGACATTGGTATTTCTTATGCCAGGTGTGTCTACCTATAACATGCAACAAGTAACGAATAATGACCACGTTGAATTAATCAAAACCAGTGCCATTCTATTTACCAGTTTTGGGTTTATGGTGGTTATCCCAACATTAGTTTCTTATAACCATGAAGCGACAGACAAGCAACTGCGCAATATGGTCATTATTGGATCTTTAATTCCTTTAGTCTGTTATTTATTCTGGCTATTTGCTGTTGTGGGTAATTTAAGCCCTGAACAGTTCAGAAGCTTTCACAATGTATCCGACTTAATGGCTGCGTTTGAAGCTCGTTCTCCTTGGGTTGGCAGTATATTAACTACGTTCACAGGTTTAGCGTTATTGACGTCATTTTTTGGTGTTGCGATGGCACTATTCAACCAAAACAAAGACATGTTTAACCAGAATACCGCTGTGACTTACGGTATTAGTTTTATATTGCCTTTGGCGGGGTCATTGCTGGCGGCGGATAAGTTTTTAGCAGTATTGAACTACGCAGGGATCATTTTAGTTTTCTTAGCGGTTTTTGTGCCGTTGGCTATGGTCCATAAGCAACGATTCATGAAAATAGCTGAAGACAAATACCGAGCAGAAGGGGGCAATGTAATGTTGATGTTCTCGTTGGCTTTTGGTTGTTTCCTGCTTATTTCGCAAGTGATTTAGCTAGCTACGGCAGTAAGCGTCTAAGAAAAAGTCATCTGTGATATTTAGACGCAAAACTATGCTATTTAGACACAAAAAGTTAGATACAAAAAAGGAACGCATCGGCGTTCCTTTTTATTATCTGCTCGTTATCAAGCAGACTGAGTTAAGTTTTGGCTTGTTAACTGATACTGGCCAATAAATTAATGCTGACTAGCAAACTAATGTTAACTAACAAACTAATGTTAACTAACAAACGAATGTTAATTAACAAACAACCTTAACAGCCAAGCCACCTTGAGAAGTCTCACGGTATTTAGCGTTCATGTCTTTACCTGTTTCTAGCATTGTTTCGATAACTTTATCTAGAGAAACAGTAGGAGCAGAAGAGCGACGAAGTGCCATACGAGTTGAGTTGATTGCTTTAACTGCAGCAATACCGTTACGCTCGATACATGGTACTTGTACTTGGCCAGCAACCGGGTCACACGTTAGACCTAGGTTGTGCTCCATGCCGATTTCTGCAGCCATACATACTTGTTCAGGGCTACCACCCATAAGCTCAGCAAGACCAGCAGCAGCCATAGAACATGCCACACCAACTTCACCCTGACAGCCAACTTCAGCGCCAGAGATAGAAGCGTTACGCTTGTAAAGACCACCGATCGCGCCAGAAGCTGCGAAGTAACGGATGTAGTCTTTCTCTGTAACCGTTTGGATGAACTTATCGTAGTAAGCCAATACCGCAGGGATGATGCCACATGCGCCGTTTGTTGGTGCCGTTACTACACGACCGCCAGCTGCGTTTTCTTCGTTTACTGCGAACGCAAACATGTTCACCCAGTCAACAACCGTCATTGGATCGTTGGTTGTTTTTTCTGAAGTGATCAGTTGTTGGCGAAGTGCTGCTGCACGACGAGGTACACGCAGTGGACCAGGCAGGATACCTTCAGTATTCATACCGCGATCCATACACTCACGCATCGTTTTCCAGATGTTAGCGAAGTAAGTGCGAGACTCTTCGTCTGAGTGGAAAGCCGCTTGGTTTTTCATAACCAATGTACTGATAGAAAGACCGCTTTCTTTACACTGATTAACCAGCTCTTCAGCTGTTGTGAATTCGTAAGGTGCTTTGATTGGGTTTTCTTCTTCTTTTCCGAAGTTTTCTTCGTCAACGATGAAACCGCCACCAATTGAGTAGTACGTTTTTGAGTAAGCTACTTCGTCGTCAACCCAAGCATGAATGCTCATGCCATTTTCATGCAATGAAAGGTTCGAAGTATGGAAATTCATTCCGCCATCTTTAGGGAACGAAACAGTATGACAGTGCATACCAACAGGTAGACGTTCAGTTTCTTCTACTCGAGCAATAAAGCCCGCAATAGAGTCGATATCTACTTTCTCAGGAGTATTGCCAGCAAGACCCATGATGATAGCGATATCTGTGTGGTGACCTTTCCCTGTCAGTGATAGTGATCCATATACGTCCACGGTGATTTTAGTGATGTCGCGCAATTTTCCCATTGAACGTAGGTCATCAATAAATTCTTTACCCGCTTTCATTGGTCCAACTGTATGTGAGCTCGATGGACCAACACCGATTTTATAGATATCAAATACACTAATCATAGCGATTACCTCAAAAAGAGAGCCTCCCAAGGGGAGTAGGGAGGCTCATTTATTATCATTATATTTTGTGTTTAATCTCGCGATATAAGATGAAGCTCATCTTATAAAAAGTGCTTTAGATTAAAGAGCGCCGTAGATTACAGAACTAATAGCCGCTAGACCACATAAAGCTGTAAAGATTTGCACAGGTGCTGATGTTTTGTACTTAGCCATTGCTGGTACTTTTTGCATCGCGAATACAGGCATTAGGAACAGGATAGCTGCAATCATTGGAGCACCCATTGTTTCAATCATACCTAGGATGCTTGGGTTAACTACCGCAACAATCCAAGTTGTAACAACGATGAACCCTAGAGAAGCTTTTTCAATCGTGCTGATTGAAGAACCAGAGCGAGACTTGATTAGACCAACAAGACCTTCATGAGCACCTAGGAAGTGACCGAAGTAGCTAGAAGTAATCGCTGCGAACGCTACAAGAGGACCCATGTAAGAGATAAGTGGAGACTCGTGAACGTTAGCTAGGTAAGAAAGTACAGAGATGTTTTGTGCTTGCGCTGTTGCTAGTTGCTCTGGAGATAGAGAAAGTACTACAGAGAAAACGAAGAACATTACAAAACCCATTAGCATCATTGCTGCGCCGCCAGTGATCGCGTCAGTTTTCTTAACTGCGTCTTCACCGTATACACGACGTTGCTCTTTAGAGAATTGTGAAATGATTGGGCTGTGGTTGAAAGAGAACACGATGATTGGAATCGCAAGCCAGATAATAGAAGGCATTGCTGACCATTCTGGGCTTGTTTCCATCATTGAAGTGTTCCAATCAGGAACTAGGTAGAAAGATAATGCTAGTAGGATGAATACTAGTGGGTAAACCATCGCTGAAGTTGCTTTAAGCATCAGCTCTTTACCGAATACAACACCAGCTGTCATAGCAAGGATTAGTGCACCAGAAAGAAGAGGACGTGGAATAGATTCCATACCCATTTGGTTTACAAGGAAAGAGTCAACTGTGTTGGTGATACCAACGCCGTAGATAAGAACGATTGGGTAGATAGCGAAGAAGTAAGCAAAAGTAATGATGTTTGCGCCAGTCTTACCGAAATGTTCTTCAACAGTATCTGTGATATCTGCTTCAGGGTTTTTAGCTGATAGTACAAAACGAGCTAAAGATTTATGTGCGAACCAAGTCATTGGTGCCGCAATAAGGGCTAGGATAACTAATGGCCAAAAACCACCTGCACCAGCTTTAATAGGAAGAAAAAGTACACCCGCACCTACGGCAGTACCGAAAAGTGAAAGACACCATGTAAAATCTTTATAATTAAACTTACTAGAAGTTTTAACGGCATTTGCCGAAGAAGTTGTTGTGTTCATGTTAAATTACTCATTTTTTGGGAACAGGAAATAAGTCAGGAGTGATTTTGCAGAATTTTCTTCGGCAAAAAATAGATCTAAATCATGTAATGGAACGGCTTGATACATGATATTGCAAAAACGGATTTTTGATCACGAAAATAGCGTGCTACAGGTGATTTCTATTTATGCTTACTATTAGTTTTATTAATGCGAGAGGTGATATTTTATATAATCATCACAAGAAAACGATTGCGCAAATTTGCATTAATAATTCTGTCCGATAAGAAAAGGCTAATTTGTTAACAGGGCATCAACAAGGTGTAGTTGCTGTGTGATTTGTTGCTTATTTATGCGGTGTGTTTTTTCATTTGCTGCTGCAAAGACTGAATGATTTGAGCTGTCATCCCCCAAATTAAATGCTGCTGGAAAGGCATAGCGAAAACTCGGTGCTTGTATTGGTTGAAATTAACGGTGTGGCTATAGAGGTGATCAGAGTTGAGCAAATGGCTAGCTGGTACTTCAAAAAGTGACTCGACTTCATTTTTATCGATAATAGCTTCATAGCCCGGGTCGATCATCGCAATAATCGGCGTGACTGAAAAAAGACTAATAGTTGGAAGTTCTGGCAGTTCACCAATAATTTTCACCTGAGATGAAAGAATACCGACCTCTTCTTCTAATTCCCGCAGTGCCGTGAAATGCAACGAAGGATCGGAGGGTTCAAATTTTCCGCCAGGGAAACTGATTTGACCGGGGTGATGCTTTAAATGTTTTGCCCGCTTAGTGAAAATAACATGCAGCCCTTCTTTTCGATCGACTAAACCCACTACAACGGCGGCTTTACGCAACTTACTATCATTCAGATGAGAAAGGCGTTTAATGGACTCTGGATGGTAGCCAACGGTCGTCTTTAACTGGAATTGCTGTAAAAAGTGCTGTCTATTCATATAGCCCCAGAACATTGATTAATATAATCATAAGTATAGCGGACTCTCACAATTAATTGTCTAAAGCCTTTTTCATATTATTGACTAAAATGTAATTAGCTAATTGACTAATGATTAAACAATCATGCTCTTTGAAGCCAATTCTTTACTTAAATGGATAGAAGAAAGTGATACATGAAGAGTTTTTAAAGACAACAATTTGATAAGTATGAAGATGTGGATCATTCTTATCTTAAAGTCATACAAAGTAAGGGATGGAATGAAAGGAATCATATTCACCGAATTTTTAGAGCTTGTAGAAGATAAGTTTGGACTTGAGTTATTAGATGAAGTTCTTGAAATGTCAGACGATGAGGGGGTTTATACTTCTGTCGGGAGTTATGATCATCACGATCTTGTTAAGCTGATTATTAACCTGAGTAAAAAAACTAAGGTTGACCCGGAAGCCCTACAACGAGTTTTTGGACAATCTGTGTTTAAAAACTTACTAGCTTCTGTTCCAAATAAAGCCAGTCTGAACCATTCATACAATACATTTCAATTTATTCAGCATGTAGAGCGTTACATTCATGTTGAAGTTAAAAAACTTTACCCAGATGCTCAACCTCCCGAATTCGATTTTATTACACAAAATGAAGCTAATTTAGTGTTTGATTATAAGAGTGCACGGTGCATGTCCCATGTTTGCCTTGGTTTAATTGAAGGTTGTGCGGAATATCATAATGAAACTATTTCAGTAGAAATGGCACCACAAACCGCAGATGGAAGTGTCGTTCGTTTTAATTTGAAAATAGAGCAACAGTAGTATGAGTTTAGTATCGGCTTTAGAGCATAAACTGAAGCGGCAAATTGCGGCGAGAAAGGAAGCTGAAAGACTACTGGAAGAGAAAAGCTTAGTTCTTTTTGAAACTAATCAGCACCTAGAACTCGCACTTAGACAGTTAGAGAAGAGCTCTAATGCCAATCTTCGAAAAATTGAGTTCCAAGAACAAATAGACAGTTTATTGATCGATTTTGGACGGGCATTTCTGAGAAAAAACCTCGATGATGTGATGCTGTCAGACTTAGCGCAGAGTGTGACGAATAGTTATCTGATCGAGTCAAGCCGTTTGATACTGCCTCAAAATTTGTTGCCTCAACTCAAAGTAAGCGATTTTGGCGATAAATCAATCCAAGGCAAAGTGGTTGATACCGTCGAAGAGCCTGAATGGGATGGTGAATTATTAACGATGCCGCTTGAAGTTGAGAAAGTCATTGTTGGCGTTCTAATACTTAAAGTTAACCTTCATGGGCAAGATCACGCTCTTATTGAAAGCCAATTATTACTTGTGACTGAGCTAATATGCAGCGCAATCACACATCAGTTAGCCATTAATCGAAATGTTGAATCTCGTAACCGAGCGGAAGAGTCAGAGAGAGCAACACGCGACTTTGTTGCCATGATTAACCATGAACTGAGAACCCCTTTAAACGGTTTATTAGGCAGCGCAGAATTATTAAATGATACGGTATTAACCGATTCTCAAAAAGAGATAGTGAACAACCTCAGCCAGTCGGGTGAGTTTTTAAGGATCATCATTAACGATTTACTGGATTACAGTAAAATTAATGCAGGTATGTTAGAACTTATTCCTAAGAAGTTTTCGCTGGATGAATTAAGGAACACCATCGAGAGTATTTTTGTAAATAGAGCTGCTGAGAAGCAACTGCAGTTTGATGTAACGATTAGCGGTCATGTCCCTCGCTATTTTGTTGGTGACTTAGAAAGAGTGACACAGCTATTTGTGAACTTAATTGGGAATGCGATTAAGTTTACGGAGCACGGTTATGTGAAGGTTGATATCGGCTGGAAACATGGACAGTTTGTTTTTTCGGTTGAAGATACAGGGATCGGTATATCGAAAAGCGCGAAAGAAACCTTATTTGAACCGTTTACTCAAGCTGATAGATCCAGTAGCCGAAACTATGAAGGAACAGGCTTGGGGCTTGCCATTTGCAAAAAACTAGTTGGCGTAATGGATGGTAATATAGAAGCAAAGAGCGAGATTGATAAAGGCACGACCTTTAGAGTCGAGATTCCCCTAGAGCTAGCTGAAGATCCGCAATCTACTAGTCATAGCAAGGAAGAGCTTGCCACTGAAGTGACTTTATCCTCATTGAAAATTTTAGTCGTTGATGACATCAAAATGAATCAAATTATTATTCAACAGATGCTGAAAAAATTTGAAATCATGCCTGAGATTGCGGTAAATGGTGTGGAAGGCTTTCAATACGCTAGCCAAAATTATTATGATGTTGTGTTTATGGATTGCCGGATGCCCATCATGGACGGTTTCGAAGCGACAGAGAAATTAAGGGAAGACGGTTATGATAGGACGATTGTTGCATTAACCGCTGGCACAACACTCGAAGAACGTGAACGATGCATTGAGTGCGGTATGGACGATATATTGAGTAAACCATATACAGCAAAAGATTTAAAAGAAATGCTGATTAAGTGGGGATAATTCTCAGCCAATATCAGTGTATCGTTATGATATAAAAATAGGCATAACACTTTTCAGTGTTGTGCCTATATTTTTCTGTCGTCTGTCGTCTGTCGTCTGTCGTTCAGTTGAAAGTACTTAGCACTCAGACAAAACTGGCAATATTCGGCTTAGCTTATCTAAGGTTTCCTGGTATTCAGAATCACACTCGCTATCCGCTACTACACCGCCACCCGCCCATGCATAGAGGTTGTTATTTTCTGCAACCAGAGTGCGAATAGTAATACTGGTGTCCATGTTTCCATTTCGACTTATATAACCAATACTTCCACAATAAGCAGAACGTCGATGAGGCTCTAGCTCTTCAATAATTTGCATAGCGCGGATTTTAGGTGCACCAGTAATTGAACCTCCAGGGAAACAAGCCCTTAATAAGTCGCTCGCACGATAAGAATCATCTAAATTTGCCCTAATAGTACTGACTAAATGATGCACCGCAGGAAAACTTTCAATATCGAATAACTTAGGGACATGAACAGTGCCTGGCTTAGCAACTCGGCCAATATCATTACGCAGCAGGTCAACGATCATAAGGTTTTCAGCTTGATCTTTCTCTGCAACAGAGAGATCTCTAGCATTCTCTAGATCTTGAGTGGTATCAAGAGATCTTGGTCTTGTACCTTTAATTGGCTTTGTTTCAATTGTATCGCTGTTTAATTTAAGAAAGCGTTCCGGTGAAATGCTCAAAATTGATGAATTAGCCATACGAATAAAGGCTGAAAATGGGGCAGAATTATATTGCTCTAGCGTATTGTACGCTTGCCACTCACTGCCTCTATATGAAGCTTTAAAGCGTTGAGCAAGGTTGATTTGGTAACAATCGCCAGACAATAAGTATTCTTGAACTTGCGCAAACTTATTCCCATAGTCTTCTTGAGACATATTGGAAACCCAAGGGCTGGTAAGTGTAAAATCTTGAAGGTCTTGCTGGTTTGTTGAACTGCCTTCACCTTGAGAAGTTAACCAGTCCCAATGTTTTTGAATGTTTAATCCTACTACACAAGCCGATTGAGTTTGGTGGTCTACGATAATAGCCCATTCATACAAGCCTACAGCCATATCTGGCGTTGCAATATCGTGAGTGGCGATATCAGGTAAGCTCTCTACTCGTCGCCCAAGATCATAACTGAAATACCCTAAGGCACCGCCGACGAATGGTAACTCTGGGAAAGCATCAATATCAGGAAGTAGTTGGCTTTGATAGTCATCTAATAGAGTGAATGGGTCAGCTTCTGAAACTTCAGAGTTTCCATTAACATTTACGGTTGTTTTTTCACCTATTGTTTCGAAAGTGGCGACAGGTTGAGCAACTAAAATGTCGAATCTACTGTCAATATGGCTTTCTGAAGCAGAGCGTAATAGCATTGCCCAAGGAAGGTTTTCAATACGTGAAAACAGTTGTTTAGCAAGGGTTGAATGATATTCAAGCGGCTTAATTTGGATAGAGTGAAATTCGTTGTTATTCATTTGTTTAATTTGTGACAAAGAGTTCGATCACTGCATGGCGTGTTAGAAGAAGCAAGAGTATCATAAATTCAAAATAAAGTGAGTTCTTGATTGAAGCGACAAACGCTAAAGCAATAGAACATGATTTTTATTTGCCTCTATTTATCGCCATTATTCGGTTGATACAACGGAGCAAATATCAAATTATGCAAGCGATTGCTTTTAGCAATAATAAAAGCTCATCAAAGTGGCAAAGTTAAGAACTCATCATGGAACTAGAACAATAAAGAGGCATGCAATGACGGTTATTCGTAAGCAAGATGTGATCAGCAGTGTCGCTGATGCACTTCAATATATTTCTTATTATCATCCTTTAGATTTCGTCCAAGCTCTTGAAAAAGCCTATGAGAAGGAAGAAAGCCAAGCAGCAAAAGATGCAATTGCTCAGATCTTGATTAACTCTCGAATGTCTGCTGAAGGGCATCGTCCAATTTGCCAAGATACGGGTATCGTAACGTGTTTCGTTAATATTGGTATGGAAGTGAAATGGGAAACGGACCAAACGGTTCAAGAAATGGTTGATGAAGGAGTTCGTCAAGCTTACAACAATCCTGATAACCCGCTGCGCGCATCTGTCTTAATGGATCCTGCCGGTAAGCGTATTAATACTAAAGACAACACACCAGCGGTTGTTCACATTAATATGGTTCCTGGTAACAAAGTTGAAATCCAAATCGCAGCGAAAGGCGGCGGTTCTGAAAATAAAACTAAAATGGTTATGCTTAACCCTTCTGATGACATTGCTGAATGGGTAGAGAAGACGCTACCAACTATGGGTGCGGGCTGGTGTCCACCGGGTATGCTAGGCATAGGTATTGGTGGTACGGCTGAGAAAGCTGCGGTACTTGCGAAAGAATCCTTGATGGAACACATTGATATTCAAGAGCTGATTGAAAAAGGCCCTGAAAATGCAGAAGAAGAGCTGCGTTTAGATATCTTCAATCGTGTTAATAAACTTGGGATTGGTGCCCAAGGTCTTGGCGGTCTCACGACTGTTGTTGATGTTAAAATCAAAAGTGCGCCAACCCACGCGGCGTCTAAGCCCGTTTGCTTAATTCCTAACTGTGCGGCGACGCGCCATGTTCACTTCACTCTTGATGGAAGTGGTCCTGCTGAACTTACGCCGCCTAAGCTAGAAGAATGGCCAGATATTACTTGGGAAGCGGGCGCGAATACTCGCCGAGTGAATCTTGATGAAGTTACCAAAGAAGATGTGCAAGAGTGGAAGACAGGTGAAACCGTTTTACTGTCTGGTAAAATCTTAACAGGTCGAGATGCTGCGCATAAGCGAATTCAAGGTATGCTAGAAAGTGGTGAAGGTTTACCTGATGGTGTCGATCTGAAAGGTAAATTCATCTACTACGTAGGTCCTGTTGATGCAGTAGGTGATGAAGCGGTAGGTCCTGCAGGTCCAACGACTTCAACTCGTATGGATAAGTTCACAGATATGATGCTAGAAGAAACAGGCATCATGGGTATGATTGGTAAAGCAGAGCGAGGCCCTGCAACTGTTGAATCTATCAAGCAGCATAAAGCGGTTTACCTAATGGCAGTGGGCGGCGCAGCATACTTGGTTGCTAAAGCAATTAAGAAAGCTCGTGTCGTGGCATTTGAAGACTTAGGTATGGAAGCGATTTACGAATTTGAAGTTGAAGACATGCCAGTGACGGTTGCGGTTGATTCAACTGGTGCAAACGCTCACCAAATCGGTCCTGATACTTGGAAAGTTAAGATTGCGGAAGCGGAAGCCGCGAAGTAAATAATAGAGATAAGGTAAAAAGTGCAGAATTAACTGCACTTTTTTCATTTTATCAATGATATAGTGAAACAAAGACCGTAATACTAATAACACTTAGTATTATGTAGACAGATATAAAAATTAGGAGAGAGGAATGCCTCGTTTTGTTCAAATCCTACAAATTATTTTAGCTGTGGTTGTTGGTGGCTTTGTCGGTTACGACTTGATTTTGCATGGAATCAGTATTTTTGATGAAAAGTACGTAACCATTAGTTTAGCGCTTTTAGCTGTAGTAGAAATTGCTTTGTTTGTTATCTATAAACTGATTGAAGAAGACTAGATAACGAATACTGAATGTTGAATAAATAACTGCGATTGAATACATCCTAAGAAACTAACAGGGGATGAAAGATCCAGTTAACTATCTTAAAAAGCCTCTGATTATGATTGTAATCAGAGGCTTTTATTCATCTAACATTAATATTGAATAGCCGATAATCATCAACGACGAAACGTTGGAGCGAAGTGAATGAAGAAGATTACCCAAGAAGTTAGCGATTTTATAAGCAGAGGAACCGACTCACATGTAAGAGTTGCTGTTACCGGGTTATCCCGTGCAGGCAAGACTGCGTTTATTACTTCATTGGTGAATCAGCTTTTACATACTTCAACGCACAGCAACCTGCCGCTATTGTCGTCAGCGCGAGAAGGTCGAATTATTGGTGCTAAACGCATCCCTCAAAACAATATGATGATTCCTCGCTTTTCTTACGACGAAGCGATGAACTCGTTGCAATCTGAACCTCCAGAGTGGCCAGTACCAACGAGAGATGTCAGTGAAATCCGTTTAGCTATTAAGTACCAGCCAACTAAAGGTGCAAAAAAGCTATTCTCTAAAAACAGTACACTTCATCTCGATATTGTTGATTATCCCGGCGAATGGTTACTTGATTTACCTTTGTTAGATATGGATTTTGACACATGGAGCCAAAACCAATTCGATACACTGAAAGGAAACAGAAAAGAGTTTGCAGGTGATTGGCTTTCGGTTCTTGATAGTTTTGATGCATTAGCGGATATCAATGAAAAGCAATTAGCTGATATCTCAGATATCTATACCCAATATTTATATACCTGCAAAAAAGAAGGGTTGCACTGGGTGCAACCTGGACGTTTTGTACTGCCTGGAGAATTGGCTGGAGCGCCTGTCTTGCAGTTTTTCCCTTGTATTGAACCAAGTGAAAAACCGAGTAAAGAGAGTAACTATTCGATGTTGAAATCGCGGTATGAAGAGTATCAACAGAAAGTGGTAAAAGCTTTTTATAAGAATCACTTCGCAACTTTTGATCGTCAAATTGTGCTGGTGGATTGTCTACAGCCTCTAAATGCAGGATATGACTCATTTATTGATATGAGAAACGCATTAGAGCAGCTATTAACGAGTTTTAAGTATGGGCGCAGTAACTTAGTAAAGCGTTTGTTTTCACCTAAAATAGATAAAATTTTGTTTGCTGCCTCGAAAGCAGATCACGTTACACCAGAGCAGCACCCTAATTTAGTGTCACTACTGCAACAAATGGTTCACCCTGCGTGGCAGCACGCTGCATTTGAGCATGTCGATATGAGCTGTATCAGCATTGCATCAATACAAGCGACGACATCGGGTTTTATTTCAAGAGGTGATGAAAATGTACCTGCACTTCAGGGTGTGAATTTAGAAGGTGTTTCGCAAACGCTTTACCCTGGAGAGGTGCCTAGGAGATTACCAAACAAGCAATATTGGCAGGATAATCACTTCGAGTTTACAAGTTTTAGACCATTAAGAACGGAATCGGATCAGCCTTGCAAACATGTTCGCTTAGATAAAGCGTTAGAGTTTTTGATTGGAGATAAACTGAAATGAGTGAATTTAAAACAAAACAAGTCTTTGATCAGCCTTTGAATACTAGCATGGGCTCTGATTCTAGTTTCCAGTCGGATACGACCGAAGCGCCTCAAGTGGATCTAAACACTCAGCAAATTTTTACTGAACAAGAAAAGTTTACGCCGGTTGTGACTGATGAAGTGGAAGTTGAAACTGAACAACAGTTAGAGCAAGTGATACGCCCAAGCAAACACAGTTCATGGTTTTGGACGGGGGTGCTTACTACGTTCACGGCATTAGTGGGCTGGCAAGCCGTTGACTCTGTTATTACTGCATTTCAAACGGCTGACTGGCTAACATTGGGTTGGACAGGCTTCATTGCTGGGATTGCTTCTCTTGGCTTAGGTGCTATTGGTAAAGAACTATGGAAATTACGCTCATTGAAAAAGCATTTCAGTGTGCAAGAGGTCAGTGAGAGCTTACTGACAAGTGATAGCGTAGGAAAAGGGAAAACATTTTGTGAAGATATAGCCAAGCAAGGTGGAATTAAAGAAGAAAGCCCAGCTTATGATAAGTGGAAAAACAGCGTAAACCCTTCACATAGTGATGCTGAAGTCCTTGATATGTACGATGCCATTGTCGTAAGCCAGCAAGATAAAGAAGCGACGCGGATTATCTCTAGATTTGCGACTGAATCTGCTGCGTTAGTGGCGGTTAGCCCACTTGCTGCAGTAGATATGCTGCTTGTCGCGTGGCGAAACTTCACCATGATCAATAAACTGGCACAAGTGTACGGTATTGAGTTGGGTTACTGGTCTCGTCTGAAATTATTCAAGCTCGTATTGCTTAATATGGCATTAGCAGGAGCAAGTGAGCTTGCGATTGATGCCAGTATGGATCTTATGTCCATGGACTTGGCTGGAAAAGTGTCTGCAAGAGCAGGGCAGGGGTTAGGAGTTGGAATTCTAACAGCTAGGGTTGGATTAAAAGCAATGTCATTACTGCGACCACTTCCTTGGCATAAAGATAGAAAAATTAAATTATCGGATTTTCGTAAAGCCATATTGTTAGAAGTGAAACGTATTACTTTGAAATAAATAAAACGCACCCATTTAGGGTGCGTTTATTGTATGCAGCTGACTTAGCCTACATTAAAAATGCATGATGAGTTGAGCAGATACACCGTAGTTATTGTCTGCACCGGCTTGTGCCGCTAAGTCGAAGCCAAAAATACCAAATGGTTTGAAACCTAAGCCTGCTGTGGCTAAGTCATCTGCATAGTCCGTTAAACTGTGCATATAGCCTAAACGAAGTTGAGCCCAGCTAAACGCATCCAATTCAGCCCCCACCTTCGCATACTGAGTTTTGTAGTCGTATTCTTTAAAGTGTTCTACTGCATTTAAATCTATGTCTGCTGTTAGGGTGTACCACGATTTATCATATGAGATGCCCAACACAAATTCTGGTTGAACAAGTACCGTTGCTTTTTGTCCGAAATGCGTTTTGGTTTTCAGTTCTTGCGATAGGATATTTTTAGCCGATAAACCGATGATTGCATGGTCTCCCCATTCATAAGCTGCGCCTAAGTCTATGTTGAATGCAGACTTCTCTACGTAATCCTCTTCAACATCAAAGTCGTCATCAAACTCATCCAGTGTTTCAACGTAGTTTAGACCGTAGATACGTTGGTATTTAGGTGAAATACCAAACATAAAGTCGTGCTCTTGAATGGTGAACGTATCAGCGAAGGTAAAACCCACGTCAACAATCGCGACTCCGACCGCCTGACCACTTGAAAGCAACTCTGAATCAGTAGGGTCATCATTGTGTAAGTCATCATCATGCACATTAAATCGAGCAATGGTGGCTATTTGAGACTTAATGAAGAAGTTGGTACTTACATGTCTATTTGGAATGGCGAATACAGTGCCTAAATTGGCTTCTACATTTACATTACCATTATCCAGTTGCTTTAATGCTTTACGCCATTCATCTAATAACTTGTCATTGTCAGGGTCAAATTGTAATTGGTCATCAATATCTTGGAAGTGATCCAATTTGTCTATCATGTCATCTCGGTCATGAACTCTTACCCCTATCACGGGAAGAATTAACCCGAAGTTATCCCCTTCTTTATAACGAGCCGCTAAAGCGGGATTATGAAAACTCGATGTAAGATAAGAGGCTGACGCCGCCCCAGTGCTGCCCATGCCAACACTTCTGGTATCGAAAGAAGTCATTGCAAAACTAGACGCTGAAAAGGTACTGATTAGCGTGAGGAATAGTTTAGAGTATTTCATATTTAAGCCGGGTGAGGTTTATACGGAATAATATAGGCTATGGGTGATTTGCTTTAAGTTCCATACAATAACCTTATTTTAAGTAAGTGGTTATTGCGAAATGTTACAGTTAGAAACCTTGATTGACGAGAGTAATGATAGATAAGCTTCTTAACTTGTTGATATTTAAAAGCTGAATAGATATAGACCGCTCTATGATGACTCTTTTCTTGACTGGTTCCATTGCTTAATTCAAACTAGTGTCAACTTTTCCTGACACCTTAATAGGACACATCTTGCGTCTTGAAGTATTGTGTGAAGATCGGCTTGGCTTAACGCGTGAGCTGCTCGATATTTTAGCCTCTAAAAGCATTGATTTACGTGGTATAGAAATTGATATTAAAGGCATCATTTATTTAAATTGTCCTGATATTGATTTTGATACCTTCAGTGAGTTGATGGCGGAAATTCGCCGCATTTCAGGTGTCAATGATGTCCGAAAAATTCAGTTTATGCCGAGCGAAAGGCACAACACTGAACTACTTGCACTATTAGCAAACCTTCCTGATCCAGTGATAGCTATTGACCTGAAAGGGTCTGTAGATATGGCAAACCACGCAGCCCTTAATCTATTCAATAAATTAGAAGAAGAAATTATTGGTGAGCCAGTGATTTCGTTTTTACCTACTTTTAATTTTTCACGTTGGATTGAAGGAGATGTTAATCGTCATCGTGAAGATGTGGTGTTAGATGGCCTAGACTACTCTATTGAGATTATTCCGGTTTATCTAGGTGGGGATGTATCTGAGCCAGTACTAGCAAGTGCAGTTATGACGATTCGTTCAAGCCGCCAGCAAGATGCCAATGCCCATGATTCCTTACCTGAAAAAAATAACCTAGGTTTTGAGCACTTTGTTGGTATTTCAAACCGCCATAAAGCTCTTATTAGTCAAGCAAAGAAACTAGCAATGCTTGACCAGCCCCTATTAATTGAAGGGGATACTGGTACTGGCAAAGAAATGCTAGCAAAAGCGTGTCATAACCGTTCCAACCGTGCTTCTTTTCCTTTTTTGATTTTAAGCTGTGCTTCAATGCCTGATGACGTGGCTGAAACCGAATTATTTGGTCATGCACCTGGCTCGTTTAATCATGAGCAAGGGCATAAAGGTATCTTTGAGCAGGCTAACGGCGGGACTGTATTCCTGGATGAGATTGGTGAAATGAGCCCTCATCTTCAAATCAAATTACTACGTTTTCTTCAAGATGGCACTTTCCGTCGTGTTGGGGAAGAAGAAGAAATGCATGTTGATGTGCGTATCATAGCTTCAACTCGTCATAAGCTAGGAGAACTGGCTGACTCTGGTTCTTTCCGTGAAGATCTCTTCTATAGATTGAATGTTTTGACTCTATCGATTCCAGCTTTAAAAGAAAGATCAAATGATGTTGGACCGTTACTAGAATTATTTACTGCCAAATATGCGCACCAGTTAGGTATGCTAAAACCAAAGCTAACGGAAGAGTTAGTCGTTCAATTAGGTAACTATCAATGGCCAGGTAATATTAGGCAGCTTGATAACATGGTACTAAGGGCACTGACGGAGCTTGATGGCGATACACTTTCTATTGAACAGTTCCATTTACCTAAGCTTGAAGCCGTTGCTTCAGGGATGGCGAGCATGAATATTGACGGCTCACTAGATGAAATTATGAAAGACTATGAATCTCAGATATTAGAGAAACTTTATCAGTCTTTCCCATCAAGTCGTAAACTCGCAAAGCGCTTAAATGTTTCTCATACTTCTATTGCAAATAAATTGCGTGATTATGGAATTCGTAAAAATTGATTGAAGATACCAGTACTAAAGAAAAAGTATTTAAACGGGATGGCGATTTAATATTACGCACTGCTGCACCTGGTGATGCTGAAATGATCAGCCAATACTTTATTACGAATCGTCAATATCTAAAGCCCTGGGAGCCTGCTAGAGAAGAACTTTTCTTTAGCGTCGAAGGGTGGAGCCAAAGGTTAATTAAGTTGCATGAGTTGCATAAAATGGGCTTGGGATATTATTGCGTTCTAATCAATGCTGAAACTAATGAAATGTTAGGAACGGTGTCTTTCAGTAATCTCTCCCGCTTTCCTTTTCATGCCTGTAATGTTGGTTATTCTTTGGCTGAAAGTGCACAAGGGCATGGCTATATGCGAAGAGGCTTAACCTTAGCCAAAGACTATATGTTTGATGTTCAGAATGTTCATCGATTGATGGCTGGTTATATGCCACGTAATAAACGCAGTGAAAATGTTTTAAACCACCTTGGCTTTGAACGCGAAGGTTATGCTAAAGATTATTTGCAGATAAACGGTAAATGGGAAGACCATATACTTACTGCCTTGGTTAATCCTAATTGGCAAGATACTCGAATAAGTTAAGGATTGGCTCACTAACCGATTCAGCTAATTTAATACGTAAATAAGAATTAAGAATATATAATATTAGAAGCATAGCGTTCTAATAATTTAGTTAAGGATATTTGATGTCATATACAACTTTGGATGAATACCAAAGAAAATGGATTTTCACTCACCAATCTATGCCTTTACCAGCTGAAGATTTAGAGAAGATCAAACCAATGACTCAGGCTCGTGCTGCGCAGTTTTGGAAAGAGAACGTGAGCCCACAAAGCCCAGATTCAGAACGCCTAAGCACACAAGACTGGCCAAGCAAAGCTTCCAATTGGAAAGATGAAATCAAGTGGATGAGCTGTTGGGATTCCGATGAACCAGAGCTTCCAGAAGGTATTTTGGAACATATTGACTGGCAAGATGATGTAACGGTTTACTTCTGTTACGAGAAATACAATGTGCTAGAAACCAAATGGTCAGTATTTAAAAAGCATTGGAAGAACTTTTTGTTTTACGATGATGGACCTATCCTGCTTGGTCGACGTCGTACAGAAACGCTATGGTTTTCTACCAAAGGTACAGTTAAGTTAGGTAACAGAACCTAGCTTCAATACGTATTCAGACTCATAGACGTTATATATTAAAGCGGGCAGTAGCTCGCTTTTTCTTTTATCAGTCCATATCGTGCTTCCTTCCGTATCTCTTTGTCTTGCTTAACGTCTTAATTCACCTCCTTCTTCAGTATTAATTTTTGACCAGTTGTAAGCCTTCATCAATATTTAATATGCATCATGTATATCTAAGTAAGATCTATATGTGGATGATATTTAATCAATCATCATATTAAGTTAATAAGTGTAATATCTTGCAGAATCGTATTTTGTTTGTTGAATGTAATTAAATTTAGACTATATTTAAGGTACGACCCTGTGTGGAGGTGCCGTATGATTTGGGAAACTCTCGAACGTGTAAATAAACTTCGCAAGGCAGCGTTAGAAGATCCAGAGTTTTTGGACTCGGCTAGAGTTCATGAGGAATGGATTTTAAATCAAACAAACAATAAAGGAGGGAAAACCACAGAAAAACGTAAAGAAAAGAAATTATCTGATATATATGAGCACACTGATTTTTCAATTAACCCTAGCGGTTCCAAACATTAAGTTTAACTAAATAATGAACACATTTGTAATTAACAAAAAATGCCACTATAAAATCTAAAGCTAAGATTTATAGTGGCATTTTCATTTATGTAACCATCATTAAAGCTAAAGCTAAAGCTAAAGCTAAAGCTAAAGCTAAAGTTAGAAAGCTTAAGGAAGGTTCTTTAATTATTAATGAGGCTTAACCCACTTGGTAAGGCATCACCAAATACTCTCTTAGATTCACTTTCCGAAAGCTCTTTCACTTCAGAAACGAGGCTAACCCAAGAATCAGGCACTTTACTCTGCTGTAATTTATTTAATACTTGCTCACGATAATCGTCTGAAATATCAAATAATCTATCACCGGTTTTGCGGCAGATCATAACAGCTGCAAACGCTATCATTGGTTCTTTTTGCCAGTTTTGTTCCAGTAGTTTTGGTAGCCATTGTTCAGCTTGTTCGCGAGGAATGACATTATGCTGGCTGCCATATAATGGAGTACGACAGGCTAGGCGACCGAGTGCCCACCAGTGCGCTTGACCAAATTGTGTTTGATTAAGTGCTTTGTTTAAAAACCAGGTGGATAGCAGAGACTTATCTTCTACGTCTAGGTGTTCAAGTGATGCAGCTAATCGAACCATAGATTCATAGCCTTTGTCTTGAGCTTCCTGTACAGATTTAGGGTTCTTTGCAGCCCCAGGATGAAGATACTTTGCTATGTCAGCTAGGATAGTTTCTTGCTGATCTTGAGATAGACCGCCTGAAATCCTTCTCCAGAATACCCACCAATCTGTCCAACCTTGGTGGTTTTGGAATTGAATAGTTTGCTGATATAGACCCCAGATCTGCTCGATACGCCAAGAATCTGTTGGATCACCAAAACCAGGTCTCATTGAGAAACCAGCTAGGCGCAGCCAATTTTTTTCATGTGCTTCAGAGCGGCGGCGACGTTTACGTCCAAGAGAGAAGCTATCAAACAGTTGGCGCAAGGTAGAGAAGTCCCATTCGTCTTTTTTGCCTAAACGTTTTTCAAGTTCTTTCGAAATAGTTTTAATCTCTTTTGTATCTGCGCTTTTTTTATTTCCGCTGTATAGCCTAGAGATCAGCTCTTTACATTCAGCAAGGCGAGGGTGAAGTTGCTCTTCTTCTGAGTCATCACTTTGCTTATTACGTACTTCAAATTCAAGTAACCAACGTTTACTTTCGTCTTCAACGCTGACGCATTCCATTTTCAATGTACCGACTTCTGTGAGCTGGCAAGCCAGTTGAACTTCAACACGTTCTTTTTGGTTTGCTTGTAGTGCAATAGAATCAGTGCTGTCTAGTGTTGAAATATACGGAGGAAGAGGAGAAAAAAGATCAGGGTTTACATTGACCATCACACCGTTTTGAATTGCAGTGTCATGGGCGATTTGATCATGCGTGGAGGTAAGTAAGTTAAAACGAACTGGCTCACCCAGCGTTAGGGAGAAGCGTCGACCATTCAATCGAATTTCTTGACCTTCTTCTGTCCCTTTCGCTAATAAGCATAATGCCTTACCCATTTTATTCTTTTCTTGAAGATGTAAGAAATAAGAACGAGCAGCGCCTCCACCAATTTTCAGTTGAGCACCACGTCGGGCTTTACCAAAGGCAACCGCACCTAATGCAACAGACCAATCTGGGTGAGGGTTATCTAAAACAGTGACTGGTGAACCTTTCCAGTTCCCCAGTAATTGAGTGACACGCTGCGTTACAAGGTCACTATTAAATACGCCACCATTTAGCAGCACACCTACGGGTACGGCTGGTTGCGATGGATCGAAATTAATTTGGTCGGAATTTTCTAATGCTGCTTGTGATACTTGTTGATGCTGAGTTAAAAATTCAGCGACATGTTTACTCACCGCAGGATCAGCTACATAGGGCAAACCGAACTCAACAACGGCACTTCGGCGTTTGTCTGGAACGTCATTAAAATCTGACAATGGGAAAAAGCCATCTAACGCGATGTTGTGAACTTCTTGTTTGGTCAAGCCTATGCTTTTAGTACCACCAAGCAACTTGGAACCGCTGCCTAACATGGTGATCTTTACTTCTTCAGGTGCATTTGAGGACAGTAAGTTTTCTTTTGCTTTACGAGTTTGCTGGATTAATTTTGTCAGGCTTGCTGCATTAAGCTTTTTACCTTGGTTGAATCGTTGTTCAGCAAGGTGAGCTAAGGCTAAATCAAGGTTATCACCACCCAACATTAAGTGCTCACCAACCCCAATTCGATCTAATGCTAATTCATCTTTTTCAAATTTGGCTTCAATTAAGCTTAAATCGGTCGTACCACCACCTACATCACAAACCAGAATAAGCGGGAGCTGCTTTAACTCATCTGATGCTGTTTGTTGGTGTCTTGCATACCAGTCATAACAAACTGCCTGTGGTTCTTCGAGTAAAATGATTTTGCCTAAACCTGCCAGTTCAGCTGATTCAAGTGTCAGCTTACGTGCTGTTTCATCAAATGATGCAGGCACGGTGACGACAACATCTTGATTTTCAAGTTTATTGCTTGGATTACGGTAATTCCACGCTTGGCGGATATGGTTAAGGTAGCTAGCACTTGCGACTACTGGAGAAACCTTATCTACATCTTGAGCACCAGCCCAAGGTAGAATTTCTGAATTTCGGTCAACTGCCTGATGCGACAGCCAGCTTTTCGCACTGGATACTTGGCGACCTTCTACTTTAGCACCAAGCTCACGCGCCCATTCACCCACAATAACATTTGAAGTGTCACCTTCGACTAATGCTGTATCCCAAGGCAGGGTTAAGTCTGAGTCTGATATTTGGCTTTGTGCTGGGTGGTAACGAAAAGAGGGAAGCAGGGGTTTACGAACGACTTCTCCAGGACCAATGAGTTGGTCTATATCGAATAATGAAACGGGAGAGTGTTGTAAGTCATCGGTGATTTCACAGTATGCGACAACAGTATTCGTTGTGCCTAAATCAATGCCGACGAGAAAACGAGGAGATGCCATTACTGAACCTCACAAGATATATGGATTAAAAAACGGCACCAATTAGGTGCCGTTAAATATATGTGTATTAGTGTTGATGATGGTGAGATTGAGTACTGTCTTGCTGAACATTTTCAGAGTCAGAACTTGTCTCTTCACGGACATCAAATTCAACGTGCCATTTTTGACCGTTATCAGTTGCGATAGCTTCTAAATATAAAGTGCCAAGCTCAGTCACACGTGATGCCAAAGTTACAGGAACCACTTCACCTTCACGGCGACCTTCAGAAACAGGTAAAGTCACTTGAATCTCAGGTAGCTCATCTAAATCTTCTGGGGCCCAATGATCCAAATGTGTCCCAGCTTCATCTTCACGACGAGTCGTTGAACCAAAGAATTGGAAGTGAACCGGTTGACCAATAACTAGACCAAACTCTTGGCTAGGTACTTGAACACTTGAGCCTTCTTCCATTCCGAAAGGCGCTACACAAAGTGCTTCCATTGGTGGAGCCATTCCTGGAATTGCAGGCATCGCACTTTCTATACCGACGTAGTAGCTTGAAGCAATACCACCGCGGATGCGAACGCCTTGACCACGGCGAACAGAGCCATAGTATGAAGCACCACTTGCTACGGCTAAGTCTAAGTCCAGACCTGATAATTGCTTCGCAGATTCAGCTTCTGCTGAAATTAGCCATGCATTGATGGTTGAAGATAAGCGCTCAGAAAGTAATGGAGACTTAAGCACACCACCATTGAATAAAATAGCGCTTGGCTTGATGAAATCAGCAGTTGGTGCATCTGCTCCTGGCATGCCAGGCATATTAGCAAACGGGTTAAAGTCTTGCTGTTGTTCAGACGCGCCGCCCAATGCATTTGCTTGCTTTGAAAGGAAAGCTGCGATGTGACGAGTGATACCCGCATCTTGCGCGTAAGGTAGACCCATCTGAGTAAGTGCGCCACGAGCTTTTTGTACAGGGTGCTCTGTAACAGCAATTTGTGGGAAGAAACCATCAACCAATGTTTGCTGAACTTCTTGCTGAGTGAGCTCTGTTTTTAGTGTTGCGCCAAGTAGTTTGGAGCCACGACTAGGCACAACAATGGGTACAGCTTGCAGTTCTGCGTCGTTCAATAGTGCTTCTTTTGCATCACGGCAAGCATGAGTCATTGCTTGAACTTGCCAAGGGGCTAATTCTTTACCATCTTGAGCGAGCTTCATCTTTAGGCGATAAGCAAGAGCAAGGTCCATGTTGTCACCGCCAAGTAGGATGTGCTCACCTACTGCAATACGGCTTAAAGTCAGGTTACCTTCGTCTTCTTTTACTTCAACTAAAGAAAGGTCAGTTGTACCACCACCAATATCGACAACGAGTACTACATCACCGACATTTACTTCATCACGCCAAGTGTCGTTGCTATTGTCGATCCAGCTATAAAGTGCGGCTTGTGGTTCTTCTAGTAGTGTTAAGTGTTCAAAACCAACATTACGAGCGGCTTCGGCTGTTAAATCACGAGCAGCAGGGTCAAATGAAGCTGGAACAGTAATAGTGACATCTTGATCAGCAAGTTTGTGTTCAGGATGGGTATGATTCCAAGCATCTTTTAGATGTTCAAGGTATAGCTCAGTCGTTTTTAGAGGCGATACTTTTTCGACTTCTTCAGGGCTGCCCGCCGGTAGGAATGCATCACGGCGGTTTACACCAGAATGACATAACCAAGACTTAGCACTCGCGATCAAACGAATCGGTGTCTTTGAACCAAGGTTACGAGCGATAGCGCCAACAAGTGCTTTTGGCTCAGAAGACCAAGGTAAAACACGTGAATTACTGTTCATTTCATGTTCGTGAGGTTGATACAAGAATGAACCGAGTTGGCTGCGTGTTTCAACCGTACCTGGAGCCGTAAGCTGCGGGATTGGCATAACTTCAACACGTGCATCTTCATCTGTTGTATCTAGAAATGACAGTACGCAGTGAGTCGTACCTAAGTCAATTCCCACACTGAATTTTGGTCCAGTGTTCAGCTCATCGGCATTAAGTGTATTGTTCTGATCCATTAAAGTTCAACCTCTGCTGGAGCAATAACTGAAGCGTCGTAGTTTTCAGCTAGCTTAGGTAAGTTCATGCCAGTCGCTTTCCAACCTTTGTGAACTAGAGTGCCACTAAATGGGGCATTACCCGTTACATTACCAGTTAAGCGTACTTCTTGAGGATTGAAGCCTTCAGCAATAGTGATTCGTGTTTCTTCATCTTCAGAGCGGATATGAGCTAACGTTACGTAATCGCCCAATACCTTTTTACCGCCAGTATGAATAACGCGAGCTGCAGCGCCCACTTCTTCATCAGAGAATGAGGTTAAGTCTTCTTGAAGGAAGTCAATTAGGCGAGCTTCTTGCTGCATGATTGACAATAACTGCATTGCAGAGTCGGTTGATGCAGTTGCAAGTTTAGATTCAACTTCGACAACTTTTTCGATGACCTTTTCAACTTCAACGACTTTCTCAACTTCTACAATTTTTTCTACTGGTTTTTCAACTTCAACGATTTTTTCAACAGGTTTTTCTACAACTTTTTCGATAACTTTCGACTTACGTGAAACAGCAATCAAAAGTAGCAAAACGCTTGAAGAAGCAAGACCTGCATGCAGCATGTCAAACGTTTGTGGAATTAGGTTTAAATCAAAGTTCATTGTGATGTCTCTATAGATTGATTTAACGGTATATTCATTTCATCAGATACAAATCATAGATTGAAAGGATATACAGATTGGAAAGAATGAACTGATACATGCGGCATCAGGTTTCTTTCAAGCTTTAAATATGGGGTAGATACTAGCATATTCAAGGCTTAAGGGCTTATTTTCTAGTTTTTTTCGACTTCAAATTAGGTCTGTTTGCTTTATTTTTAATCAATGATTTGATGCTTTTTATGTCATATTTTGGGTGAATTACTCAGAATGCCTACTTAGTACACATTTGGAGCTAATGATTGTTCGTGAATGGAGTTTGCCGTGTGTATAATTTAATTATCAAAAGATTTTATTTGGAATGCTAATGCCTAACAGTGCAGACCCTATTACAGGGCTGAAGAAACGAACACTTCCTTTGCTGACTTTCGCTGCTTCTATCGCTGTTACTGTGTTATGCCTTGTTTTCATTGCGATAAACCAAAAAGAATCCATGTTATCTAATATGGACAATATCGCTGAGCGTCAAGTTCAAAGCTTACGAATGTTCATCAAAAATGATGTGGCATATATTGGTTCTGGTGCTAATTTCTTCTCGTCAACTGAAAGGCAGTATTGGGATAAGTTCAATACATTTGCCAAACGAACCATTCAGGGTTCAAAAAGTTTGATTGGCTTACAGTGGATGGAAAAAGTATCGAGTGACCAAATTGAAGCTCATACCCAAAGGCTAAAATCATTACACCCTTCTTATCAATTATTCACCGTTCCTAAAGATGGTCCCAAAACTCTAGGGTATATAATGGGTGACCAGCCCGTATTCATTGCTTCAGATATACACCCACGTACATCTGAAAACATTAATTTGTTAGGCTTCTACTCTTCACGCGAGCGCTTCCAACTTATTATCGACAACATCCTTGAAACGCGAGAAGCAAATCTCTCTGATAAAGTTCGTTTGCTACAAGATGGTCTAGATAAACACTTAGAAAAAACTGGAATGTTGGTTTATCACCCAGTTTTTGACTCCGATGACAAGGAGTTACTTGGCGTCGTCATTGGTGTGGTTCGTACCACTTACTATTTTGAGAATTTGCTAGCCTCGACGTTAGTCGATCTTGATATTTTCATTCGTGTGACTGACTTGGGTTTTGATGCCGAAGACGATCCTATTTTATTTGAAACAGAAGGTTTTGCAGAAGTATCTGGGCACCAAATTAGTAAGGTGATTAGCTTACCTAACCGTGATTGGGTTGTTGAATTTAGGATTGGGTCGCTGATCTCTAATGGTGGTTACTTGGTTTTAGTTGGCATGGCATCCGTTGGGGTGATGATTTCATTTTTACTTGCTTATATTGTGAATTTGCAAGTTCGTGAAAAAGAGCGCTTATCAGATATGCTAGACAAGAAAACGGAAGAGCTTCGCTTTCTTGTTGAGCACGATAGTTTGACTGAGCTTTTAAATCGAAGAGCTTTTAATACCAAGCTTAAGGGGTGGTTAAAATCAAAGCCTAGATTTAGTCTAGTGGGTTTTGATATTGATAAATTCAAAGGCATCAATGATAAATTTGGTCATCCAGCAGGGGATGCACTGCTTAAGCATGTAAGTCAAATCATCGGTAATCAATTGCACTCGTCTGATTACCTATTCCGATTGGGTGGTGATGAGTTTTGCATTCTTACTGAAGTTTATGAATATGATGACTTACACGATTACCTTAATGAAATCCTAGAACTTGTAAGTAGTACACCGATAGATTATCGAGGTGAAAGCTTACACTGCACTTTGAGTGTAGGTGCGGGTATTTATGATGGTGAAACTGCTGAGCAATTATTGCAGAAAGCCGATAGCCATTTATATGAAAGTAAGATGAATGGTCGAAATCAAGTCACAATTGCAGGCTAATTGAACACTTGGCAGCGATAGGGTCGAGTTATTGAGTCGTGTCAGGTACAATTTGTTCAAATTTTAAAAAGAGATAATTAGGCAACGTATGAATCACAATCGAGTGGTATGTTTCGATTTGGAAATGTGCTGTTGGAGCGAAAATGGCGTAGGTACGACAGGCGAAATCATAGAAGTGGGTTTGGCTGAAATCGATCTTTCGTCAGGAAAAATCGTGAAGCGAGCACAATACTACGTAAAGCCTGAGAAAGATGAAGTCTCTTTGTTTTGTGCCGAACTGACAGGTATTACTCCTCGTAAGATTGAGAAGCAAGGTCGGCCACTAGAATCCGTGATTCAATCTATGTTGAAAAACTTTGGTGGACCTAAAAAGATCTATGCAGCGTGGGGAAGGGACGACCTTATCTTACATAACGAATGTAAAGAGAAAGGCATTGAACCTCTTTTTTCTGAGTTTATTAACTTAGCGACGTTGTATCGTATTCAGAATCGTCTTAAAGAAAAGCGCATTGGCCACCGTGCAGCCCAAGAAGCTCAAGACATTGAGTGGGAAGGTAGACAACATTCGGGCTATGTTGATGCGTACAATTTAGCAAAGTTGGCACTGACTATGTTGTGATATTAAAGCTTTGCTTTGCTCAGTTTGGTTGTTGCAAAATAAAAGGTCGCTTAAATGCGACCTTTTTAGTTTTCGACTTGCTTGGGTTATGGCGTATTGATCGGTTTTTACAATCGTCACACCATTTATCGTACTTTTGGTATTACAAGCCGTAAGCTGTTTACCATACTTTAGCGTTTACTGGTGATAGGAACCAACTGGCATTGTTGGCTCCGCCAGACTCAGCCCAATCTACAATGTTAGGGTAAGCTTGACAGGTATCTGTTCTTTCATATGGATGTGACCATTGAGTTGGGATATCCAAAGCCCAAGGCAAGCCGCTCACTGTTTGGTAATATTCATTGTTATCGACACTCGAGTCATCAGCGCCTACTCCAAAAATATTCGTATTTGCTAAGTCGGTATTCGGGTAGTTCATTAAATGAATTTCTTTATTACGAGAGTCTGATTTATAAATGAATGGATTTAGTGCAGTTCCACTTAAGCTTGGCATTGAACCATCAATTATAAGAGAGAGACTGTAGTCAACGGCATCTCGTACATCACCAGATTCAGTATTGTAGAAATTTGAGTTTCCATTACTTGGTAGCATGTCAGAAATACTTTCAATCGCGACAATGACTAACTCACCACTGTGACCACTTTCTGGGGCAATTGCTTCAGTTGAGCCGTTATATGTTTTAGTTAACGAACTGACATTTGAAGCTTCAATACCTGAAAGAGACAGAGCGAAACTGTTGTCTTGACTAGCGCCACGAGCGACAGCTTGTCCGTAATAATCAAAGCGGGTTATTTGGTTGCTCGCATTTGTATATACGCCGTATGCATAACGTGTAATGAAGTCGTTTAGGTCATAATCTCCTTCATATGGCCACATATCTTCGAATGCAAGTGTGTACCAGCCTGAAGTTGGCGTTCTGCTGTAGAAGGCAATGGTAGGATCATTGGGTGCATAATCATCACTGTCGGCGATCCCATCACCATCACTATCTCCAATTTCTGGCCAAGTAATTTCTGCAATATCACTAATTAGACCATTTGAATCAATTGCTGTGACTTGAACCTTCCAAAATTCACCAGCGACAGTTTCGCTTGAGTCAAGAGTCGCCCCTGTGTTGTTACTCTTTCCTACAAACTCATCATCTACATAGAACCCTTGGCCTACATCGACGAACCAGCGGTAGCTATAAGTCACTGAATCACCATCTGAATCAGCAGGGGTAGGACCGGTTACTGTTACGACTAAATTATCGTCAGAACCTAAACCTGTGCTGCGGCTTAGCGTAGGTAAATTGGGTGCTGCGTTGTTTATTTGTGTGTAAGTTACACTGATTAAACTGTAATCAAGAGTTGTTAACCAGCCGTCATTATTCACATCTATATCAAGGTCAACGTTGACTAGATTATCACTCAGCGTTGAGGTAGGCAGGTCAAAAACGGTGGTAGACCAGTTACCATTTGTTCCTTGTAAAAAGCCTGGGGTTAAAGCGGTTCCATCCACGGTTACGCTATCGTATTCACCATTCTCTCCATGGTGCGCTTCTGAATCTACATCATATGCATAGATTGTCAGGGTAGCTTCTGTAATTTGGGAGCCTTCTGGAACACTAATGTTATGCTGCCAAGAGTAATCTTGATTAGCATTACTGTATATATCAAAACCATACCCTGATGGTGCAACATAATGTGGGCTGGTACTGCTGCTGTTGATTTTCTGAGTAACCGTTATAGACCCGTCGCTGTTGGTTGTTGAAGTGTTTTCAGATGCTGCAGATAGCGCATAATGTGGAAAATTACTGGCAACAAATGAACTCATGACTAATATCGATTTCTTTAAATTATTCATAGCGTCTCTTCCTTAATCCGCATCTAACATAATGTCACAAGCAACACTTAAACTTGCTTCCAACTCGTTTAAGCTAAATTGGGATTCGCAATTTTGCTTTCTAACGCTTGCAACAATTTTTATGCTTTCCCAATGAGCTGGAATGCTGAACTCATTATTTAACACGCCCTCTTTATTCGTGATGCCGGAATAGAAGGGAGTCGCATCGATACCGTCAGAGGTGATGCTATAAAACTTGACTATGTGGGCTCCTCGAATTGGGGATGCATTGCCATTTTTCTGTGAGTAGCTACTTACGATGTTCACAGCTAAATCATGACTGTTAACGCCTCTCCACTCAAAGTTGTTGGGTACTGAAATTTCATTAAATGATGTTTCTGAAACTGTGGTTACTGAGCCGCCGGAGCTTGAACCACCACTGTCACCACCACAACCAATGAGCGAAGTAGCGATAACTGACGTTAGAAATAAGGGAGTGAGTGTTTTCATCTTAATCGTCCTTAATTGTCTGGGATGCTTAAGATTTAGCAATCAACGTGCCATGTTTAAGGTGTTGATTTTAAAGTGTTTATTTGAGCTTCTTATAATGGGGAGATCAGTTTTAGGGTTGTTCTCAATAAGAGAATCGATTTGAAAGTAGATTAGTTACACGTATTGAATGTAACTAATCTGGATGAAGAGACGATAAAGGGGCTGTGTTCTTAGTGGTTATGGTTTATTACAAACAAGTTAAAGTAAGTTTTGAGAGGAAAGCTTCGCTCTTATGAATTCACTATGATCAACGTACAAAAGCTCAGCTGTTTTTCTAATTACGGCGTCTTCTAACGGATCTATTTCACCGTCTGCGTGCGCGACTTCCCACATTCCTTTGATTAAATCGAAGCGAACGGGCTGTGATAGTTCGCGTAGCTGTGATGTAAAATCATAAAGTGAAACCGATTGTTTGACTTGTTGTTCAGCTTCTATGAGTAATGTTTTAGAAGCTTCTTCAGAAAGCCCTAGTAGCCTTTCAAGTAAGTGTAGTTTTGCTTGCTGTTCTGCTGGGTTAATTGCATGGTCAGCTCCTGCGACTTCACACAATAGACTTGCTATCGCTAAGTTAGGGGAAGATACAGGGTTCTTACCAAGATCTTGCCCATCGATTAATTGTTTAAAAAGTGATGTGAGTGAATTAAACATGCAAAGCTCCAAATGTGTCATCTTGATAATACTATTAGGGTGATTACTCACAATAACAAGCAAGTTGACACAACATTTACATTGCTCTTTATTGAATACATTCATGAAGGTGATGTATTCATGAGAGCATGTACTCCGCATTAAGGAAATTTAGGGTGCGGGAAAGTGGGTGTTTTCACCCGTACCGCTTAACGTTGAAATTTCAGTTGGCTTCCCTTCATCATCGAGTCTTAATTCACCAATAGCACTCCGGTTCGATAATCGATAGAAGCTTTGGTTATCTGGGCTACGTTTTTCAATTTTAAGACGTTTTCTTTTCGTGAAATAGTTCAATACCGAATGTGGGCTATACAAGAGGCGGTCGAAAATATCACAGAACTTTAGCAGTGGTGCAGGGAACTCATTCTTAATTCCACTACAAGTTATTTGATAAATATTAGGGCTGTTTTTTCTATATCTAAGCTTGATGTCGTAAGCAAAGGAATAGTGAACATCACCAGATAAAACGACAAAGTTAGTGGGCGTCTTAGTATGAGTGAAAATACTGATCAATGTGTTGGCACTGCCTGGGTGCGCCATCCAGTTCTCAGCATCAATGACTAAAGGCTGTCCTAGTGAAGTCATCATTTTTTGTAATGTTTCAATGAACTTGACCCCGAACATGGGCGCCGCAGAAACAATAATGACTTTGTCTAAACCCATCAACTGGTGCTGAAGCTCAATTAGTGCTTCCCAATCCATTAATCCAGACGGTTTATTCATACGTGATTCAGAGCGCCAACGACGAGTGCGAGTATCGAGTACGATGACCTTTGGAGACGTTTCAATGGTGTAGTGCCAATCTTCAAATCGATTCAATGACTGCAGTAATATCTGTTGATGACTATGGTTGAGTTCTGCTGTATTGGTATTTATTGCAAAAGTGTTCGTTACTCTTTCTATGAATGCTCTATCAAATTTCTCTGGCGTATTTCCCCAACCTTGGCATAACCAATAAGCAGCCAGACCATTTCCAATCACTTGACTGGCAAATGCATTTTGGTCTGCGGCATGTTCCCAGCCGACGGTTAAGTTCCAGTCATCTGTTACATCATGATCATCAAAAATCATATAAGTTGGAATATGAGCCAGTAAACGCTGAACTTGAGGTAGACCTTGTACAAAGTCGTCAATAGCGGCATTTTCTTCACGCCATTGCTGCTGCTCTTCGGGAGTTAATGTGTAGTGACCATGCCTGAAGTTTTGGTCTCTTAACTGCTCTTTATTGACCAAAGCCCACAGCGTTGGAGACCATACCAGTAAGTACATAGCAATAAATTCAGAAAGGGTCACTAAGTGATTTTCATTTTCCCTAGAGCTGAATATAGGGACTCGTCGCTGTGGAAATAGTTTATCTAAAAACGAATCTGAACCTGTGTGATGGGGTAGAACCTTGTCGCGTTGGTAAAAATTAAAGTCACTCGTGTATAGATCTTCCGCACTAGAAATATGACTTTGTTGGGAGTCAGTTGGTAGCGTTTCATTAGGGAGCCCTAATAATGATATGACCTGTCCAATTGCATCCAGTGTAGGACCTGCAACGTGATCTGCATAAATTTGGTCACCACTCATCATGAGAATGTTAGGGCGTTCTAGTGGAGTTTGGCTTTGAACTTTACTATCGACTGCGACTAAGCTGTCTTTACTTGAATGGTGAGGGTTACGGCAAGAACCATGTAAGACATAATCGGCTTTAGTTGGGATAACAAAGTTAAGCCTTGATTGACCCTGGTAAAGTAAATGGGGAGCGAGGTCAGTAATGTCACCTTGATCCGTTTTAATTTTATATTCAATAGGAGTATCAGTAGGAAACTCACCTTGAATTGAAGCCAGTGTTACCCATGCATGTATACCTACTCGAATGGATTCGGCTTGGGCTGCATCATAATGAAAAAAAGCTTCACGTTCACTAGGGTGGAAAAATAACACTTCTCCCTTAATTGGTTGGCTGGTCACAAGCCATAAAGCAACTTCATTGACAGTTGTTTTTCGTAAAATAGGACCGGCAATTAATAAGGGCAATTGTGAGGTTTTTGAAAGCTTCAATCTGAGTCCTACATTATCTAAATGGAAACGGTGATTCGCGCAGTAGTTAAGGTGGCATTGCTAGCGAGAGCGAGAAGTGGTGAGCTGAACAATGCGACTAATTGGCAGTAGTAACGTGAGAAGGCGACTATTCGCTATCTGCGTTTGGGTCTTCCAGTATTTCGATGACTTCGGAGCTCGAAAGTTCATGCCCCATTAGGAATAATGCCAACATAGCGTCAGCTTTTGTTTTTGTATCTGAGCTGTCATCTAATATTTGTTCGAACTTTTTACGAATCATTGTGATTTCATGTTCAACGAATCCACGTCCTTCTTCATCCCCTTGATTTTCTTCTGGGGCATTATCAAAACCTAAAAATAGCAGGTCACCATCCAGTTTAGTCTCTATCAAACGTTCAGGTAGCCACTCTTCTCCCATTACGATTTCGGGATCAGCGCCATTTGGTAAATTATTTATGATGTTTTGTAATTCTGAGACTTTCACATTACTTTCATTTATCAGAGAATATGCTTTATTGTAACGGTCAATTGCTAACGAATCTAAACCTAGTTCAGATAAAATGGTTAATAATTGTCAATTCAGTCACTTTATTTTCATACAAAGAGCTATCCCATAAGAATGAAGTACAAAATTTTATCACCTTTAATGACCACGGCAGCAGTATTGTCATCTGCTAATGTTTGGGCAACCCAAGAGCAAGAGTGGGGTATTGCGGCAATGTATCGTGTTGCAACTATCCCTTTTAATACAGCAGAAGGTGATCAAACCGTCAGTTCATTTGTTCCTATGTTGTTTTTCAAAAATGACTATGTGTACATCGATGGTACTGAAATGGGTGCATACATTTATCAAACTGAAGATGAATTGTGGTCTTTAAACGCCATTTCTCGCATGCGATTTATTGATATCCCATCATCGGAACAAAATGCAATTGAAGGTGATACTGCTGACTTTGGTGCTCAACTTGCTTATCAGTTAGATGACACTTGGGAAATAGAAACCGAAGTGATGAGTGACGATGGATATCGTTTCCATGGTAATTTGCGAGCAAAAGGTTACTACCAGTCTGGTGATTGGGAGCTTACGCCTAGTGCCACGTTACGATATAAAAGCTCGGACTTTAATAGCTATTACTTTGCATTAGAAGGCGACAATGTAGGCGCTGGTGCTGACTTGAATATCGGGTTAGATGCTCGTTATCATGTCGTTTCGAACCTGTATTTATTAGGCTCAACCAGCATTACTCGCTTAGACGACAATGCTTATGACTCCAGGATCATTAATGACCGTTACCAAAGTGAATTTTTCATTGGTTTCGGTTTCTTTAATGATAAAGAAAAGGCACCAAAACCACAGTTAAGCAACGCCCCTTATTTAAGAGTTGCTCATGGCTGGGCAACGCCATCTAATATTGGCGATATTCTGAAACTTAATACTGAGAAAGATGAATACAGTAACCAGCTCACTTCATTCTTCTACGGTCACCCTTTAACCGATGAGTTATTTGGTGTGCCGATTGATATCTATTTAACACCAGGTATTGTCCACCACTGGAACTCAGATGTTCAGTCTAGTAGTACAGAATATGTGGTCGCGATAAAAGCATTTTATACATTTGATTGGCCAACTCAGTGGAGATTTGGTTTAGCTGAAGGTATGTCTTATGTTGATTCTATCACTTACATTGAAGCGAAAGAGATGGAAGAAAAAGGCTACACCGCAAGTCACTTATTGAATTACCTCGATATCTCATTGGATGTCAATGTAGGGGATTTGATTAACGAAAAAGACTTAGACAATCTGTGGGTTGGGTATTCTATACACCATCGCTCGGCTATCTTTGAAAATGCCTCTCAATTTGGACGCATCAAAGGCGGCAGTAACTACAATACTATTTATGTTCAATATGAGTTTTAAGCCGTTCTAGTCATGAGTTACATGATGAGAAGTAAACAATAAGAACCAGAACATACAAAAGTAACTATTGCGAACGCCCTAAACCTTGAACATTAAGGTCTAGGGCGTTTTTACTTCACAGCAGTAATAGTTCATGGTAACAATAGTCTACTGCAACAATAGTCTACTGCAACAATAGTCTACTGCAACAGTAGTCCATGAAAGTCATAGTCTATAGAAGCAATAGCCAACGGTACCAATAGTTCGCGGACATAAAGGTGAGTCAATGTTGTACTCTAAATGTAGAGACGAGGTGAAATAAGTAAACCTATCACCCTAGCTTTTTTATTCTTCACTTATGGTACAATCGCGCGAGATTTTTTAGGTAAAGAATAGGACACGTTTTGACTTCGTCCCCAAATAATAAAGCGAAATCAGCTAATTCCAAGGCTGATTCAAACGCTCCTGCACATACAGCAGCCTCACAGTCTAAAACAACAAACAGCCCAGCATCACTTCGCAAAGCCTTAAATGATTGCATGATGCGAGATCGTTTCCGATTGAGTAAGCGGATTTCAGGCGCTAGCCGAATTAAAAACGAACAATCAAAGAATGCTGTTTTTGATGAAATAGCGTTAGATATTGCTAAGTCTATGATGACGGCAACTCAGCGCGCGTCACACAAACCGACGATCGAATATCCTGAGATATTACCAGTCAGCCAAAAGCGTGATGAAATCGCTAAAGCCATTGCAGAAAACCAAGTGGTTATAGTGGCAGGTGAAACGGGTTCAGGTAAAACCACTCAGCTGCCTAAGATTTGTTCTGAGCTTGGCCGTGGTCGTTTTGGTTTAATTGGTCATACTCAGCCAAGAAGGCTTGCTGCGCGCTCAGTTGCAAACCGCATTGCTGAAGAAATGGAAACGCCACTTGGCGAGTTTGTGGGCTATAAAGTTCGATTTAACGATCAAATTTCTGATAACACTCAAATCAAGCTAATGACAGACGGTATTTTACTGGCTGAAATTCAACACGACCGTTTCTTAAATCAGTATGACACCATCATTATCGATGAAGCGCATGAGCGCAGTTTAAATATTGACTTCATCATGGGTTATTTACGTGAGCTTCTTCCTCGCCGCCCAGATCTTAAAGTCATCATTACTTCGGCAACTATCGATCCTGAACGTTTCTCAAAACACTTCAATAATGCACCAATTATCGAAGTTTCTGGCAGAACTTATCCGGTTGATACACGTTACCGCCCATTAGGTGGAGACGAAAGTAGTGATAACGATCGCGATCAAATGGAAGGCATTTTTGAAGCGGTGGATGAACTTTGCGATGAAGGGCTAGGTGACATCCTAATCTTCATGAATGGTGAACGTGAGATCCGTGATACGGCTGACGCGCTTAGTAAGCGTAATTTGCGAGACACTGAGATTGTGCCTTTGTACGCACGTTTGTCATCAGGCGAGCAGAATCGTATTTTCCAATCTCATACTGGACGTCGAATAGTACTGGCAACCAATGTCGCGGAAACGTCATTAACTGTTCCGGGCATTCGCTATGTTATTGACCCAGGTACTGCTCGAATTAGCCGTTATAGTTACCGAACCAAGGTACAGCGCTTACCGATTGAAGCTATCTCTCAGGCAAGTGCGAATCAGCGTAAAGGTCGTTGTGGTCGTGTTGCCGAAGGTATTTGTATTCGCCTATATTCAGAGGAAGATTTCGAGTCTCGTCCTGAATTTACCGATCCGGAAATATTAAGAACAAACTTAGCTTCAGTTATTTTACAAATGACAGCGCTAGGTTTAGGTGACATTCAAGCTTTCCCATTCGTAGAAGCACCAGATAAACGCAACATTCAAGATGGTGTGAGACTACTGGAAGAATTAGGTGCGATTGCAACCGATACGAAGAAAGCCAACACTGAATCGGATTCGAAAAAGCGCCTGACGCCAATTGGTCGTCAACTGGCTAAGCTGCCTATTGACCCTCGTTTAGCTCGTATGGTTATAGAAGCACCAAACAATAACTGTTTACACGAAGTGATGGTCATTGCCTCTGCATTGTCGATTCAAGACCCACGTGAGCGTCCTTCAGAAAAAAAACAGTCTTCAGATGACAAGCATAAACGTTTCTTTGATAAAGAATCGGATTTTGTCACGCTGGTTAACTTATGGAACTACATCAAAGAGCAGCAAAAGTCGCTGTCTAGTAATCAATTCCGCAAGCTGTGTAAACAAGACTTTTTAAACTATTTGCGTATTCGTGAATGGCAAGATGTGTACTTCCAAATCCATCAAGCCATGCGTGAAATGGATACCAAACTCAATAGTGAGCCGGGTAGCTACCAAGGGATCCATGTTTCTCTATTGTCTGGTTTGTTATCGCATGTTGGTATTAAAGATCAAGAGAAGAATGAATACCAAGGCGCTCGAAATGCTCGTTTTCATATCTTCCCAGCTTCCGGTTTATTTAAGAAACAGCCCAAATGGATTATGTCAGCTGAGCTGGTGGAAACCTCTAAACTTTGGGGGCGTATCATTGCCAAGATTCAGCCAGAATGGATTGAGCCTTTAGCAAAGCACCTTATTAAGCGCAGCTACAGCGAACCGCATTGGTCAAAGAAACAAGCCGCAGTTATGGCTCATGAAAAAGTGATGCTATATGGAATTCCAATTGTTCCTAAGCGCCTTGTGAATTACAGCACAATCGATGCTACGGTCTGTCGTGAAATCTTTGTTCGTAGCGCTTTGGTCGAAGGTGAATGGGAAACCAAACATTCTTTCTTCAAGCAAAATCGCAAATTATTGCAAGAAGTGGAAGAGTTAGAGCATAAGTCTCGTCGTCGCGATATTCTAATTGATGACGATGAACTGTTTGATTTTTATGATCAACGTGTCAGCGAAAGTGCAGTTTCTGGTCGCCATTTTGATACGTGGTGGAAAAAAGAGAGCAAGCAAACACCTGAATTACTGAACTTCGAAAAAGCCATGCTATTTCGAGGGGATGCAAGCCATGTAACTGACCTTGATTATCCTAACTTCTGGCATCAATCAGGCTTAAAACTCAAGTTGAGCTATCAATTTGAGCCAGGTGATAATGATGATGGTGTGACTGTTCATATCCCATTACCTATTTTAAACCAAATTGAACAGGCTGGTTTTGACTGGCAAATTCCAGGGCTTCGCCATGAATTGGTCGTGAGTTTAATTAAATCATTGCCGAAAACATTGCGCCGTAACTTTGTACCAGCACCGAATTATGCTGATGCATTTTTGTCACGTGTCACGCCATTAGAAGCACCGTTATTAGATTCTTTAGAAAAAGAATTACGAAGAATGACAGGTGTTGAAGTGTTGCGTGAAGACTGGAAGTTAGAGCAGATACCTGAGCACTTGAAAGTCACTTTCCGCGCGGTAGATCACCGTAAACGTAAGCTTAAAGAACATAAAGATCTGCATGAACTGAAAGAAAGCCTTAAAGGTAAGGTTCAAGAAACACTTTCCAAAGTTGCAGATGATGATATCGAACAGCAAAATCTGCACACATGGAGTTTTGGTGAGTTGCCAAAAGTGTATCAGCAGAAACGTGGCGGCTACGATATGAAGGCTTTCCCTGCTTTGGTTGATACCAAAGACAGTGTCGAGATTAAATTGTTCGAAACCGAGCAAGAACAAGTCTCAGCGATGAAAGCGGGTCAGCGCCGTTTAATTTTATTGAATGTGCCGTCACCAATTAAGTACCTTCATTCCAACCTTCCTAATAAATCTAAGCTAGGTTTGTACTTTAACTCGTACGGCAAAGTATTAGATTTGATCGATGACTGTATCGCTTGTGGTATTGATAAGTTAATTGAAGAGAAGGGCGGTATTGTTTGGCAACCTGAAGAGTTCGAGGCGTTGAAAGAACACGTTCGAGCTGAATTAGGCGATGCAGTTGTTGATATTGCAAAGCAGGTCGAAACGATTCTTACAACGGCATTCAATATCAATAAGAAATTGAAAGGTCGAGTTGATCTTTCAATGGCGTTCGCTTTATCGGATATCAAAGCTCAGATTGAAGGGCTAATATTTAAAGGTTTTGCAACGGAATGTGGCTGGCAACGTCTACCTGATATTCTTCGCTATATGAAAGCGATTGAGCGTCGTATGGAGAAGCTGCCGATTGACCCAAATAAAGATCGATTACATATGATTAAAGTTGAGTCGGTAATGAAGGATTACAAAGAACTCCTGAATAAAGTGCCGAAAGGGATCGCCATTCCAGAAAACGTAAAAGAAGTGCGTTGGATGATTGAAGAGCTTCGTGTAAGCTTTTTTGCACAACAGTTAGGTACGCCTTATCCTGTATCGGACAAACGAGTAAGAAACGCAATTGATGCTTGCTAAAGCGTGAGCGTAAGGTAGATATAAACTAACTAGTGGACTAACCACTTATACATTTTGTTGATGTGCAAAAGCTTATCATCATAGAGCCATGGTTCTATAACTTAGGTATAATCTTTGCATATGAACGGGTAAGACAAAATTATGGCAGTCTGGTGGCAATTTATGTCCACTTAAGGAAGCCAAAAAGCAGACTAAGAAGGTCAAACATGAAAAAAACTTTATTAGCATTAGCACTATTAGGTGCATCTTCTACAGCGATGGCTGATTCGTGGATCTATGGTGGTGCAATGGGTGGTCAAAACTCATTTGGCAACAGCGATGAAACTGCAATGGGTATCCACGCTGGTACTGGTATCTTGCCATTTATCGGTGTTGAAGCTGGCTACTGGGATCTAGGCTCATTTGGTAGCGTTAATTATAATGGTGTTGACCGTAAGAATTTAGATGCAAGTACAGCTTACTTGGCTATTAAGCCAAGTATCGATTTTGGTCCACTACATATCTACGCAAAAGCAGGTCTTCATTCATACGACTTAAAAGGCGATAGCTTTAAAGAAAGCAGCGAAGACGTGATGTACGGTGTTGGTGCTGAATACTTCATCTTTGGTCCTGTATCTGTAGGTGCAAGTTACCAGAACTTTAAAATGAAGCATGATGATTCAGGTGTTTTCTCACTGAACGCGACTATTCACTTACTATAAGTGAATCATCGAAAATCATAAGCTGAAGCCGGTTGATATTAGCCAAAAGCGGATTGATTTAAGATTAGTCATAAAAAATGCCAGCGTAATTGCTGGCATTTTTGTATTTATAAGTGTGGGTTTATCAACTTAAATCAATCGTCTGCTTTCTAGCATTTAGAATTTGTTGAATACGTGGATTAAGCGCTTTTCCATGTTTAGATTCGTACTCTTCACGTTGTAAATCATTGAGATTTTTTACTGAGTTAGCCGCTAGCAAATGTTGAGGTAATTCTGTTTGCAGCATGCCTTTTTCGTCTAATCTCTTTGCTTCTAGATAGTACTTTTTAAACAGCCCATCTAACTTGTTTTCAGCTACACGTTTTAGGTCGTACAATTTATTCTGAACAAGCCACTTTTCTATCAGGTTGACAGGTGTACGTGAAAGTACGCGAATACGGCTATCCAGCAGTTCTTCTTCAGTTAATGAATCTTTGAGGATCCAAAGCTCACCCATTTGTGGTGGCCAACTGTTTCCAAGTTGGATGCGTTCATGACAATGCATTAAGACGCGGTTCAAGCCATCAGAATCAACGGAATTAGCAAATTCGATAAACTTACCACTTGGTTCACTACCGTATTGATATTCCCATTGAGTTTCATAAACGCTAAGGAATGACCCAAACACGTGAATACACCAATCAGTTAACTCAAGCTCTGCCGGATCTTGGTCAATAATCGGTACTTGTTGTGAAGCTGATGGCTCAACGACCGTGCTAGAAACTGCGTTATTAGGGGTGTTAGTCTCTGGTGCAGTCACTTCTAGCTGAACATTTTTAGCTGGCTCAGAAGGTTGGCTTTTTGCCTTTTTGGATAAGCTGCTGTCTGAAGCGCTCAGATGGGCTAAGCTTTTGTCGATACCCATTAGCTTGAGCTTGTCCTGCATTTCCTGAATATTGAGAGGTCTTCTGTTGTTGTCTTTCATTTTGCTTCTCGTTAACTAGCCAGTACTGCAATTTAGATTCAATACGTGATATCGGCATTAATTCATTCGCTTTGGCTTTATACCAGAGCACAAATTTCTTCCATACTAAATTATGGTCCCCAGACAAACCAGAGAACTTAAATGCTCGCTCCGCCCAAGTCGGTATGATTTCTTCATCGAGATCATGAGTAGAAACTGTATTACCGTTCATCTGACCTCTGCTTTGAGGACGCGGAGCATTAGATACTGCTTGCATTTGATTCGGAGCTGGATGAAAAGTCGGCGGTGCAGGTGCAGGTGCAGGTGCAGGTGCAGGTGCAGGTGCAGGTGCAGTAGAGTAGACCGGAATACTATTGGTCGGTTGAGCTTCAACCTGAACCGTAGCTTGCTCTTGCTCAATGAGCATTTTGAAAACGTGGATCTCTTTCTTATCTCGATAATCTACTTTAACTTTATCGAGAAAACCTTGGTCGACTAAACACTTAAGGCAGTCGGCTAAACCAAACGTAGAGAGAGCACAAAGTTGGCCTGCTGATTGTAGGCACACATTGGTGTAGCCGAATTCGTCAGCACCGTCTGCAAGCATCAATAAAACAAGCTTTTCTGCAGGGCTAGAAGTATTCACTTGCCAAGCTAAATAAGAATATTTGGCGCTCAATATCGTGTTCTCAAAAAAGGTAGGTCGTTGACTCTATTGTAAGTCACCGCTTGCTGAATTTATAGCAACTTAACAGAAAACGACATTAGTGAGACAAATATTAACCATAAGGAGAGATCTGACCCAGAAAGGAGCCCCAAGCCGACAATTTTTTAGTAGCACGCTCGCATGATTGTTATGTTCAAATGAGTACGTTTAAAGGTTGTTGTTAAAACAGCACACCCAGTTTGCTCAACAATAAACCCATCACCAAGCCTTAACTGAACTGAAAAAAAGCCAACACGATATATCCTTTTCCAATACTGAGCAGGGCGACGTCGTCCAGTTGATGTTCTCGATTGTAACCGACGTCCTCCTAAGTCGTTCGCAGAAAAAGACTGCGTTCTTATCGGTACGCTACCACTTCTAAATCGATAATGCCCCTTTCTAAGTTACAGGCATCTTCTGTTCTTTTTATGTGATTAAACTAATTGTTTAGCCTGATAATTAAGAAGAAAAAGAAGGCTAAGTAACTTATAAATATCATGCTTACAGGTAAATATTTCATTATCAATCCTCTTTGTTAATAGGGTGATTATGAATAGTGTTGTGAATATGGAGTAGGAATTAGAGAAATTCATTATTGCTGCTTATTTACAACCAAATTTGAATTTCTCTAATTCATATTGCCAATGGATTAGGTCGTGAATAATAGCCTCAGTTCGCCAATCACGGCTTTTAGATTCGTTACCGGAGTTACTATGAAAACCAAATCACTGCGCACTGTTATCCCTGCATTGCTACTTAGCTTATTGAGCACTGCGGCGTTTTCTGGAATGAGCCTACAAGAACGAACCGTTCTGACCCCTGCTGGAGTATCGACAGAGTTTGCTCAGTTATTTGAGAACAGAGTTATTCCACCAGTCATTCCAACTCCTAGCACCACAGCAGAGTGGTTGGCGTTACAAGCTCAATTTGATGCACCGGGTATAAAAATGGCTCAACAAGCTCTAGAGCGTTTAGATGTTACTTATGAAGCTAAGCAGTTTGCCGGGGTCGATACTTTCTTTGTTACGCCGAAAAATATCGCTCCTGAATATAAAGATAAGTGGCTAGTACATATCCATGGTGGTGCGTTTGTTTTTGGTGGGGGTGAATCGGCTTTACGAGAAGCTATTTGGGTTGCCAACGGGCTAGGTGCTCAAGTGATCTCTATTGATTATCGTCAACCGCCGCTGCACCCATTCCCAGCAGCAATTGATGATGCCGTTGCAGTATGGAAAGCGCTAATAAAAACTCAGTCACCGGAATCGACAGCGATTTTTGGCACGTCTGCAGGCGGTAACTTAACGTTGGCAACGACACTTAAGCTGCAAGAACTCGATCTTCCCGCACCTGGTGCACTGTTTGTTGGCACACCTGCTGTTGACCTTAAAGAGACATCGGATTCTTGGCTAACGCTGCAAGGCTTAGACCCTTTAGGTCAACGCGAAGGGTTGATTAACGGTACGTTCGACGCATATGCAGATGGAGAGTCGCTTGATAATCCTCTTATTTCACCAATATACGCTGATATTGATGAATTCCCGCCAACGATATTTATTTCAGGAACTCGAGACCTCTTGTTAAGTGATACGGTTCGTATGCATCGATTATTACGTGGTGCAGGCGTAGAAACTGACCTGCATATATATGATGGTCAATCTCATGGAGACTATTTGAATGGTATATTGTTCGACATGCCAGAATCTGAAGATGCTATTAATGAATTAGACCAGTTCTTTAGTAAATATATCAACTAGCTTATTTAAGAAAGCAAATATTGAATCACACGGATGTGGATTTTTATTTGGAGGGTATAATAATGATAAAGTTATTTACTTCACTTCTAAAATGTATATCAACGTCACTGCAAGCTAACTATCATTATGCTCAACATCAGTCTGTCTTAGATCATTCTTATTCGCTACCTCCTATTTTTGTATTGAAACAAAGTGATGAAGGAGGCTCATAGTGATAAGACGTTTTTATTCGATGTTAGTCGCAGTATTTCTTGCCATACCTTTATATCTAGCCATACCTAACGCGCTAGCCATGCCAAATATTGCTTTAGAGCTTGCCGACACGTCTAGCCCCAAACATACTCTTTCGAGTTTCATCAGAGATTCGAGTGTAGTTATCGAGCACTGGCAAAATGAAACACTGCATCTTAAAGAAGTGCAGCATGCTTATTCACAAGTGATCAGAACGATGGACTTATCTATGGTTCCGAATCGTAGCCGAACTGTTGTCGTGATGGAGAAAATAATTCTTCTTCGTGAGTTGTTAGATCGAATTGATCAAGGTACTCATCAGTTGGTCCCAAATATCGAGCAAATAAGGGAAGAGGAGATTGACCACTGGCGCTTAGGCAACACTGAGGTCGTATTGTCTCGCCAAACTTTAGGCGATCGAACCGATCAGTTCTTATTTAGTTCTAACACCGTTCAAAGCCTATCTCGGTGGTATAGAACGATGTCAGCTCTTCCTTACTATACCGAAGTACGTCCAGACTATTATCAGGAATTTCTGATTAGCCCCGGACCTATGTTCTCTAAGCAATTTGTTCTTTCTTTACCTTCATCTTTTAATCAACTCTATGGACCGCTTCCTTTATGGCAATGGCTTGCGCTGATTGGAGTTTTGTCACTATGTAAGATCATGATAAAAATTAGCTTTTTGCTTGGTGAGCGTTGGAATAGTCGCTGGGAAGGAAAAGGGTTGAAATGGCGGGCTGGTCGACTGTTGTCGCTGGTGGGCGTAGTGAACTTGCTGTTTATAGCAAGATGGGTGATTGATGATGGGATATGGATTACTGGTGGTGTTTATCAGCTGTTCACCACCTTATTTCTACTCGCTCAGTTCTTCTTTGTCTCCTGGCTTATTATGGCCATTTTCAATTATTTCGCTGATATTTATGTATTCAAAAAGCACAACGGAAAGCACGTAGATTCGTCACTGATTACTGTATTAGCGCGTATTTTTGGCGGGTTGACGATCGTGATTCTTGGTATTTACGTCATCGAATTTATGGGCTTTTCAATCTCCCCCATATTGGCAGGTTTGGGTGTGGGTGGTTTAGCGGTTGCACTGGCCATTCGCCCTATATTAGAGAACGTAATCAACGGACTAACGCTCTATGCTGACGGGGGAGTAAAGATCGGTGAGTTTTGCCGTTATGGGGATAAACTCGGAACCATTGAAAGTATTGGTTTACGTTCGACTCGAGTCCGGACTCTAGAGCGATCTTTAATTACCATTCCCAATTCTGAGTTTGCCAATATGGAGATTGATAACTTAGAGCGACGTGATAAACGACGTATGGATCATATTATTCGACTCCGCTCAGAAACGACACTCGATCAGTTGCGGGTACTCATTGTAAATATTCGACGTTTGTTATTGCAGCATCCTATGATTGAAGAAGATCCGGTTCGGGTTAGATTGATGGGAGTAGGGGAATACTCAATTAATATCAATATGATGGCTTACATTAGTTGCCGTGACCATGAAGAGTTTATGGCTGTCCAAGAGGACATTCTTTTTTCTGTGTTGACCCAAGTTGACAGCATTGGTGCGAAGATAGCCCACTCTACGCAATATCAATTGTTCGATATGGTCTCGGCGGATAACCGAGAACAGGAACAGAAAGCAGAGCAAGTAGTCGCTCAGTGGCATGAAGAGCGAGCTTTCCCGTTCCCTGACTTTAGTTACGAATATAAATTCGAAATCAAAGACTCCATTATGTACCCTTCGGCAACGTCTGCAGTGCGTCCGTCTTCCACTTCAAGCTAATCTAATCGATAGATACTCTCTAGCCCCTAAAGCGACTAATCATCGCTTTAGGGGCTAGAGCTCGGGAGATTTTTAACTGAGAACTAAGCACTAAGGTTAGTACTCAGCTCGCTATCGGACGTCAGGTTGAACAACGCTATCAAAGTAACTCTGCATGGTTTGATGAAGTAGTTGATGAAGTGGAAAGCCTCTCTTCGATTGAAGGTAGCCGCCCTCGACACCAATTTGGCGCATTTCTTTTGGCAAGTTGGGTAATGGGTAACAGCTTAATTCAGGATCATTTTCGGTCATATAACTGCTACCAAAAGAGAAAGCGTCTGAATTCTTAAGCTTACTTCGCAATACTGTGAGGCTATGTGTCGCTAACACAACATTCGCGGTGTAGCCTTTTGATATATAGAGATCTTCGATTGGCGCTCGTTTGGTGTTGATACCATCAATCAAGATTCTTGTGATTGGTAGGTGATGAATATCTTCCCATTCGCAGCTCCTACTCAGGACAGGATGATCTTTGCGTGCAATGAGGCTCAACTTTACTTCGGTGAGCTTATGCTGGTAGATATCTTGAGGCAATGGAATGCCCGAAAGTTGCAATAAGTAATCGACTTGTCCACTTAGCACTTCAGCTAAGCTTTTGTCTTGCCAGTAGACTAATTTAAAGCTCGCTTGTGGAAGTGCTTCATGTAGAACCTTAAAAATCCCTTCACCGTATTGTTCAATTAGAAATATGTTCAAAGCGATGGTGACTTCACCGGTAAACATTTTTGGATCAAAGTTGTGGTAGGACTCAACCACCTTTATCAAAGGGGAGTACATTTCATCGGCCGCTTCGGCGAGTTTCTCTGCTAGTTCAGAAGGCTCAACGCCGTGTGCTTTACGAAGGAAAAGTTGGTCGCCAAAGGTTTCTCTTAACTTCGCCATCCCTCTGCTGACACTGGTTTGCGATATACCAAGCTTGTCAGCTGCCGCGTGAGTATTACGAGTTTCGACAACCGCTTTAAGTAACTTGAGCAGATTTAGGTCTAAGTCTTGAAGTTCTTTCATGGGTTACCTTTTCGTAATGAAGTTCTAAAGTATCATTTAAGAATAAGGGAAATTGGCTTTTGTTCAATAGCTTAGGAATGATATGTGTTGAAGAATGTTTGATAAGATTCGCAGGAATACGTTGTGAGCAGAGATTAGCTTTTAACCCAATGAGTTCTATGCAGCAAGGATAAGCAGAGCAGACCTGGCAACATCCGTGTTGCTAAAGACGATTAGGCTTGATGTTAGATAAAGGCTCAAGTTTGAGTGTGAATATAGTTTGAAAGTGAAAAGACATATTTAAAGAGTATAGCTAGAACGCTTAATTGCAGTTACAGCGGCTAAGTATAGTTGAAGCGCCTAGGCATAGTTAAAGCGCGTAAGTGTAGTTAAGACCAAGCTTGTTGTCCGAGTTGTCATAAATACCATAGTTGATTGAAACATTTTGATTATCTGATACTCGATAAGAGAAGCTACTTTCCCATTCTAACGTATTGATTTTAAGCGCCTGATTTCTTAGTGATGTCGTATAGATTGGTGCGAACATTATAGAGGCTTGTTCTGTAATGGTCACCACACTGTATAACTGCGCCATGGCGATAGGCACTTTCTTATCAAGGTTGTCACTAGAGATGGCACCGGCGCCAATAACCGGAGCGATAATGAGCCGTTCATGCAGTGGCAGGACTTGCATCGCGTTCAACACGAAAGTGTGTGTATCACTACGGTCATCATATAAATAATCGCCCATCACGCCACTGCCGAAATTGGTGCTCAGTGCCGCGGCTCTTACTCTGTATGTGTCAAAATTGTTTAGAGACTGAGCAAAAAGTAATGCTGCCCAGTTGTCAGTGATTGTTCTAGCATAACCAAATCCGGTATCAAAGCCTTCGCTGTTGTAGCCTAACTGAAGGGAGCTATAAGCTGCCGTTGGGTCGGTGAAATCAACGGGTGCTGTTTCTATGGTCGCTTCGGTAAATTCTTCGACGGCGGATTCAAAGTCGATCATGTTTTCATCAGCGATTGAATAGGTGCTGATCATAAAGCTTAGTAATAATAGTTTAGTTTTCAAAATAGCCAACTTATTTAAATGTTTTAGACTAGGTATTAAAAAGTGAGCTGCCTTTTTGTTGGCAGCCCTAATCATTTAGAATGAATGTTTAAAAGCGAATAATGAGAGGTTGTTACCATCATCATATTGGTAGCTATATACGAACGCGCTTGTACTATTAAATTGATAACCAAGTTCTGCCGTGTAATCCCAATCTCTTAGCGTCGATTGATTGCTATTCTTTTCTTTTACTTTACCTAAGCTGTAAGTATATTCCGGCGTGAATCCTACCCACATGTTAGGGTTCAGGTTGTAAGTCATATCAAGTGATGCACTGGTGTAGTAAACACTGCTGCTCATCTGTTGATGTTTCAGGTTGCCAAGCGATATTTGAGGTACAACAGAAAACTGTTCGTTAACTGTATTGTCCTTGTAGAGACTGAAGCTATAGTCATTCGCGCGTAAATTATCTGATTGGAAGTTGGTATCATGATGATACTCAAAAACAAGCCCTAAGCCATCGCCTCTTTGAAAATCGAATCCCAATTCGTGGTTATCAAAATTGTCGTCACTGCTGTATGAACTGAGTAAACTCCAATCGTTATTTAGTGGTTTGGCATATTGAAGCCCAATATCAAAATCGTTGCTGCCGTAACCGATATCAAACCCCGAATAATGTTGTTTAGAATCAGAGAAATTAACATTGGTATTTGCAAGCACTAACGATGAAGAAATAAGTGATGCAATTAATAGAGATGTTTGAGTTAGTTTCATAAATATAAATCCAAGTTGTGTTTGTTTATGCCGCTATTTTATTTATTGCCCGGGGAATAGACTATGAATTACAGCGATTCATATTTGCTTGCTAAACGCATCGATATAAAAAAGCCCCAAACAAAAATGTCTGAGGCTAAAAATAGGGTTGTAGTGGCAGAGAGCGTGAAATCAGAGTAAGAAAGCGTGAGCTAAATACAGAACACTGAAGAATGAAATAGCGTCGGTTAAGGTTGTCAGCATTGGGCTTGATAGCATGGCTGGATCGAACTTGAGCCGCTTTAATAGCAAAGGCAATGCCCCGCCAATCACGACGGCAAGAGTGGAAGATAGCGTGTAAGCGATGGCGATAATCAATGGCAATCCAGAGTGATCCCCACCCAGCGTGAACAGCGTAAGCAGAGCCAAAACGGTACCAATTAGTAACCCATTGAGCGCCCCGATGGGGATCTCTTTCGCGACTACATACAGCAGATCTTTAGCCGAGATTTGCCCGATGGATAATTCACGTATCGACACAGCAACGGATTGATTCCCTGCTGCACCAGAAAGGTTGGCGACTAGCGGCAACACTGCGGCTAATACCGCAATTTGTTCTATGATGGGTTCGTAGATGGCAATGATCGAAATCGCAGCGTAACTTAAGGCGACTGAAGGCAGTAAAAAGGCGAGTCGGCGTAGGTTACGTTTAAGAACCGGCATGGTGCGAGATTCATCGCCCCCAAATACGCCAGATTGTTCTAGCATTTGCTGTTTAGATCGTTGGTATAAAGCGTCATTGAGGTGCTTAAAACCGACGATTCCTATTTGGAAGCCTTGTTCATCAACGATGGGGATGACCGGGTGCAAAGTAGTGTCCAGCGTACTTTTAACCGTATTTAGATCAGCGTCAGGGCTGATGACGGGAACAGTGTTGTCTATGTATTCTTTTAGTAATACACCACGTGGTAACAGCAGTACATCACGGATCTTCAGCCCACCTAAATAGCTACCTTCAGTGTCGTGCAAGTAAACGTAACGCCATTCTAATCGATCCAAGCTGTGTTCTTCTGTGCTTAATATTGTGTTCAAACTGTCGATGGTAGCCTCTTCTGTTAGCTTGAGAACTTCGCTTTTACAAATCCCTCCGGCAGAATCTTGTGGGTAGATTAAGGCTGCCTGCTCTTCGTCTTTCCATGCTGAAGGTAGGGCTTGCCTGAGCTGTTTTTGTAAGTCGTTTGGCAGTTCATTGAGTAGCAGACGGCGGTCTGCGGAATGCAAATATTGAAATAGCATTATGGTGTTGTTTTCAGAGAGTTGACTGATCAGCCATAGAAGTTCGGGATCAGATAAGTGATCAAGTAAGTTGGCAGCAAGGCTCGGGTTTACTTCGCTGAGTAGAGTCCAAGTGACGATACGCTGCTGATCAGAGAGCTTCCTTAGTACTGATGGAAGTTCAACAGGTTCAGCCTCTAGAAGCGTTTGATTCAGCCGTTTAGGCTTTCTTAGAGTTAGGCACTCCAGTATTTTTAGGTACAGCTTTTCCGCGCCTTCCGATGAAAAAGATAATGTAATTAATGTCATATGCTAGACCTTTGACAAGAAGTGAGAATACGATAGAAGCGATTTTTATGCGGATGTCTGTGGTTGTCGCTTCTTGGTCGCAAGCCGAACAAAGAGAGCGATAAATGCGGTGACCATCAGGATTAAACTGCCCATTAAGAACCATTTTGTAATCAACTCTTGATATTGAGAGACGAGTGGGTGTCGCATAACCCACTTTCCTACTAGTAATAAACTGAAGACCCATGTAATCGAGCTAGTGAAGCTAACAATCAGCGTTCTTATTGCGCTGAGTTGTGCAACGCCCATCAACATTGGGGTCAGTACACGAACAAATGGGACAAACCGCGAAACGAACAGAGACAGAAAGCCGAATCGGTTTAATAGTTTTTTTGCCTTGGGTAACGATTCATCTGGCAGTGTTCGTTCAGCTTTACGCATGAACTGAGTGTTGTGCAGCCAACGCCCTTGAAGGTATGCAATGATACTGCCCAAAAAAGAGGCACTGGTTAGAAGCATTAGAGCACTTGAAAAATCAATAGCGCCCAAACCGACCATGCCCCCGACAAACAACACTAGGCCGTCACCGGGTAGTGGTAAGAAAACAAAACTCGACTCAAGGAAAAGCACGACACCAAGTAAAAGTAATAAAACGTGCAGTGAATTCAATTCAAGTAAGGCATCAAAGTCTTGCAGCCAAATCGCGGAAAAAATCTCTTGCATGGAAACTCCAAGTTAGTGTGGGCTCTGGCTGTTGATTGCCGGAGCCCATAATGCGTTTTAATCAAACATCAATATGATGTAAGCAAAGAACAGGATGAGGTGGGTCGCACCATTGAGCGAGTTGGTTCGCCCGCTACTAAAGCTCACGCTTGTCATTAATAGTGTTGCACCTAACAACACCATTTCTGCTGGGGCGAGGCCGAGTTGGATGGGTTCGTTCATTACCCCTGAAATCAACAGAACAGCGGGAACGGTTAGTGCAATAGTGGCGAGAACCGAGCCAAAGAAGAGATTCATCGCGCGCTGCAATTGATTGGTCACGGCGGCTTTAACAGCACCAACCGCTTCAGGGGCGAGAATAATCAAGGCAACAATCAAACCACCTAGAGCCGCAGGTGCGCCCATTTCGGTGATGCCATCGTTAATTGGAATCGCGAGGCTTTTCGCTAACAAAATCACCACCATCAAATAGCTCACCAGCATAATCGTGTGGAATAGGTTGCTGTGCAGAGGGCCGTGATGTTCGTGTTGATCTTCATTATCGCCATCAATGAAGTAGTCGGTATGGCTGCGTGTTTGAATGAACAGGAATACGGCATACAAGGCTATCGACGCGAGTACTAATGTCCAAGTGAGGCTGGTCGACATGTTACCTCGCGAATCCATACTGGTGAAATTAGGTAGTACCAAGCACAGCAATGAGAGTGGAATAATCGCCACCAAGTACGCTTTTATTCCATCCAGATTGTAGGTTTGCGTATGGTACTTCATACCACCGATTAACAAGGTGATACCAACAAAGCCATTAAGCACTGCCATCACGACAGCAAACATGGTGTCACGTGCTAAGAAGGGGTTGGATTCCCCAGTCAACATAACTGAGGAAACCATAATGACTTCTAGTAAGACAACAGACAGCGTTAATATAAGAGTGCCTAGTGGGTCACCAAGCTTTATCGCTAGCGCGTCTGAGTGACGAACAACGGAAAAAATGGCGCTCATCACGGCGTAAAACAGCACTGCAGTAATCATTAAATAGGCGAACTGTGATAGCTCCCCTGTGAGTAAGTTGTCGCCGATCAGTTTGAAAAATAGAACGGCAACGATGCCAAGTGGTAGTTTGTATTCTTGTTTGAGTACGTTGAGCATGTTGAGCCTTAATTGAGTAACCGAAGGCTCGCTAATGTCCCTTAACGAGAGTAAATCGGGTGAATACTGCAATTTCCTGTGCAGCAAATGGTTCGTTTCAAGTTATGCGTTTTAGCTTTTGCATCTAAAACGATATCTACAAAGCTATGTGTCTAACCATGTTGCTAACTTAAGGTGAACCGATGATTCAGACTATGAATTAGAGAAATTCTTTGTTGCTATCAGACGACCGACAGTCGCCTAATAGCGTTCTTAATTAAGCGGTAAGTACTAAGCGCAGTCAGCAAAAGCTAAGGCATGCTTTGAAGGGATTCAGTTTCTTCCGGTTGATAGTGGACTGGTTTCAAGCCCACACACGTTGGTAAGAGTGTGCCAATAGAGATAGAGGACCAGGTTCCACTTAAGATTCCGACGCACAGTGCAATGGCGAAACCTTCTAGTGCACTCCCTCCTAACAACCACAGTGCTGAGACCGTGACCAAGGTGGTACCTGATGTGACAAGCGTTCGTGACAATGTTGACACGATGGATTGATCGAGAAGGGCATCGGTTTCACCATCTGGCTTCGCACGAAATACCTCACGGATGCGGTCTGAAATGATGATCGAATCATTAAGGGAGTAACCCATTACTGCCAGCAAAGCGGCCAACACGGTTAGGTTGAATTCAATTTGAGTCACCGCAAAAAGCCCTAGCACAATGACAATGTCGTAAACCAACGCTGCAATTGAACCTAGTGCCAGTCGCCATTCAAATCGGTAACTCAAGTACAGCAAGGTAAGAACGAAACATACCAAAATCGCCAAGCCGCCTTGTTCGACCATTTCTAACCCAACCTGAGGGCCAATTACGCTGCTGTTGGTAATGTGAAAATTGCTATCTATCGGCAACAGCGCTCGGTTAAGTGCTTCTCGCAAATCGAGGTCTGTATCATTGAAACGCAGTTGCCAATCTCCCTCGCTGCCTGCTGCCGTCACTTGAACATCTTGAGTCAGTGCTGAATCGAGGTGAGTTTTGAGCAGAACTTGAGTGACGTCTGGCTTTGTTTGAATATCGGCGACAACACCTCCCGTAAAGTCGAGTCCCCAATTGAACCCCCTTGCAACGATTGATGTAATGGAAAGCGTCAATAGAATCAGAGATATCATCGTCATCAGTTGACGTATTTTGGTGACGTTAATTGATTTGGTCATTACAGTTTCACCTCATGTGAGGTGTCTCGTCCCCACAAATAATTGATAAGAATTCGAGACGCAAATACGCCGGTAAATAAGCTAGTCAGTAGGCCTAATCCGAGTGTGATAGCAAAGCCTTGAATTGGACCGTTACCTATTGCATACAAAGCGATGGCGACGATCATAGTGGTGAGGTTGGCATCGAAAATGGAAGAGAATGCGCTATCGAAACCTCGATCTATGGCTTGGGAAAAGTTTCTGCCTTCTCGCATCTTGTCTTTGATGCGTTCAAAGATAAGTACGTTGGTATCGACAGCCATCCCCACGGTTAGCACAAGCCCAGCGATGCCTGGAAGCGTTAACACAGCGCCAGGGATAAGCGCCAATAGACCAAACAGGCAGACTAAGTTGATAGTCAGTGCAGCATTCGCAACCCAGCCAAGACGTCGATACCAACAAGCGATAAATACCAATGTAAAACTAAGCCCCAAGGCGAGTGCCGCAAAGCCATTTTTGACGTTTTCAGCACCAAGAGTTGGACCGATGGTGCGTTCTTCGACAATGGTGACAGGAGCGGTGAGTGAGCCTGCCCTCAATAGAAGCGCAAGGTCTTGAGCATCTGCCATAGACCCCACGCCGGTGATGCGAAAACGGTTCCCCAGCGTTGATTGAATGGTTGCTACGCTGATAATTTCGCTTTGCTCAATGGATTGTCCTGTCTCTGACTGACTGTATTCACTGTAGACAGTCGCCATCGGGTTTCCGATATTGCTGCGCGAGTGGTTGATCAATAGCCGCCCACCCGTGCTATCAAGAGTGATGTTGACTTCGGGTGTCCCCATTTCTCCTAGGCTGGCGCGTGCATCTATAATGTGTTCACCCCCTAAAATACTTTTTCTATGAAGAATGACAGGTCTACCATCTTGATCATTGATGGACTTTGTTCGTGCGCTAGCATGGGGCTCCATATGGTAAAACGCGAGTGATGCAGTGGCGCCGATAATGTTTTTTGCGGATGTCGGCTCTTGCACGCCTGGCAGCTCGATTCGAATTCGATTTTCACCTTGGCGTTGGACAGCGGCTTCCGTGATTCCTAGTTCTTCTATGCGGCCTCGCATTGTTTGAAGATTTTGTGTCACAGTCAGAGTTTGAATCGCACGTTTTTCTTCCTCATCCATTGAGATCATCAAGCGCTCACCAGATTGGCTCAGAGTCCAATTTGGATACTGCGTTCTTAAGTGGTGTCGAATATCGCCAAATAGTGCTTCGTTATATCGAGCGATGACCACTTCACCGTTTTCTACACGGCCACGTACACGAAACTCCTGACGAAGGTCGTCGATCACTGATTGCGCGTGAGCATTAAAGACAGGGGCGAGGTCAACGTCTAACAGAAATTGCACACCACCACGTAGATCCAATCCAAATTTAATCGGCTGAAAGCCCAGCGAGGTTAACCAAGAGGGAGCTGAAGGTTCGAGTGTGAGGGCAACGGTCTCCGATGGTTGGATGAACTCGGACATTAAAGCTTGTGCGGGGGCTTGTTGTCCGCTCGAAGAAAACGTCACCACTAACCTATCATTGTTTTCGCTAACACTGTGAACATCAATGTTGTTGTCTACAAGATAACGATATACATCATCAGCGTGTGCCGAATGCGTTTGGTTTGAAATGTGCAAAGCTTCACGTTCACCAAATGCAGAGGGTAGGGCACTGAGAAGCATCAGTACCACAGACAGCACGAGAACGATGACCTTCCATTTAGCTGAATAATTTATGGGTGTGTTTGAGCGCTTTAACTTCATTTTGATTGCATCTTATTGATTAACGCATCCGCAAGTAGCACCAAGCTTGTTTATCAAATAAACAGCGGTATTAATCACGTATGAGTTGAAACTAAGGGGCCTGAAAGGTTTTCGATAAACCTAACTGTTGGTTACCGAGCTATCTTAGTTTCTTGACTCAATAGAACTATGGGTTAGAGAAATTCATATTTGGTTTTCTCAACTTTTCATAAATGAATTTCTCTAATTCCTCGTAGATATTTGATTTATTTAAAACAATGAAATCTGAATTAATAATTGAGGATAAATCTATATGGATTGCACAATATATTTAAATGACCGCAAATATAGAGTTTGTGATATTGGTGAAGGGAAGTGCACTTTAGTGCTGAGTTACGCCGAAGGCATAGAGTCATTGCATGAGCACTTTAGTCATCAGTTTTTTGAGCTGGAAAGAATGATAATTATCGATATATCAACATGTTGGAGTGGTAAGGTCGAAACGCTGAGCGAAAGGGACCGCTGCGAGCTAATCACAGATGTTCGGTTATTAACTGACATCTATTGGCTTGATGACTTTGAAATTAAAACCGATAAAGGGCAAGACATACTTCTGGAGCCCACATCAGTATCTACGATTTAAATCAAATGCTGATTAGCCAAATATGACTTTCTCTAATTCATCGATTTAATTATTGAGATTGAGTGTAATGGTGTCATCGAAAGGGGCTAACCCTAAATTATTCCATTAACTAGAAGAACTATATTATGCGAAAGACAATTCTCAGCACTGCTCTTTTACTCTCTACTTCATTTGTTGCGGTTGCCGACCAATACAATCTTTCTCTTAACTATGACCCTATTGCTACGGATAGAGGGATTATTACTACAAAGCCCGCTGCTATGGTCGACCAATTGTGGGATGTAGACGTGCAATCAATCACTCAGATAACCGATGGTGTCTATCGTATTGCTGGGTGGGGTATCGGTAACGTGATCGCAGTCGAGGCTCCTGATGGCTGGATCATCGTTGATACGGGAGACGATTTAAAAGTAGCGCAAGAGCAGCGTAAGCAGTTGGAAAAACAGCTAAACAAAGAGATTGATGTTAGTGCGGTTCTTTACACCCATTCGCATTATGTGTGGGGTACACAAGCGTGGAGTAATGATGACACAGCTATTTACGCACATGAGTGGATGGAGAAACACCTTTTTGCAGACAATGGTGTTAGCCCTCTAGCTGGAATCTTCTCTACTCGAGTAGCCATTCAATTTGGGTTGTTACACCCTGAAAGCGGCCCAGATGCGTTTCCTAACAAACTTGGTTTCACGCTAGATAAGCTAGAGGGCGAAAAAGGCTACCAATCTCCAACCGTTACTTTTGAGCACAACCAAGTGGAAACTCACACAATTGCGGGGATGGAGGTAATTGTTTTACCTAGCCCTACGGATGTGACAGACAGTGTCGCTTACTACTTTCCCGAAAAGAGCCTTATGGTGACCAATGCAATGAATGCAGGCTCAATTTTCAATCTCTATACTTTGCGCGGAGATAGGTATCGTGACCCTATTCGACTTGTTGATGCGGCAGATCTGGTGCTTTCTTATGACTTTGACTATCACGTTGATATACATGGCGCTGCCAATGTAACTAAAGAAACAGCTGAAGATGCCATCCATGAGTTTCGCGACTCGATGCAATTGATACATGACCAAACAATACGAGCGATAAAGCTTGGAAAGGATGCTCAAGGAGCTGCCGAATTTGTTCATATGCCAGAAAACCTACGAGTGGATAAAGAAACCTATGGGCAAGTAGAAAGTCATGCTAAGCAGGTCTATAACGGTGTAATGGGCTGGAACGGGTGGGACGTGTACGACATCAACCCTTTGCCGACACAAACCTTTGCTTATCAATTTATTGGGAGTTTAGGTGGGGTTGAGTTAGCCAATAAAATGGTCAAGCAATCAAATCAGAAGCAAACTTTGGAAGGGTGGCAGTGGTCGCTATACTTAACCTCCCAAATACTTGAAATGGAACCAAATAACGAAGTAGCCAAACTGTCACGCGCAGAAGCGGCTCGTGCGCTAGGGCAACGTACTAGCTCAGCCAATGCCCGTGGATTCTATATTTCCGAAGCATTACTCCATGAAGGGAAACTTTCATTCGGTGAACATCAATTGGTTAACTATCAATCTCTAACCCAATTACTTGGGGCAATCACCAGTGACAAACTAGAGAACTCTCCGATAGAAAATAATGTCGAGTATATCCGTTATTTGGTGGACACACGTAAAGCCGAAGGTTTGTCTTCTCAGTTCAACCTAAATATGAGTGATAGTGAGCACGCGTTTGGCATTCAGCTTCGAAATGGCATTGTTCAAATTAGTTCGCAATTAAATGCAGGGGTGACCGTGAATCTATCTCACTCTGAGTGGAGTGAAGTGTTATTAGGAGAAACAGAGTTTAAGCAATTAGATGACTCTTTGGCGGCCTTTGATACCGCACTGACTATAACAACTGACTAAAACAATGCGTTCGTGCTTTTTAGTTCATTCAATGGTGGCGAATATCTGAGCCACCATTTTTTTGTTTTCTAATTTTTACCATTTCGTTTAGGGGATTATCTCTAAACAGCTTTTGTCTAGGTCCTGGCAAGTCAGTGGATGCAACTCTTGTGGACGCATTCCGAAACTACTCCTTTGAGTATTGATGATTACCCCATCTATTCACAAATTGTATTTAATTTATAAAACACCTTGATATGATCAATATTTGCGCTATTATGACGATAAGTCAAAAATGACGAAGCGTCATAAAATGGTTGAGTACATGAATTAGTGATTCGTGTTATTATTATGAATAGGAGTTTCGCGAGTATACGGACTGAAAAATTATGTTTGGCTTTAGTTGTAAAGGTGATAAACAAAGTATCTTTGGGTGCAAATCTGGCTTGTCTAAGAAACAACAGTCGATTGCAGACCGAGAAGTAGAGCTTACGTTGTTGGCCAAAGATTTGGTTCGAGAGCAAGGGTTCGGTAACTTAACAATGGATAGGCTCACTGCGGCGAGTTCATATTCTAAAGGTACGATCTACAATCACTTTTGCAGCAAAGAAGATGTAGTTTTAGCCCTTTGTATCCACTCTCTTAAAACGGAAGCAACAATGTTTGCCCGTTCTGGCGAGTTTGAAGGGAACACACGAGAGAAAATAGTAGCACTGCATGTTGCTTACCGGATTTATGCTCGCATGGAACCTGTATTGTCTACTTGTGCTATTATGGCTAAAAGCCCATGGGTATTAGAGAAAGCATCTAGTGAACGTGTGGTTGAAATGAACAAACTTGAAGAGCTTGTGATTGAGCAAGCCGATTCAATGGTCAATAAAGCGGTAGAAGTTGGCGATTTGAAATTCTCTTCAGGTGTTGCATCAGATGCCATCGTGTTTGCAAACTGGTCAATAGCATTTGGTTCAAATGCTTTGTCACAGAATGCATCTAACAGTCACTGTATCAAGCGTTTACAAGACCCTTATTCAGTATTACATAATGCGAATATGCTTCTAGACGGGTTAAACTGGCAACCTCTTTCAACTGAATGGGATTACAGGAAAACTTGGCGTCGTGTAGAGCAAGAATTGTTCAGTGAAGAAGTGACCTATTTAGAATCTGTAGGTCGATAATCTTCCATTAAGCCCACGATTGTGGGTTTATTAATAACCATTAGTGACGTTTCGTCATAAACTAAAGTTTAGCCTAGCGCAGTAATAGGAAACTTAAGTTTATGACTGAGAATTGTATCTTCGACCAGCTTAAGCTGGTTTTTAAAGATACAAATATGACGAATCGTCACAAATGGAGACTGTGATGGAACATGACAGCCATAACTTTAATTCGAATGACCATAGCTCGAATAACCATAGCTCAAATAAACATAGTTCGAAAAACAATAGCTCACAGAGTTCAGCTCAAAATTTAGATAACCAATCGCCAAGTTCAGACAAACAATTGTCAGGTCTTGCGAGCAATTGGTATTCATTACCCACAAAGCGTTCGTTTATTGTTTTGCTGGTAACTTTTTCAATCATATTCCTTTCTGCATTTGGAGCGAAAAATCTCTACTTCAGAGGGGATTACAACATATTTTTTGAAGGCACCAACAAGCAATTAATGGCCTTTGAAGAGATCGAAACGACATTCGCAAAGACAGATAACCTCGCCATTGTAATCGCCCCGAATGATGGAAATGTGTTTACACCTGAAACACTAACTCTTATACAAAACTTAACCGTCGATTCTTGGCAAATTCCGTATTCAAGCCGTGTAGATTCACTTGCCAATTACCAGCATACCGAAGCCATTGAAGATGATTTGTTGGTGGAAGATCTGCTTTATGAAGAGTATCCACATACTCCAGAGCGAATCGCTAAAGTCAAACAGATCGCGCTCAATGAACCTTTGCTTAGAAACTCGTTAGTGTCAGCGGCGGGTGATGTCACTGTTGTGAATGTCACGGTCCAGTTACCTGAAGTGGATAAAACGGCTGAAGTTCAAGAAGTTATCGCAGAGATCAACATCATGATCGATAAGTACCAAGCCGAGTACCCAGATGTCGCATTCCATAAAGCAGGCATTGTGGCCATGAACAATGCATTTATGATGTCGGCTCAGGAGGATAGCTCAACGTTAGTTCCACTAATGCTTCTTGTGGTGTTGGTCTTCCTGACATTTATGCTGCGCTCGTTCTTCAGTGTAGTTGCCACTTTGCTTGTGATTATTTCTTCAATTGTGGCCACTATGGGGCTATCCGGTTGGGCTGGAATGTTCCTAAGTACGGCAACCGTTAACGTACCAACTTTGGTGTTAACTCTTGCTGTGGCTGACTGCGTACACGTAATTGTGACCATGAGACAAGCCATGCAGCGCGGTATGGATAAAGCTCAAGCAATTCAATACAGCACTCAACTTAACGCTATGCCGATTTTAATCACATCAGTCACAACCGCGATCGGTTTCTTGATGATGAATATGTCTGATTCCCCAGTTCTGCGTGATTTCGGGAACTTGTCTGCATTGGGTGTCATCATTGCGTGCTTCTTATCGGTCACCATGCTCCCTGCATTACTTAAAATCTTGCCGATTAAAACATTAAAGCCAGTTCAAGCATCACAAGAAAAAGTGACGTTTATGGATAGGTTAGGTGACTTTGTCGTAGCAAACCGCAAAGCATTGTTACCTATATCGACACTCGTGATTGTGGGTGCTGCAGCGTTAATTCCATTAAACAAAGTAAATGATGAATCCGTAAAGTATTTCGATACTTCAAGTGAGTTCAGACAAGCGGCTGATTTCATGGAAGAGACCATCAGCGGGATGACGAACATCAGTATTGCAGTCAAGACTAATGAGTCACAAGCGATTGCCGATCCTGTGTTTTTGAAAGCGGTAGGAGATTTTTCTGAGTGGCTTCGAGTTCAACCAGAAATAGATCATGTTGCAACGCTTTCCGATGTCTACATGCGCCTGAACAAGAACATGCACGGTGATGATGACAGCTACTATCAGTTGCCTTTAAACCGAGAGCTTGCTGCTCAGTACTTACTGCTTTACGAAATGTCTTTACCTTATGGTTTAGATTTGAATAACCAAATCAACGTCGATAAGTCGTCTATCAAAATGGTTCTGACGGTAGATAACTTAGGTAGTGTTGAATTAGTTGAACTGGAAGAGCGTATTTACACATGGTTTTCTGCAAATGCACCTCAGTATGAAGTGCTGGCGTCTAGCCCATCATTGATGTTTGCTCATATCGGCGAAACAAATATGGCTAGTATGCTGTCAACTTTGCCTATCACTCTGGTTCTTATTTCTGGGTTGATGATCTTTGCACTTCGATCGACTCGATTAGGGATGATCAGCTTAGTGCCAAATATTGCTCCAGCGATTATTGGTTTCGGTCTTTGGGCTCTGATATCAGGTGAAATCAACCTCGGCTTATCAGTGGTGGTAACACTCACACTGGGGATCGTGGTTGATGATGCAGTGCATTTCTTGAGTAAATACCAACGCGCAAGAATGGAAGGTCAGTCGGCTGAAGAAGCCGTTCGCTATGCTTTTCACACCGTTGGGCGCGCCCTTTGGATCACCACAGTAGTTCTCGTGGCTGGTTTCTCAGTACTGGCGATGTCGAGTTTCAGACTTAACTCAGACATGGGCTTATTGAGTTCGATTGTTATTTTTATCGCATTAGTGGTTGATTTCATTTTGCTACCAAGCCTGCTGATGATTTTTGACAAGAAAACCCATTACCAAGCTGAGTCAAATTCAGTTAAATACGACTTAGGTTCGAATACCGCTTCTACTTCACCTCAAGCTGTTTCAGCGATTGCTAAATAAGGAATAAGTAATTGGCTTGCGCCTAAGGTTAGCGAGCCAATTGCATAAGGAACTTACTATGAAAAACCAATACTCAATGACCAATATGAACAACCTAAATACACAATCAAAAATGCCTCAATCATTTTTCAATACAACGTTTAGCACTGCGTTTAATTCAGCCGCAATTGTTGGTATGAGCTTCATGTTGGCGTTCTCAGCGGGCAGTGCATTTGCTGACGAGGCTAGAGGGCTGGAAATCGCAGAGCAGCGTAAAACGGTTGATATGGGGTGGGGCGACTCTGTGGCAACAATGGAAATGCTACTTAGAAATAAGCAAGGTGAAAGCAGCACTCGCTTAATGCGATTGAAGTCTCTAGAAGTTGATGATGACGGAGATAAAGGGCTAACTATTTTTGACGAGCCACGTGATGTCAAAGGAACGGCTTTTTTAAATCATTCGCATATCACAGAGTCAGATGATCAATGGTTGTATCTACCTGCGTTGAAACGAGTGAAACGTATTTCTTCACGTAACAAATCCGGTCCATTCATGGGCAGTGAATTTGCGTACGAAGACTTGAGTTCATTTGAACTGGAAAAGTACACATTTAACTACATTGAAGACGCAAAAATCGAAGGTATCGATACTTTTGTTTTAGAGCAAGTCCCTACCGATAAAAACTCAGGTTACACCATGCAAAAAGTATGGCTAGACCAACAGTATTATCGCCCAATTAAAGTTGAGTTTTACGACCGAAAAGGGGCGTTACTGAAGACGTTGTCATTCCAAGACTACCAGCAATACCTAAACCAATACTGGCGAGCTCATACTATGGCGATGCAAAATCACCAAACAGGCAAGAGCACAGTATTAACCACGACCAAGTTAGCGTTCCAAACGGGTCTTAACGATAAAGATTTCCAAAAAAATACACTTAAACGTGCAAAATAAGGAATGAAGATGAAAAGGATTGTGTCAGCAGGAACGCAGTTATCCTTAACCTTGGCGGCGACCTTGGGGCTTTTACAAGTGTCGTCACCTTGTGTTGCAGCAAGCTTTAGTTCTGAGCTCGTAGAACAGGTCAGCCCAGAGCTAGCAGGGCAAGTTAACCTTGAGCACAGGCAATTTTTTAGCGATGGCTTACAAGGTCAGGATAAAGGGCAAACCTCACTGGTGTTACAGCCAGAGTTTTATTGGGAGCAAGAAGAGGGCAACGGCAGTTTTACTTTTACGCCATTTTATCGATTCGACAGCGAAGATGATGAGCGAACCCATGGAGATATTCGCGAAGCTTTATATCTTACATATTGGGACGACTACGAGCTACGAGTTGGGGTAGGTAAAGTGTTTTGGGGGGTTACGGAATCTGCTCATTTAGTGGATGTGGTCAACCAAACGGATGCGATTGAATCAGTAGATGGTGAAGCTAAGCTTGGTCAGCCTATGGTTCATTTTACCTCGGTAAAAGACTGGGGCGCTATAGATGCAATGTTGCTTCCGTATTTCCGTGAACGAACTTTTGCTGGTGAAGACGGCAGGTTAAGACCTACAGTCATTGTGTCTGAAGACGCCATTTATGAATCATCGAGAGAAGAAAAGCACGTTGATGTAGCACTACGCTATAGCCAAATGTACGGTGATTGGGATGTAGGATTAAGCTATTTAGGCGGCACAAACCGCGACCCTTATTACCGTGTAGAAGGCAATGAACTCAAGCCATATTACGCGCAAATGCAGCATTTTGGGCTAGATGTGCAAGGCATAATTGGCGATTGGTTATGGAAACTTGAAAGTATTTATCGCGACAGCTATGACAACCACACTGGCGTGGCGACAGGCTTTGAATACACATGGGTTGGGGCGCTTGAATCTTATTGGGACATTGGTTTCATTGCCGAATACTTGTATGACAGTCGAGGCAATAACGCGCAGACTATTGGACAAAATGATGTGTTTCTTGGGGCGCGTTTCGCTTTAAACGATGAAGATGGAACCGAGGTGCTCACAGGGATCACACAAGATCTTGATAACAGCGATGTCTATAGTGCGAAGCTTGAAGCCTCAAGCCGCATCAATAACAACCTAAAGTGGCGATTAAACGCGTGGTTGTTTGAAAATGAAACGCCTGATGATCTGCTGTATTTCGCTAGAAAGGATGATTTTGTTGAACTGGCATTGGAATATTATTTTTAATGATATTTTATTGGGGTGTTCTTGTTGAAAGGAGCGCTCCAAATCTAGAATGATTTTCTATTTATAACGATCAAGATCGTCTTTTTTATTAAAGGGGGGAACAATCGAATAGACCCACATGTAAGATGGTTATAATTTTATGACCATCTATAGCCTTTGTGTATGATTTTATGGTCTTCATATATGAATGTAAGGTGTATCAGGCAATGTGGGGACAGAGGGATTTATGAATTCATTTACATGGGATAAGAACTTTGAAACAGGCATTGATTCGGTCGATGAACAGCATCAGTATCTTGTCGGTTTCATTAACCACTATGGTAATCTGTTGTCGGAAAATACCCTCTCTATCGACGACATTAGCGTTGCTTTGCTTGATCTTACACGCTATGCCGAATTTCATTTTAAAGAAGAAGAGTCTTTGATGAGAGAACGCGGTGTGTACAGCCTGCACATTGAAGAGCACGTCAAAGTTCATCGCATGTTCATGCAAGATATCTACAGCATGCAAGCTTTCATCTTAGAAGAAGATCAGTTGTCGGCGAGGCAGTTACTTGATTTTTTAATCCATTGGCTTGCTTACCATATTCTCGGAATCGATCAAAACATGGCGCGACAAGTAGCGGCAATAGAAGAGGGCGCCACACCGTTACAAGCCTTTGAGGTCGAAGAAAAACAGAACGACTCGTCAACCGTCCCTTTATTAGCTGCTCTTAAAGGTTTATTTGAGCAAGTCTCTGAGCGTAATAAGCAGTTGTTACGGTTCAACCAGCTTCTTGAATCTAAAGTCGAAGAGCGGACCGCAGAGTTAAAACGAGCGAATAAACAACTCGAAGAACTGTCGTTAACCGACTCACTCACCAAATTACCAAACCGTCGAAGTGCATTTAAACAGTTAGCCGTACATTGGCAAGACTCCAAAGAATTCGGTACACCTTTAGTGTGTATCATGATAGATGCAGATCACTTCAAGTGCATTAATGATACTTGTGGGCACGATGCTGGCGATTTGGTTTTGCAAACCCTTGCTCGTGAACTAAAAAACTCGTTTCGTAATGATGATATTGTTTGCCGATTGGGCGGTGATGAGTTTTTAATTATTTGCCCACATACCGATCTTAAAGGCGGTATGTACGTTGCGGAAATCACTCGACAAAAAGTGTCTGAGTTACAGGTTGAAACGGGCAATCAGATTTGGATTGGTAGTATAAGCGTGGGTGTAGCTGAACTCACCCAAGCATTTGGATCAATCAATGAGTTGATTAAAGCCGCAGATGAGTCAGTATATTTAGCGAAAAATTCAGGGAAAAACAGTGTCCGATCGATTCAGATTTAAAACGTATCTCACTGTATATTTAAACGGATCTTGCTTCAGATATAAGCCTATCTCACTTTAGATTCAGAACCCAGCCCACTTACAAGCCTAGGCTTAGCTCACTTCCAAATAAAGGAGTGGTACTCGTATTTGTTCCACTTCTTCTTACTCCTCATTAATATCCTGTTAAATTTGCCGTGTTTTTAGTCAATAACTTGTTCTTTTAGCGATTCAATTTGGCATTGTTAGCGTGTTTGATTACTATGTGTAGCTATCTAAAAAACTAATCATCCGATACGGACACTACCAACTGGTAGATGAGGAAATGATGCAACATCTAGAAGAGATCATTGCTAATGCAACGACTGCTATTGATACAGCAGATTCGTTAGTCGCACTTGATGAAGTGCGAGTTCAGTATTTAGGTAAGAAGGGTGAACTCACTCTTCAACTACAAAGCCTAGGTAAACTTCCACCTGAAGAGCGTCGCACTGCTGGTCAAGAGATCAACAAAGCGAAAGGTGCTGTTCAACAAGCGATCGCAGCTCGCAAAGACGCACTACAACGTGCAGAGCTTGAAGCGAAACTAGCTGAAGAAACTATCGATGTGAGCCTACCAGGTCGTCGCATTGAGAACGGTGGTCTTCACCCAGTGACTCGCACAGTTGAGCGTATCGAACAGTTCTTTGGTGAGCTTGGCTTTAGCACTGAGTCTGGCCCTGAGATTGAAGATGCATTCCACAACTTTGATGCACTAAACATCGCAGACGATCACCCAGCTCGTACTGATCACGATACTTTCTTCTTCAACCCTGATCTAATGCTACGTACGCACACTTCTGGTGTTCAAATCCGTACGATGGAAAACGGCAAACCGCCTTTCCGCTTCATTGCTCCGGGTCGTGTTTACCGTAACGACTATGATCAAACTCACACGCCAATGTTCCACCAAGTGGAAGGTATGTTAGTTGATGAGAACGTAAACTTCGCACAACTTAAAGGCATTCTTAACGATTTCCTTTGTAACTTCTTTGAAGAAGAAGTTGAAGTGCGTTTCCGTCCTTCATTCTTCCCGTTCACAGAACCTTCAGCTGAAGTTGACGTGAAACGTAAAGATGGCAAATGGCTAGAAGTTCTAGGCTGTGGCATGGTTCACCCTAACGTACTTCGCTCTGTTGGCATCGACCCTGAGAAATACTCTGGTTTTGCATTCGGTATGGGTGTAGAGCGTCTAACGATGCTTCGTTACGGCGTAAATGACCTTCGTGCGTTCTTCGAGAACGACCTTCGTTTCCTTAAACAATTCAAGTAATCCGGGGCAGTCAAAACTATGAAATTCAGTGAATCTTGGCTACGCGAGTGGGTTAAACCTGCAATTAACAGCGAAGAGCTAGCTCACCAAATCACTATGGCTGGTTTGGAAGTTGACGATGTAGAACCTGTTGCTGGTGAATTCACCGGCGTTAAAGTAGGTAAAGTGGTTGAGTGCGGTCAGCACCCAGACGCAGACAAACTACAAGTTACAAAGATCGACATTGGTGAAGAAGAACTTTTAGACATCGTTTGTGGTGCATCTAACTGTCGTCTTGGCCTAACGGTAGCAGTAGCAACAGTTGGTGCAGTACTGCCTGGTAACTTCAAAATCAAGAAAGCAAAACTACGTGGCGTTCCATCGCACGGCATGCTTTGTTCTTTCTCTGAGCTAGGTATCGACGTAGAGTCTGACGGCATCCTTGAGCTGCCAGAAGGCACAACGCTAGGTATGGATGTACGTGAGCTTCTTGAGCTTAACGACGTAACTATCGACGTAGACCTAACAGCAAACCGCGCAGATTGCTTCAGCATCCGTGGCCTTGCTCGTGAAGTTGGCGTACTAAACCGCGCAGACGTTACAGAGCCAACAGTTGACGCTGTTGCAACAAGCATTGAAGACACAGTATCTGTTGAAATTAAAGCAACGGATGCTTGTCCACGTTACCTTGGCCGTGTGGTTAAGAACGTAAACGTGAAAGCGGAATCTCCAATCTGGATGCAAGAAAAACTGCGCCGTTGTGGTATCCGTTCAATCGACCCAGTTGTAGACATCACAAACTACGTGATGCTAGAGCAAGGCCAACCAATGCACGCATTTGATCTAGCTAAGATCGAAGGCGGTATCGTGGTTCGTCTAGCAGAGCAGGGCGAAAAGCTAACACTTCTAGATGGCAACGAAGCTGAACTAAACAGCAACACACTTGTTATCGCTGACCAAAACAAAGCACTAGCAATCGCTGGTATCTTTGGCGGTCAAGATTCAGGTGTTACTACTGAAACGACAGACGTACTTCTTGAAGCGGCATTCTTCGCACCGGATCACATCCGTGGTCGCGCACGTGCTTACGGCCTTCACACAGATTCTTCTCTACGTTTCGAACGTGGTGTTGATTCAACGCTACAAGCAGCAGCAATGGAGCGTGCAACGCAGCTTCTAGTTGAAATCTGTGGTGGTGAAGTTGCGCCAGTAAACGGCAGCGAATCTGAAGCTGATCTACCAAAAGCAAACGTAGTTGCTCTACGTCGCGCTAAGCTAGACAGCCTACTAGGTCACGAAATCCCATCTACAGACGTAGTGGAAATTCTTACTCGCCTAGGTTGTGAAGTTACTGTTGTTGAAGAGAGCGAGAGCACAGACGCAGGTTGGACGGCAACGTCTCCATCTTGGCGTTTTGATATCGCAATCGAGCAAGACCTAATTGAAGAAGTAGGTCGTATCTACGGTTACGATAACATTCCAAACCAAGCGCCTAAAGCGGCACTTAAAATGAATGACCACAAAGAAGCTAACCAACCGCTTAAGCGCGTTCGTGACCTTCTTGTAGACCGTGGCTACCACGAAGCAATCACATACAGCTTCGTAGAACCAGAACAACAAAAACTTGTTGTACCTGGTGTTGAGCCGCTAATCCTGCCATTCCCAATCTCTGCGGACATGTCAGCAATGCGTCTTGGTCTAATCCAAGGTCTTCTAAACACAGTTGTTCACAACCAGAAGCGTCAACAGTCTCGCGTTCGTCTATTCGAATCAGGCCTACGTTTCATCCCTGAAGCAACTGCTGAAAACGGCATGCGCCAAGAAATGATGCTTGCGGGCGTTATCTCTGGTACTCGTGGCGAAGAGCACTGGGACATTGCAACTAACACTGTAGATTTCTTCGATCTTAAAGGTGACCTAGAAGCCGTTCTTGAGCTTTCTGCAAACGAAATCGCATACAGCTTCAAATCTGCTAAGCACCCAGCACTTCACCCAGGTCAAACTGCGGCTATCGTAGTAGACGCTGGTCTCGAAACAGAGAGAGAAGTGGGTATCATTGGTACTGTTCACCCAGAACTAGAGCGTAAGTTTGGTCTTAACGGCCGCACTATCGTATTCGAAATCGAATGGGCAGCTATCAACACTCGCGTGCTTCCAGAAGCAGTAGCCGTATCTAAGTTCCCTGCAAACCGTCGTGATATTGCAGTTGTTGTTGATGAAGCAGTAGCTTCTGGCGACATCGTAGATGCATGTATCGCTGCTGGTGGCGAATTCCTAACAGGCGCTAAACTGTTCGACGTATACGTTGGTCAGGGCGTTGAAGAAGGTAAGAAGAGCCTAGCAATCGCACTTAGCCTACAGTCTGTAGAGCGCACACTTGAAGATGCAGACATCGCTGGTTCAGTAGATGCTATCGTAGCTTCAATCTCAGAGAAATTCGGCGCAGCACTTCGCGACTAATCTCTTCTGATAGATAGAAAAAATCAAAGGCCTCGCATTGCGAGGCCTTTTTGTTTTTTGGCAAGAAGAGGGGCTAACCTCATTATTGGACAAAAACACCTCAGAGTAAATCGCCTATAATCCAGGTTTCAGAAAACTTCTCATATCCTAAATGGAAAAATTGTAGGGTTAATGACGGCCCGTTAGCTAATAATACATGGTTGATATCATCATAGTGAACGGACTGGCGTTGATTGTTTTTTTGCTAAGTATCGGAATTTAATGCCTAGTGCACAGCTGTCTAAAACTTTTGTCTTTATACTGTTTTCTTTCTCCAGTCAGAGACCTATAACAATCAGTTGGATTTAAAAATGAAAAAACTAAAAGCAATATATTTTGTTTTTCTAATAACATTAGTTTCTAGTCATAATGTGTCTGCATTTATCAGTGAAGAAGAGCTGGGGTCAGAGCCCCCTTTCAACTCGCTAGATTGGAATTCCGGTTATAGCGATGAGCCGATACTTTACCCATTACCATCCGCCTTATATGTATCTCAATCTCCAACAGACACTTCGGTATTCGCCTATCAGGAAAATTTGATAAACGGTAGGGTAGTTAAATCTAGCAGCCAACTTAGTTCAAAGAGTTCTTATACAATCTTTAATGATCCTTTATTGACGAATACAATTGGTTTTGTCATTTATGAAGCTGTAAGTGCGTATATGTCATATGGCGTGGCAACTGGCTATGGTAATGATGCAGTTGGAGGGACTCAAGTTTTTCTCGGTATAGCTTCTGGGGGTCAACTTCCTTTTACAGGATATACATTGTTGGCACTTGGAGGATACAATTTACTTAATGATGTTGAAAGAGAACAAGATGAGGATGGTGATCGCAAAATAAATGAAGATGTATTTTGGATAAATTTCGTTGGGATGAACCTACTCAACCTAGAATATACCTTAAATATGTCGTTTTTTGGTCCAGACTCAAGTCAAAAGGTATACTTCTACCCTGATAATAAAGGTGATTGGTTTATCAACTATAACTACAAATTCTAGAGCATAAGCAATGTTCTGCGCTTTGCCATAACTACAAGTATCGCAAACTCAGTAGCGTAATCTGTTGCTGAGTAATCGCACTAAAGCGTAATGAGGCAAAAATGAGTTGCTCAAGTCACCACAACAGAAGAACTTTTATCTAAATCCCCCTTGACCCGTCTACAACTTCACACTTTATAGTGACTACATTGATTGAGAGGGGCGCTTTCTGTGTCTCCTTTAAAGTAAGTAGAGAGACATTATGAAACGTTTAATTCTAAAAATTACATTCTTGGTATTTATGGCACTTGGTAGCATCAATGCCATGGCTCATGACTCAACGGTTAAGTATGGTATCGCGATATCTCACGATGGTGAGCAAATTGCGTATGGCAAAAGCGGAAGTGGGGATACGGCGCTGATCTTTATTCATGGTTGGAGCTTAGACAGCAGGCTGTGGCAAAACCAAGTGAGTGAGTTTTCAAAGCAGTATCAAGTCATCACCATGGACTTAGCCGGGCACGGTAACTCATCGTTCAACCGCGAAGAGTACACCATGGTTGCATTCGCTGAAGACATCAAAGCGGTAATTGAAAAAGAACAACTCGAATCCGTCATCTTAGTCGGTCATTCTATGGCGGGTGGTGTTATTGCAGAAGCCGCTAAACTGATGCCGGAAAGAGTGAAGGGCATTATTGGTGTCGACACATCGCAAAACGTCGCACTTGCGGTTTCACAAAGCGACTTAAATGCAATGACCAAACCGTTTGAAGTAGACTTCCAAGCAGGCATTACTATGTTCGTGAAAGACTCGCTACCAAAAGACGTAGACACGGATTTACTTTATTGGGTAACGCAAGACATGGCATCAGCACCGCCAGCTATCGCGATAAACCAGTTCCGCCATTATCTAGGCCAATACGTGACAGGCGAAGCTCACCGCGTGTATGAGAACGTGAACGTGCCAGTAATATTGGTGAATGCTCGCCTATGGCCAACCGATTCAGAAGCGAACAAGAAACACATCAAGGATTACAGTATTTACTACATTGAAGACTCAGGTCATTTCCCTATGCTAGAGCAACCACAGCAATTCAACACAACGTTGATGAAAGCGGTTAAGTCAGTGAAGTAGGGCGCTTGCGCGTGAGAATAGGCTGATAATCCCCTCCTAACCTCCCCTTGGTTTACATCTCCAATCTCTTGTTGGTTACGGAAAAGGGGAGGAACTGAATACCGATCGCTACATGTGCTGCAATGTGTTCAGCGACAAAGAATGTTCTCCCCCTCATTCTTATATCTCAAGAGATCGGGTCACCCCATTCGAGGGGGAGGCTTTCACACAGACTCTGTTTTGACTACTTCACGGCAGCCGAGGAAATAAAGCGAAGAGATTAAGAGTACAGAACCACACAATATCCAACTAAGGGATATGCCGTAATACTCAGAAATGAATCCCAAAGCTAAAGAAGCCAGTACGCCGCCACCTGTAACGGCGAAAGAACTTATGGACAAAATTGTTGATCGCATCTCTTCTGGAGTATTTTCATTAAGTAATACCTGCTCAGAGTTGTTGCCCATTGTTAGGAGAAAGAAAAACGCCAAATACAGTAGAGCAAAGTTCATGGTGTTGCTGGTGTTGGCAAGTAAGATCAGCGACAGGCCGGCAAGTGCGCGAGTCACAAACATTAAAGCCTTGTGAGAACCGCCAAACACTTTTAACAAGGGAACGGACACTATTGACGATAAAGCGGACACCAAGAAGTACAGTGCCGATATGATGCCAAAAAGTGTTAAATCTTTGGACTGCATTACCATTAATTCTGATAGGTAGGGTTGCCAGAGGTTTTCAACAGCACTCATTGTTGCGCCAAATACGAGTGTTGCCTGAATAACTAACCTTAACGTCCAGTGGTTTAGAGAGAAGTTAAGTGCCTGAACACTCGTTTTTACCGCGATTATGATGGTGCTTTTGTGGCTTTCTTTGATTCTTTTCTGCTCATCAGGAAGCAATAGCCGTGTCAGAAAAAGCAAGATAATACTTGATACGCTAGTGACGAAAATACTGATGTCATACGAGTCAAATGACTCAAAATATGAACTCACCATACTGTTAGGTAAAACACCACCGAACAGACATCCGGTTGCTAGCCCTACGGTAACAAACACATTAACTTTTGCCATAGCTGTATGGTACGAATTATCTCCAGGGATACGATCAAATGCATCATAGAACCATGCGTCGAGAGTCCCGGAGTAAACGGCTCTAGAAGCGCCTAAGAACATGGCGCTAATTAAGATACTGCTCAAGCTATTTGCATAGAGTAGATTGAGATAGCCAAGTAGAGTAAGTACTAGCGAGTACGAATATGTTTTTTTTCGTCCAATGGTGTCAGCAAGGCCACCGACTGGTATCTCTAATATTGTCGTGCTTCCGATCCAAACAGCCATGACAATCCCAACTTCCGTTAGGTTTAGTCCCCTAGACTGAAAAATAAGAATAATGACAGGAATAAGTAGCCCAACTACTGTCCAATGTAGATATTGTTGTATGCCAAATCGTACAACTAACTCATTTCGTTGCATCAATATGTTCCTTTGCTTATTTAAAATGGCATCATCTCTGATTGATACTTAAGTGCAATTGGTGAATAGAAAGGATAGTATTGTGATACTTTTGGTATCTGCATTGAGATGATTGGAGCGAAATGGACGAACAACTATCATTAGAAATATGTAAATTGCTTAAAAGAGAGCTTAAAAGGTGCAATCTTTCCTATCGCACACTTGCTACGGAACTTGAGATCTCAGAAGTGAGTATTAAAAGGTTACTTAACAGTTCGCAACCGCTGTCAATTCAGAGGTTAGTGACGATTGCTAACCTCACGGGCAGACCGCTATCAAAGCTTCTTGCAGAAGCAGAAGAGAATGTCGCTTCAATTCCCGTTTTCTCCAAAGAACAAGATGACGCGTTTTTTGATAATCCAGCTCTTTTCTCATTTTGGTCAGAGTTGGCGGAAGACATTTCCGTTCAACATATTCAAGAAAAACACAGATTAAACGATCCTTCAGTGCACCTGTATCTGCGACAACTGGAAAAGCTCAGCCTTATCGACATTGGCTGTAATAATGCGTGTAAGTTGCTTTTTCCCAAAGAAACCGCGTTTATAAAAGGGGCTAGATACCCCGTTTATTTCACCTCGCAGGTGTTAAGTGGTCTACAAGAACGAGTCATTAACTTGCCTGAGTCTGATGATGATGCCTTTCTCACCAGCTTCAAAGCTGAGTTAACGAAAGATGAGTTTATCGAGATCAATAACATGTTAGATAACTGGCTGTTTAACAAACTACGTGAAAGACAAGCGTTTGATGGTCGAAGTTACGATGAGGTGAAGCCTTATACATTTGGTTTTATGGGAGCGCAGGGTGAGTTTCATGGGCAGATGCCACCAATATCGAATTTAGTCTAGCGGAATGCTAGTGATGACAGCGATTAAAGTCAGTGAAGAAGGGCCGTTGTAACCGTTAGATAGATAAAACTAAGGCCTCGCGATTGCGAGGCCTTTTTGTTCCGGCTAAAACTAAAGCTTAATCGAGCTTAACGGAAGCTTGGGATAATCGCCGGAATACCCGGTAGAAGGCCAACCAACGCCATCACACCACTTAGCACAATAAACATAATGCCAGGTAATACCCAACGGCTCATTCTACTCAGTTCACTGCTACGTTCTTTACAACCGACTAAGCCTAAGTTATCCAACAGCATGGTGAGAGCCCAGCCAAATGCAGGGTTAACGAGCGCTGAAGAAAATACAACTATCGCTGCCGATTGTGTGGTTTTCCCTTCTCGTGTCATTTCCATTCCAGCTTCTAACAATGGCACAAATACTCCAACAATGAGCGCAACACACAGCACAGGTTGCCAGATAGCTAAATCCATCGGGTAGCCCCAAACTGCGGCGATGATACAAAACAGAGCCGTCAGCAAAGCGCCAGCAGGAATAGGGCGTTTAGCAATCGCCGCCGGTACAATATAAGTACCCCATGAAGACGTAAAGTTAGTACCACCAAGCAGAGAACCGAACGTTTGACGAATTGAAGCCGTGGTCATGGTGTCATCAATGTTCATATGTACTTTTTCAGTACGTTTTGGATAGCTGATCTTTTGAAACACTTGATGCCCTAGAAAATCTGGCGACCACATAGCCACGGCTAAAATAGCAAAAGGTAAAACCACCATGAAATGTTCTATCGTCGGTAAGCCTAGCATCCAGCCGGTATCTTCTCCCCACCAATACATAGGGTTCATATTGGGTAAACCTGGCTCGGTTTGAAAAGAAAACGGTGCACCCATGGCAAAAGCTAAAGTACCACCTAGCAAGCAACTAAGAGGTACGGCTAGCCAACGCTTACGGAAATGTTCCAATAACGCGTATAAAATAATGGTGCAAAAGATCACGACAAAAGCAATATGGCTCATGCCGATCCCCTCTGCCCACGCGAACAGTTTTTTCACTTGAGAAGCGGTTCCAACAAAGCCGAGGTAGAGCAGTAAACCGCCACACACGCCTTTACTGGTGAGGTTTGCCAACATGCTGCCACCTTTACTGATGGCTAAGATTAAGCCAAAAGCGCCAATCAGCAACCCAAAAGCCATAGGGTGTCCACCTGCTGCAACGACAATCGGAATTAATGGGATGAGTGGACCGTGTGTACCGGCGAGGTTAGCGGTCGGCAGTAAGAAGCCAGAGAAAAGAATAATGAAAACAGAGGCGATGAGCAGTTCATAACGAACATTTTCTAAAATGAAGCCTTCATTTAACCCAAGAGCTCCGGCAAAGGTTGCTGCAATGGCGCCCACCATCACAATCTTACCAATGGTTGCTGCCATCGCTGGGATGGTATCTTCTATCTCGAATCGATAATCTTTAAACGGTAAATTGGGACGCCAGCGTTTAGGCGACATGATTTGTAATTCGTGCTCTAGATATTGTTCTCGGGAATCAAATTCCGAGCTTGGTTTATGCTGTTGTTCATAAGTGAGTTCACCCTCATTGGCTTGAGGCTTATCTGTTTGTATATGTACGGACTCTAAAGTACTGCTCATTTTGATTCCTTTCGTTCACACTCTAAGGTGTGTTATTCCAACAAACGTTATTGACTCACGCAGAAGCGCAAACAATGCGTCAACTTATAATTAAAAATTCATTAACATTTAGATGTTAGTACCTTATACCAAACCAAAAAAAACAAATAGTCTCAGTTAGTTAGACATTAGTCGTAGAGTTCTAAGGTTAATATGAAAGACGGTAAACAGTATGAATTGGCTTGTTTGTAGGCGATGAATTTATGGGTAATAAACGAATATCTAACAAGAAATTCTTGGTGTTAAAGAATCAGAGAACGTCCATCGACGAGTGCTTTTTGGGGTAATGTTTTTTGTTAAAATCCATTGATAATAATTCTCATTACGGTATTTTATGGGCTCAAATACACTCATTGTTGCGGAGACCAACATGGAACACTCGGATATTACTCAACTGCTTATTCCAAAGAGCGATTGGGCATCGCCTGATCTTTTTCTCTATGAAGGGGAAGACAAACTTCATCTGAGCTTAGAAGGCGCAATTCAATACAGTGGATTGAATAGCATTGGTGGCGTGGTTCTAGGCTTTAGGATGATCCAACATGCGGTGCAACTCGCGGCGGGTGAGCAGTCTTTGCAACGTGATGGCATCAGTGTTTATACCGCGTTCCCTGGACGTGGTGCTCAAGATGCTTTTGAGTACACATGCCGCGCACTGCGTGATAGGCGCTATTGCTGTGATACCACATTGCATCACCCAGCAGCGCAAACCGGGCAACGTGGTCAGTTCTTGTTTACGCTTCGCTTGAATGAACAATCTATGGTGATGACGCCAGCAGACGGACTTCCAAGAAAAAGTTATTTTGAGGCCGACAGACACGCACAAGACGGTCGAGAGGCAGCATTGAGATGGCGCGATGAGAAGATCAACTTTGCCAATACGCTCTTGAGCTTGTCGCCAGAAGAGTGCTTACGCGTGTTGTAATTCTTTGTTCTCACTTACAGGATGAGCTCAAAAACACAATGAATAACAAGAGGTCGCTCGCTTTCAAGTGGGCGACCTTTTGTTTTATCAAGCGCTCACGAAAAGTAGATTCCTAGTCGTGCTTAGGCTTGCTGGAATGACTCACTTTTAGTTTAGTGCGGTAGTCTAAAGTCTATGAGTTTGAGCAATCAACTTAAGCTGCCCGATCTCAATCCACGACACATAGAGGCACGCAGGTGGTGCAGTTTTCAAAGCATTACACAGCTTACAGTGACACGAAGTGGTATGATCTTGCTGAAAGAACTAAAAAGCTAATGAATTAAAGGATGAGTACGATGGCAAAAACGATCTCATTGGTACTGGGTAGTGGTGGCGCAAGAGGCTTGGTTCACGTTGGAATCATCCGCTGGCTCATTGAGCATGGCTATCAGATAAAATCTATCTCTGGTTGTTCAATTGGCGCACTTATCGGTGGTGTCTACGCGGCGGGTAAGTTGGATGAATTTGAAGAGTGGGTCACCAGTATCGACCAATCGGATATGGCGATGATGTTGGACTTTTCATGGCAATCGAGTGGTATCTTCAAAGGGGACAAGATCATCGACACGCTGCGTGGATTGATCGGTGAGATTTCAATTGAAGATCTTCCTATTTCTTATACCGCTGTTGCCGCTAATGTCGCCGATGAAAAAGAAGTTTGGTTGCAATCAGGCTCTCTGTTTGATGCCATCCGCGCTTCTATCTCTTTGCCATTGTTCTTCACACCCCATGTTATTAATGGCGAAGAGCTGATTGATGGTGGCGTGCTTAATCCCGTACCGATTGCGCCAACCTTCGGAGATAAGACAGACTTTACGCTAGCTGTGAATTTAGGTGGTGAACCTGAAACGGTTAAGCAGGAAACGGCACCTGTTTCGCTACCAACAAAAGAGAGTAACCTGCACGAGAAGGTTGTTCATTTTATCGATAATCTAGGTAGCAGTGTGAAAAGCAAAATGAGTTTCAATTTTGCTGCCTACGACATTGCTAACCAAGCGTTTGATGCGATGCAATCGACCATTGCTCGCCAAAAATTGGCAGCTTACCCTGCCGATATTACGCTTGAGCTTCCTCGCAATGCCTGTGGCACATTAGAGTTTGATCGATCACAGGAGATGATAGATAGAGGCTACCATTTGGCACAGGCAATACTGGGCGACAGGCTTTAATGGGAGGTAGTGACGTCCCTATGCTGCCGTAAGCTCAAAATTTTTGGGCTTCACTTCAAATGCCTGCCGCCATCAAGGTGCAAGGTTCTTCCTGTCATGTAGTGGCTGGTCAACACAAACTTGATGCCATCTATTATTTCCTCAAAGCCCGCTTCTGTGGGAATCAGTGCTTTTTGTAGAGCCTTGGCTTTGTATGCCGCATCGTCATGTTCATTGAACTTAATCATGGCTGGAGAGATGGTATTTACTTTCACCTTGGGAGCTAGCATTGCTGAGAACGACAGAGTTAGGTTGTTGAGCGCAGCTTTACTGGCAGCGTAAGCGATGTGTTTTTTACTGCCTTTTTCCGCAACGTAATCACTGATGTGGATGATGTCTGAAGTTTTATCGCCAGACATCAGTTGGTCTTTGAGTGTTAGATTGACTAGGTAAGGCACGGTAGCGTGAACTGTCATCATCTGGTTCATAATTTGCGCTGCGTTTTCACTGGGGTTTTTCTTGCTCTCTGGTTTCCAGTCTGAAGCGTTATGTATGATGGCTCGGAGCGTTTTATATTCTTGAACAACGTAATGAAGAAAGCCCTCTACGTCGCTTTGTTGGTAAAAGTCTACCTGCTGCAAGTCGGCTCCATCGTCGCGTAACAGTTGCAATTGAGGATAGTCGCTTCGGTATGTTCCGACCACTTTGTATCCATCTGCTAAAAGTTGTTGCGCCAGTGCGAAGCCTAGTCGCTTTCCCACGCCGGTTATTAGAATCGTTTCACTCATCTTAAAAACTCGGCTCTAGTTTGAGGGTTAGTTTTGAAGATACCACCGAGAGCGGTCGTTGAGGTTTCAGAGTTTGCATCCATAACGCCTCTGGATTTAACGCAATAGTGGGTTGCTTTAATCGTCACAGCCACGTTCTCTGTTTCAACGAGAGTCTGTATAGCAACTAAGATTTGCTGGGTAAGACGTTCTTGAACTTGAGGACGCTGAGCAAAGAATCGAACGATACGGTTGATTTTAGACAGCCCAAGAATCTTGTTTTCAGGGATGTAGGCTACTTCTGCTAAACCATCAATGGTAATGAAGTGATGTTCGCACGTCGATGTTAAGTTTATGTCCGATACTTTAACCATTTCATCAACTGACATTTTATTGTCTATAACACTGATTTTAGGGAAATTATCGTAATCGAGCCCTGAAAAGATCTCATGTACGTACATCTTTGCAATGCGATGGGGCGTTTCAGCGAGGCTGTCATCGGTTAAGTCCAGTCCAAGCGTACTAACAACTTCCGTTAAAAGCCCTTTGATTCGGTTGTACTTTTGGTCGGGAGTCATCTCGCTTGCTGTCATTGGGGTTTCAAGTCCTTTTGCGAGCAAAGCTTCTCTAACTTTTTCTGCTTCTGTGTTTAGCATGACTCTCTCCTTATGAATGATTGTCGTTGTCTGCTTCGTAGCTCAGGGTGAGCGAGACGGAGTCGGCAAAACGTAGCGCATGAGGCTTGTCAATTCTCACTTGAGCGTATCGCACCCATGAATGGTCGATACAAATGCCGAGCACATCGCTGGTTAATTTTTCTAAAAGCAGAAACCTTCCAGACTCAACGTGTTGAATTATCTTCTTACAGATGTTTTTGTAGTTAAGCGCGTTGTCCACATCATCAGAGAGGCAAAGGTTGTTTGCGGGGTAGTGGATTTCTGCATTGATAACGATGTCTTGCTGCTTAGACTTTTCTTCTTCGTTGAAGCCGATGAAGGTTCTTAGTCTGAGATTTGTGATGGTAATAATGGCGTTGTGGTTCATAACAGTGTCCAATCCTTAGGAAGTGAAGTCAGTTACGTGCTTGTTTTAAGAAAAGATCAGTAAAGCTCACGCGATTATGAGATCAGCCGTTCTTTATAGGCAGTTGTAAGGACTAAGTGAAACTGAGCTTAAAAGGGACGGATTTGGTTTTCTGGCTAAACTGATCGAAGTTATCCCAGAGATGCTGAAAAGAGATGTCTAGAGTGGGATGAAGTTCTTGCGCGGCAACATCGACTAACGGTCTGAGCACAAAAGCGTACTCGGTTATCTCACCTCTTGGCAGTTCTACTCCATCGATAATACCCACTTGATCACCATAAAGAAGGATGTCGATATCCATTGTTCGTGAAGCATAGGCTTTAGTCTCACGCTGGCGTCCATTTTCTGATTCGATTTGATGTAGAACCTGAACCAGCTCGGCGACAGGGAGGTCACATTCAAACCCAACGACTAGGTTTAGGAAGTTATCTCCTTCGAAACCGACAGGCTCGCAATCGTAGAAATTAGAAATGTGCAGGGGGGCGAAACGATGATTCAATGCTTTGAGAGATTCGGTGATGTGATGTTCGCGGTTAATGTTGCTTCCAATGCTTACATAGACGGTGACCATAGTATTTTCTTCCTTTTAAGAAGCTTATACGTCCAACTCGCTATGAAGATCAGCTATGTATCCGTTTAATGTCAGAAAGATAAAGATAAAGATAAAGATAAAGATACAGATAAAGATAAAAGAAACCCCCAGCTTTTTCGCAAATTTTCCGATTTTTGAACCCGTAAAAGGGGGCTCTAGTTTGGGGAGAATTCATTGATACATAACGTCAACCAACACCTTAATAAATCAGCTATTTTGTCCAACTAGATCTAAGACTAATTAGAAAAATGTAGGTCGTATTAATTACTATTGAATTGGGAGATTAATATCAACTTCGAAATATTGCTCTTCTGGATTGACTACTTTATATGAATCAAACCTGATTCTATTATCCAAGCTATAACCACTGCTAGGCAGCCAAACATTAAAAACGCCTTTATAGTCATGTGCTATGTCACTTGGGTTGCCTTTAGCTGTATAAGAGGCAAACTTCCCGCCTTTGATAACACGAGTGTTTGTGGTTACATGAGGCGGTAAAACAGTATCACCATCTATTTTTATACAGATATCATAAACACAACGACTTTTGTCTGTGATATTCGGGTCGCTGTAACACACATCAATTAACTGTGAATCATCTTGGATGAGACTCCTATGCTCGTCGATAAATTTCGGCCATTGATGAAGAAGATCACCATAGTCACCAATGTAGCGTCGGTAGAGTACTCGTATATCTTCTAGGTCTCGAATTACAGCATTTTTATTATAGTATTCAAACTCTTGGTATATGATTTTTGACCCGTCGAAATGGCTTACCAAGTCAAATTTCTTATCTTTTTTGAGTTTTCTATATTTTGCTGGAGAGATCCCGTGGTGCTTAGTAAATGCTGAGCTGTAGTTGGATGAGCTGTATCCGTAGCCTAAGCCAATATTGGTAATACTATTGTTTGTATTAGTACCTAACACGATGGCACTGTCTTCCATTTTTAGGCGTTTGATTAACGAGTAAATACTCTCGCCAGTAGATTGTTTAAATAATCTACTAAAGTGAAATTTTGATAAATTGCAATGGTTTGCAACTTCTTCTACACCTAGCTCGCTGGTTAGGTTATCGAAAATGTATTCAATGGCATTGTTAATGGTTTTATTTGTTACTTCCATATAAATCGTTTCGTATATCCATAACTTGGTTGTGTGTTGATTCAATACTTGCGCCTGGTTTTCTCAATACAATTTAAATTTGGAAAAAGCACAAATTCAGAAGTAAAGAGGTAGCAAACTTCGTATTATCACTGGATTGGTAATGATAATGATTATCATATCAAAAAGGAAGGACATTGAGAAAGTAGCTTTGAGATCATCAAATAGATTCGTTTGTTGTCTTGACTGGTTGCTGGGCGAGTGTCGGGTAATCGCGAGTATTAGGATTAAAAAAAGCATGACTCAGTTTTCTCAATCGGTTCCAGAGAGCAAAACGTTAATCTATAAAAACCAAGGTAAATTTGACCAAGTAGAGATCGTTTGGACCGACAAAGACGTACCGCGGATCCAAGCCGATAACTATGAAAGCTTAGGGTTTGGTTATGGGTATGCTCATGCCAGAGATCGGTTGATTGAACTTGTGGGGCAGGCTATTGCAATGCGTGGTCAACGCTCTAAATATTATGGACCTGAAGCCTTTTCGACCTTAGGTTTTCTCAAAACTACCAACCTCAATTCTGATTTAATGTTCAAGCTTAGGGTGCCCGATGAATGGGTACAAGAAGAGCTGAAACAATTAAACCCAGAGACTCAAGATTATGTTTTTGGTTATGTAAATGGCCTGAATTACTTTGTTGATAGTCTATCTGAGACAGAATACCAACAGATCGTTGGTCAAGAACCTATGGTTAGATTTGAAGTCGAGGACGTTGTTCGCTTTACCATGCGTTTTGGGGTAATGAAGGAGCTGATTGAAATTGGCCCTCATCTAGTTGCATCAGCTAATGTAGTCGCATCAACCAACTCAGTTACACCAACTAATTTAAATACGCCAGCAAATGGTATTAACGCTAATACCCCAAGCGATATGATTTCCCCTCATAGCACACCAGTTGAAGTCGAAGGAGGCTTTGGCAGCAATGCTTGGGCCTACGGTGGCGATTTTGTTGAAGATGGTCGTGCAATCTTGGTTGGTAATCCCCATTCTGCATGGCAAAGAAATCCGCATCAATTACGTATTTATATGCACCAGTGTCATCTCACGATTCCGGGTGAACTTGATGCAGCAGGCACCACTTTCTTAGGTTTTCCGCTACCGCTGACGGGGTACAATGCCGATGTCTCTTGGAGTATTTTGGATGCCGCGACAGTTACACCTTACGTGATGCAGCTTATGGACGTTAAGCTTAAGCAAGACTCGTTCAAGTATTTGGTGGATGGTGAATACCAGTCTGCGACTATACGCAGAATCGATATTGAAACACGACAAGAATCTGGTGAAATCACCATTCAATCCTACCAGTTTGCACAGTCACATTTAGGGACGCTTTTCCATCTTCCTCAATCACCAAACAAGCCAGCAGGTTGGTATGCAATCACTAATCCAGGTGAGAGAAATGCTAAGGGCTTGGATCAGTTTTTATCGGCGGCGAAGGCTCGCTCAACCCGAGAGTTTATCGAGCAGATAGAGCAACACCGCGGCGTGCTTTGCCAGCTTGTTGTCGCAGATAAACATGGCGATGTGGGTTACGTAGTGGCGGGTAATGTTCCACCGATCACCGACGAAGTTATGGCAAGCGCTCATGTAGGTATTGAAGGCGTTGCGTTTAACGTTTTGGATGGCAGCCAAACTAAAAACTCGTTCCGTGATAAACACCAGAGACCACTGCAAGCCGCTAAATCATTTTATCCCAACATTATCTCTCGTGGCATTATCCATAATACCAACAACAGCTATAAGTACAGTGAGTTTGGTAAGCAGCAGCCTGACTATCCATCTGTATTTGGCCAGCATAAACAGCAGCACACATTGGCAGCCGCAAGGCTCGACTATGATCCTCGCCTAATAATGTCGTATAAGCGAATCAAGGAGATCAGCTCGAATGGAAAGATAAGTGCTCAACAAGTGCTAGAGGTAGTGTTTGATAATCGCAACTATGCTGCTGAGACTTTCCTTGATTGGCTATTAAGTTTAGAGCCGAGAGATTGTTCAGCACTGACCAAGCAAGCTTTTTACGTGCTTGCGAATTGGGATAGGAAAAACAACGCAGACAGCCGTGGGGCGTTATTGTTTCATCAGCTGTGGGGCAAGCTTGTTCAGGCGAAGCTGGTTAGAGTGGCAGGGTTTGGTGATCCAGAAGTGGACTCAGAAATCTCAACTACACTACAAAGCCAGAAAGTGATTTTGGCTGCGCTAGAGCAGTCTGTTATAGAGTTAGAGCAACTTGGTTTTGCATTAGATACTGCGTGGGGGAGCGTGCTCTATCAGACCGCAGAAAACCACCCAATAGCCATGCATGGCGGATCTTATGAGCAAGGTATTCTCAACGGAGAAATGCCCGCAGAGTTAACCCGTGAAGGTTTTGCCTACATCTTGTTTGGTACAGCATATCTTCAGTTAACCCAATGGAAAGATGACACGATTGTTCCACAGGTGTTATTAGCACATGGTCAGCGCGATGGGATAGATTCAACAGCACGCACATGCCAGTTGCAAATGTTTCTTGATAAAGAACTATACGCAATTCCTTATAGCCCCGAGCAGTGGGACAGCACCCACGTCACCGATAGAATTACGATAACCAACGCAGACCTTGCTTCCTAATTTATTCTATTTAACTCGTTATTTTTAAAAATATATTTATGGGTCTTAATCAATAATGAAAAAGATAATCTTAACTTTGGTCACTGTACTGACAGCCACAGTTTCAACCGCTGCGCTAGCCTGGCCAAAGAGCTTTGTTAATGACGATGGAAGTACGACAATTATCCCAGCAAAACCAGTTAGGGTGCTATCTACCTCGGTCAGTATCACAGGTACCTTACTCGCCATTGACGCACCTTTAATAGCAAGCGCTACTGATATTACAGGGGGATTTTTTGGACAATGGCAGTCAGTTGCTAATCAACGTTCGGTAAATAAGTTGTGGCCGGCTGGTAGTGTGGACATTGAATCTGCCTATATTGAGCAGCCAGATCTGATTGTTGTATCTACATCTGGTGCAGATTCGGCGCTTAACCAAGTTAAAGAGCTTCGCTCCATTGCCCCAACTATTATCGTAGATTACAGCACTCAATCTTGGCAGGAATTAGCTAAGCAACTAGGCGATGCGTTGGGCAGTGAAAAGCATGTTGAAGATATTGTTGCTGAATTTGACCAGTTGGTTGCGGACGCTAAAGGGCAATTAAACTTGCCTGATGGTAGAGCTAATCTTATTAGCTACCACGGACCGGGAGTGACCAATGCAGTAGCGCAATCGGAAGGGGCGCATGCGCTATTACTCTCGGCATTGGGATTTGAACTCGAATCACCGGATCATAGTTGGCATACCGGCCCAGCCTTTCATAGCGATTTTGTTTTAGTTAATTATGAAAAGTTGACCCAACTTAAGGCTGAAACTAGCTTTTTACTTGAGGCTTCTGACGAGCGAGCTCAGAGCTTGATGTCTGATGCGGTATTGAAAAACTTACCCTCGGTGAAAAACCAGCAAGTTTATGGGTTAGGAGAGAACACCTTTCGAGTGGATCTCTACAGTTCCAGAGACATTATCAAAAATATGCTTGCGCGATTTGGAAGCTAGTTAATTATTGTGTCAGAAAAAAATACCGATTGAAATGAATCAACTAGCCCATACTGTTGCTCGAAGAAATAAGCGACAAGTAAATATCGTTTTGATTGCTGCCCTTATTAGTTTGCCTGTTTTAATGCTAATCAGCATATTTATTGGTTCCCGAGATATTGCAGTAGCAACAACCCTTAAAGCGTTGTTTTACTTTGATGACACCAACTCTGAACACCTCGTTGTTCACCACTTGCGAATTCCTAGAACCTTGCTTGCTGTGGCTGTAGGAGCCGCGCTTGGTGTTTCGGGTATCATCATGCAAGCGATCACTCGTAACCCATTAGCTGACCCCGGGATCCTTGGTGTCAATGCTGGAGCGATGACTATGATCGTGCTAGGTATTTCCATATTTGGGGTGACGAACTTATTAACTTATGTGTGGTTAGGGTTGTTAGGTGCTGCGATCACAGGTGTGTTGGTCTACCTTATCGCAGGAAAAGGGAGAAAGGTTGATGCCGTACGAGTCGTTTTATCAGGTACTGCACTAACGGTTATGCTCTTGGCTGTCACCAGCCTAATCACTATCAATAGCCATCAAGAAGTATTCCACCAGTACCGTCATTGGTCGGTCGGGTCATTACAAGGGCGCAGTTATGATGTGTTGTATTCGGTTTCTCTATTTATTGGGGTAGGGCTGTTGTTGTCTTTGGCATTAGCTAAGCCTCTAAATTCAATTGTATTGGGTTTTGAAAAAGGTCTGACACTAGGTATCAACCCTAGATTTGTCTGGGCTGGTTCATTTATTGTTGTGACAATATTGGCGGGTAGCGCTACGGCAGCAGTAGGACCTATTAGCTTTCTTGGTTTGACTGCCCCTCATATTACCAAGTTGATGGTTGGCTCCGATCATAAAAAACTTCTACCTACCTCTATGCTGATTTCAGCTTTATTGCTTCTCAGTTCCGATATATTGGGTCGTATCGTTGGTTACCCAGATGAAATAAGTGCCGGTATTATGGTTGCATTAATCGGTGGACCGTTTTTCTTGTACTTGATTAGGCGTTAGTGTGTTTACAGTTACTAAAGTGCTTTCTTCTCGACATTTGTACGCCTTGCGGTGTAAGTCTGTTTCCGTTGTGATGAATACAAAGAATATATCGATCGCGGCTATCATGGCCCTTGGCTTGTGTGCTCTTATTTTTTTTGCCCTTAGCGTGGGAAAATTACCGATCACTGTTCATCAGGTTTTGGAGTTGTTACTTTCTTCGGATCGAACTGACGGTGGCTTTCAGGCTAAAATCTTGTGGGATATCCGCTTTCCTAGGGTCATTACTGCTGTGTTTGCCGGCGCCGCTCTTGGGGTTTCTGGCGCGATCTTCCAGTCTATCTCCCGTAATCCATTAGGATCTCCCGATATTATAGGTTTCACCTCAGGAGCGGCTGCTGGAGCGTTAATTCAGATCATCTATTTTTCCGGTGGTTCAATTCAAGTTGCTATTGGAGCAATTGTCGGCGGTTTTGCAACGGCTGCGGTAGTACTGGCTCTATCTTATCAAGGCGGTACTATCAAGCGTCAAAACCTAGTGCTAACTGGCATTGGCATTGGAGCAATACTCAGTGCGTTTAACGGTCTGTTGCTAGTGAAAGGAGAGATAGATAGCGCTATTACAGGCAATCTATGGTTGGCGGGATCGCTGCATGCCAGAACATGGGAACACGCATTACCAGTACTATTTGGAGTAGTTTTGCTTTTACCGCTAGTCAAGCTATTTTCAGCGGCAATGGCTGGGCTAGAACTAGGAGAGTTACGTGCCCAGTCGGTTGGCATTCGAGTATTAAAACTTCGACTGATAATGACACTAATAGGCGTTGCACTTGCGGCGTTGGCAACGGCATCTACTGGACCTATCGCTTTTATTGCCTTGGCTGCTCCGCAACTGATGGCTCGGTTAAGAAATACAGCAAACTTACCCATTATTTCATCAGCGCTGATGGGCGCTTTGATACTGCTTATTGCCGACCTTATTACTCAACTATTGCCAATTGATCTCAACTTACCAATAGGGAGAGTGTGTGGAATTATTGGCGGGTTTTATTTACTTTGGCTTATCACCAGAAGCCGATAACTCAGTAACTTATTATGACTATTTTTGATTCTGTAACGGATGGACATTCAACACTCAGCGCTGAAAATCTAACGCTTGGATATGGCTCAAAGATCATATGTGAGGCTCTCGATGTCACTATACCGAGTGGGCAATTAACGGTCATCGTTGGACCTAATGGCTGCGGTAAGTCGACGCTTCTAAAAAGCCTATGTCGCTTGCTAAAACCAAAGCAGGGACATGTGATTTTAAATGGTGAACAGATCCAGCGTATGCCGAGTAAAGAGGTCGCTAAAATGTTAGGTTTTCTGCCTCAAAGCTCTCCCACCCCAGATCGGGTTACGGTGGAAGAATTAATTGCACGTGGACGCCATGCTCATCAAGGATTATTTAGCCAGTGGAGCATAGAAGATGAGCGTGCAGTAAAACAAGCGATGCGTGTCACACGTGTTGAAGAGTTTGCCGAGCATTCGGTTGATGCTTTGTCTGGCGGTCAACGGCAGCGGGTCTGGATTGCGATGTTGTTGGCACAACAAACGCCAATCCTAATGTTAGATGAGCCAACGACCTATTTAGATATCTCCCACCAACTTGAATTGCTTGAGTTATTTAAAAAGCTCAAGCAACAGCAGGGCAACACCATCGTTGCTGTACTACATGATTTGAACCAAGCTTGCCGCTACGCCGATAACCTGGTTGTATTGAGTGGCGGTAAAATTGTGGCTCAAGGTTCCCCTAATGAGCTAATGACCGAGTCTTTAGTTAAGCAAGTGTTCGGCTTAGATAGCTTAATTATTTCAGACCCAGTCACAAGTACACCTATGGTTGTACCTAAAGCTCCCTTGATACCAGACGTAGTGTGAGTCTTAACTAGCTTTCACCTGACTCTTTGACCATATGGCAAGATGTGATACCACAATAACCTGATGATTTTCCGTTAAATTGTCGGGAATTCTTCAGCATTCGACTCAGTAAAATTTTCGCGTAACTCGTTATCGTATTGACCTCCAACAACCCAATTCGTTTGTTCGTTCGAAAAGCACAAATTCAGAAGTATGTGCTTACAACCCTTAGTAAGATACGCCTGTAAATGAGAATTGTTATCAAAAATTGAATCCAAATAACAAGATAACTAAACCGTACAAATCAGAGACATGTGCGACTAAAAGTAAGCCAGCACTTCGGCTAAATACTTATTTAGAACATGGTCTTATTACTATTGCCACGTGATAAACGTGTCGGAAAATTAACAAGCAGTGCGAAGCCGTACCCCAACGAACTTTAAACCGAGGTAATGCAAGCCAAAGTAGCTTGTTATACGGCGACCAGAAAAAATCTAGGAGAATGACCAAATGGAATTAGTGCCTATAGAGCGCTTAGCGAAAAGCCAGTCAAGCAGATACCCACTCAGTACTCTTGCTGCATCAATTGCAGTTGTCTGCTTTGGTATGCAATCAGGACTTGCCGCTGCCGAAGAAGAGACCAAAGACGCTATAGTACCTACTATCGTGGTATACGGTGACAAATCCGAGCGTGCTCTCCAAGAAACCAGCGCAAGTGTTGTTGTTTATGACCAAGATTCAATGGAGGAAAAGGGCATTAATACGACTCAGGACTTACTGAGAATGAGCCCAAACATTGTTGATACTGGCTATGGAAACCAGATTGCGACGGTGCGAGGAGTTGATGGCTCTGGACCTGGCGTGGGTGCTGCAGCTTTTATTTCAGGTTCAAAGCCTAGGCTAAATGTCTCTTTAGATGGACGATCGCTGACCTACAATGAACTCGCCTATGGGCAAAATTCAATGTGGGATATGCAGCAGGCAGAGGTTTATCTTGGTCCACAAAGCTATATACAAGGTCGAAACTCCATTGCCGGAACAGTAGTTTTGAAATCTAACGCCCCTATTTTTGAGCGTCAATTTTCAGTTAAAGGTGGTTTGGGAAACAATAGCCTCCAACAGACCGCCATCGTATATAACGATGTTCTGGTGGATGATCAGGTCGCATTTCGTATTAGTGCTGATAGGCAGTATCAAGAAAGTTCTGTAGCGCTGGTTAGCTATGAACCTGCGGGGGATTCCAAAGAAATTGAGTCAAACGTCATTCGAGCTAAGTTACTTATCGAACCTGGTAAAATACCGGATCTATCTTCGACGCTTAGCATTTCACATAATGACCATCGTGCTCCGCAGGGTGAGTATGAGCCTGACGATTCACAGTTTGCCCCATTCCCTTCGAAACGTCCGGTGTCTGAAGGACATTCGAATAGCTATGTATGGGATCTAACCTACGCTGCGACATCTAATATCGAGTTGGCATTTAACACCAACTATACTGATTTCGAAATCGAACGTATTGTTCCAACAGGTGATAGATTCACCGCAGAAATTCAAGGTAAGGAATACCATATTGAGCCAACCATTAGATATGTCTCTGATTCGGAGCAACTGGATCTTTTAGCTGGGGTAAGATATTTCAGTAATAGCCAAGATGATTTTATTGATGGCATGGGTTCCTATGAGGATGAAACTAAGACCCAATCTGCTTACTTGCAAGCCATTTATAACCTAACCCCAAGCTTGGTACTAACGGCGGTCGGTCGTTATGAAAGTGAGAAACGCTTTAGGCAGGGGGGGAGCGGGGCGTTTGCTCTAGAGCTTGATAAGACCTATAACGACTTCCTACCTAAGTTAGCCTTGGCGTGGCACTCAGACAAAAACAACACCTTTGGTGTGAGTGCAGCAAAAGGATTTGGCTCAGGTGGTGCCGGCGTTGATTTCATTGCAGGGTCAACGTACATGTTCGACAAAGAATCTGTTTGGAACTATGAAATATTTACTCGTCATCGCTTAATGGATCAAAGTCTGCAGCTGACAACAAATGTGTTCTATAACGACTACGACAATTTGCAACAGTTAACTGGCGCAGAGATCTCGAACTTGGATGATGCAAAGTCTTATGGTGCAGAAGCCACAATCGATTGGTATGCAACACAAGACTTGAGTGTCTTCGCTAATATGGGTCTATTGAAAACTGAACTTAGCGATAGTACCCAGAATATCTATGAAGGCAAAGAGTTTGCTCGTGCTCCTGGGTTTACTGGTGCTGCAGGGCTGAACTATTGGCTAAGTAATTTTGAGTTCAATGGTAACGTTCAGTACGTTGGAGATTACTACTCAACGACAGACAATAACGAAGTAGGAAAGATCTCTGGCTATACCACTGTCAATACATCTATTGCTTATGTATTCGATTATGGCCATGCCAAACTATTTGCGAATAACTTGTTCGATTCAAACGACGTTATACTTTTCGAAGCTCGAGGAGAGGTATATACCGCATCCCCACTTCTACAAAAAGCGCGCACAGTCGGCTTATTGGTGCAGCTTGACTTCTAAATCCTAAGCACAGGTCAGCATTGATGATGCTGGCCTTTTTGGGAGCACAGAGCCACTAACAGATCTACATTGCGGTTGTGAACGACTCGTTTTATCCATTAGTGCGACAGTACTTTCATTAAATAGAAGTGATCTAAGACTTAAACTCTGACCTCTAGCTACTCAATCTCTACTACGTTCTGTCGCTGATAGTGATAGAATCTCCGCATCAAAATTATCGAGAAACTAGGTATTTATAAACAATGTTTATCCATCATGCTAACGGCATTGACTGGCTGGTGATTACAGCTTTTGAAGAACTGAAAACTATGTTTATCGAAGAAGCAGGTACAATTCCATCTTGCTTCTCTACCATTAGCGAATTGAGCCTGATTGATCAAGCCAAGCGTGCTTACGGATATTTGCCCACATTCAGCGGCGTAATCACCGATACTGGCACCTATCAAAGAAAGGGTAATGAAGAAGATTTGAACCCACAGCTTGCCTGCCTAGTTGAGGGGCGTGGTAGGGTGTTTATCTATCATGGCGGCTTTGTGGCTTTTGTGGATGACGAACAAACGTTCATTACCCGAATGGACTGAACATAATTCAGCAACTTGAAATGGGTAAATTGGCGAATTGGTATTCATTCTTGGCAGCATGAATACCGTAGAACTAGGTCCAACAGCTAAGTACGGTGATCATTTATTTCCTGGTGATGAGAAAATTTCGTATGGCATAAAAAGGGGCGAAGAGAAGGCAGTTATCGGAAAAACAGCGGGACTCAGTTATTATAGTTGGGCATTACAAGGCTGGTGGTATTATCACTAAACCCGTCAAAATTTTTGAAGAAGACCTCGCCAATGCGAGGTCTTTTTTTGTTATAAGCTTAGCTATCTCAGTGTATGTTCCAGCTATATATCTAGAGCTTCAATATATAGCTAGAGTTCAATAAATAGTTAACCTTGCAATGAGAGCTAGCGTTGCAATATTGAGGTGTGTGTCGTTCCGTTTACCGTAGCATTAGCAACGATATTTAGCTTACCGTCAGCGCCATAAAATACAAACTTAGGCACGGTGGTGTATGTGTTACTTCCTATTGTGGTATTCGGAAGAGTAATTGTTTCTGACAGATTCAAATGGTTTGAAGTCAACACCATTACCTTGTTACTTTGACCTTCAAGAGAGTAAGCAATTTTGGTGCTATCGTGTGATTCGTCCAGAGTCTGAATTGTAGAAGAGTAAGGCCATGAGCTGAGTTCTGGCAAAGTAATTTTTCCTGCGTAAGTCATATCAAGCCCAGCATTACTTGACGCGTTCAATCTTACTCCACACTGCGTGTAGATGAATGTTCCAGTATGGTTAAACCAGAAATTATCACAGAAACTGTAATCACCATGGTAAGGGGAATCGACAGGGCTTGCTGGGTTTTCCGGGTCAGAAATGTCCGTCTTTGCGACATCTTCAGGGCTAATATTCGTATCTAAACTGTAGAAAGCTTGGCTGTTAGGGCTGATTTTGAGTACTGTTTTTTCGTAGTACCCCCAGTCACTTCTAGACTCTACAGAGCCGCTATCAAGGTTAATGACTTGTAGGTCAACCCATTGATCCGTTTTTGGTAAAGTCCAAACGTAACTACCATTAGTAGTTAAATCAAAAATATCATGAGAATGGTAGATATTCGATACTTGAGTATCTATTGGCGAAGAGACGTTGTATTCAAGTGTCGTTATCATCGCGTCATGGCCGACCACAAAGCGATTAGTACCATTGCTGTTATCAACAGTGACGGCTGATGGCGATCTATGAAGATCGATCTCATAAGCTGTAGCATCGTTCAGACTATAAAAGTAGATCGCGTTCTTTGGACTATCAGATACAACAGCAATTACATTTAATGCATCGGAATAAATCGCATCGACAGTGTTGTGGGTCGGTGCATTATCAAAGTCGATAACGGAAATGCTTGGTGTTGTTGGGGTGCCTCCATCAGGGTTTGGATTTGGATTCGGATCAGGGTTTGGTGAAGTGTTGTTGATCTTGTAGCTAACAGGAACGGTTAATGGGCTGCCTTCAATCGGATAGTTACAATTATAGTCGTAACACACATCTACATTAAGAGTGGCGCTAAATGAGCCAAAGCCAACTACTGATGGCGTTTCTAAGCTCATATTAAGCCCGATATTAGAGGGACTAATGAAAGGGGTAACGGATGTAATAAATGAACTATTGGATCGAGCTTCTACACGAAGGTTTTGTAGGTCAGAACCTGAAAGGTTGATGGCATCAGATACATTCTGGTATACGTTTACATCAGTGAGTTCTGCTACTGTTTCAATTTTAGGAACGGCAAGTTCCACTTTATGATCCAGTGTCACTTTGTTGGTTAAAGTGATGGCGACTGGCGAACCAGAATAGTGTTGGCTACAGTATTCATCGTGACAAATTGCAAACTGAGCTGTTGTAGATTTTGTCCCGTTACCAACTTCATAACCAGGTTTTAAGTATACGCTGACGTGACCCGTTGCATTGTTATTGATGTTGTATTCAACACGAGATATCAAATTCCCACTGTCATTCATGATCCCATAGTAGAGGTTATCCCCTGCGTTATAGTTTACGCTGAAAGGGATGTTTACAGAGGGTTGTTCAAACGCGCCAGATTCCATTTGATAGCTGGTTTGTGCAACATTAACTGCAGTAGTTGATGAACCGCCACCTCCACCACCGCACCCAACTAAAGCTAACATAGATAATGCTGGCGTCATCTGATAAAACTTATTCCATATCATATAATTACATCCAATTTATAATACCTAAAATATTGATGAATTTAATCATATTGGTGCAACTGCATGCAATGCATCTTCTAGTGGTTTATGTCGCATTTCTTGCATAATATTAATGACTTATGTCGTTAATATCGATATTCAGAATTGAAAACTGAAGTGAGTCGTTTCACTGGTAAATTGAACTTATAAAAATGAAAGTTTTCGCCTTTAACATAAAGCTTTTACGAAGCATTCAGCGGGTAATAGTTGGCTAAAATTAAAGCTCTAAAAATATTGTTAGAGGAAAATAATTCGTATTCGTGAATGAATTTTTACTCATTTAGGTTGGTTGAATAGGATTGTAGTTATTCAAATGACTTTTCGGTATGCTGTGTTTAATAATGTAGCAACTTTTATAGCGTGAAAATATGGGTACACTTACGGCTCCAGTTTCAAATTCTACGACAGCCGATCTTGAAGCAATTTCATTACTGACACAGCTTCATGGTGACAAAAGCTCAGAGGCGATAGATTTCGCACGTAGCCGATTAATGCAGATAAGTAGTATGCATGGCGTAGAGTTAGAGCCTTATTACACTCAGTACCTAAATGCGGTGGACGCGTTTGGGCAGGGTGATTTCACTTTAGCGACTTCGTATTTTCAAGATTTTATTAACCATAAAGAAGTGGATGTTCCGATATCACTGGTCTCCTACGCCAGTATCTATCTTGGAAGCATTTTTGCATCACAAGGCGATTTCTATCGTGCTTTGCCTTATTTTACTAAGGCAGAAATGGACACTCGCGCCACAGATCACCAGTTAGGGTTATTTTTAAATCTTAATATAGGCAGTGTATATATCAGCCTTGGTGACTATGAAAAAGCATTAGAATACAGTGAAAGTGCCATTGAGCATGGTGCGTGTGTGAGTAACCCAGTGAATACCAGCCTAGCTCTATCTAACCTTGCTATTTCTTTAGCGAACACTGGTAACCTTAAAAAAGCTTTAGACACAATAGAAGCCGCTGCTGAACTCTCTGTAAAGGAGGCGTTTATGCAGGGCTATGCACTGAGTAAATTTTATCAAGCGCTTATTCTTTCGTTAATGGAGAAAACACGAGATGCTTTTGATGCGTATAAAGCCGCTTTTGAATTGATAACAGCCCATGCAGATACCTACCTAAGAATTGAGTTTTATAGCCGGTATGCTCAGTTTTTGCTTGAATGCGGACATGTCGAATTTACCATAACGTTTTGTAAAAAAGCGCTTAAATCAAACGGTATTAATGGCAATAAACAAATCAAAATCTCTCTCTTAAATACGCTAGCTGATTGCTATAAGAAAATCGAAGATGCCACATCAGAAAACGAAATATTAAGGCAGTCTTGCGCGCTATACAAAGAGCTTGCCGATGATTGGAAAAATAAAGAAGTGAGCCATGCTAATTCTATTCTTAACCATGCAAGGGTAGAAAATGAAGTCACTAACTCAGAGCTGTTCACCAGGCATTTATCTCATTTAAATGAATTAGGGCAGTTGATAGCGAATACAGAAGATAAACCCCAAGACATGTTGAGGCTATTTGAAAGTATTGGGGAGCTTATTCCATGCAGCGCATTTAGCCTTGCGTTGTATAGAAAAGATCGCAATGTACTCGACTATAAATATCTGTTGGAAGAAGGGGTTTTTCAGCAAGGGTTTGAAGTTGAGTGTGAAAATGTGTCTAGGATTGGTATTTATGCATTAAAGCATAATGCAACGGTTGTATTGGATACATCCAGTGATAGGGAAATTGGACAATATCTTGATGTGTCTTGTTCGCCTAAAGGTACTTGGGTTAATGGGGACTTAGAAGACTCTGGAACTTCAGTGATTTGTACACCTGTTGCGTTTAATGGGGAAATCTTAGGGGTAATAAGTATTCAAAAAAATCAAAGTTATTCTTATCAAGATTTTCATGTTCAAGTAGCAAGTCAGTTAGCCAATTATATTGCGGTTTCACTGAAGAACCTTTACCAGCATCAAGAGCTTGAAGATAACCGCCTATATATGGAGCAAATTTATCATACCGATCATCTTACAGGGCTAAAAAACCGCTTTGCACTTAAACCCTATTTAGAGAACCTTAGCGAAACGTTTGGCGCTGGAGTAGAAATGTCCACAGTATTACTTGATGTGGATTACCTCAAAGCATTCAATAACGAATATGGGATGACTTCAGGGGATGATTTGTTGGTGACATTTGCGAATATTTTACGACATGTGGCGAAAGGAAAAGGTGAGGTGTTTAGAATTGGGGGAGATGAATTTGCAGTAGTCTTACCGTCTTCTGGCCCTGGCTTAGGCATAGCCGTCGCTCATGAAATTAAATCACACTTGAAGCTCAGCGCGATTAAACATAGAGGCGCAGAAGTTGATGCTATTGCCATTGGCGGCAGGGATACGTTAGTCACATGTACCATAGGCGTTATGGACTCACCCTTTGCCGGTAATACCGCTCAGTTTGAACAAAGCATATTGGTGGGAGAAAGAGCGCTCATCAAAGCAAAGAAAAACCAACGAAACAGTTTACTACGCTATTCGTATTCAAATTAATCTTCTTTGAATATGATATTTGTTGCTAGATATTATGGTATCTAGCGGGCTGTTGTTGAGAATAATGTTAAATCAAGTTGCTGATTTAAATGAATATAACTCTTTTCGTTTAAATAATAACAAAATAATTAGTTCGGATTAATAATCTAAATTATTAGTTGAAAGCAGTTTTTTGGACTGCTCTTTTGAGTGTGGATAGTGTTTTTTTGGTTAAAAATGAAGTTTTATAATGCTCTTATCTAACTGATTTGACAGATTAATTGCCCCAAATAAATAAAAAGTTGGCGAAAATCATAAGCTTGGCATACACTTTCCTTGTAAACACCTATATCTTATTGATTGGATAGGGTAAATGCTTTGGCGCTACTGCATTAGTAGCAATGTTTAACATAGCTTTGAGGAAAGTTTTATGGCACTCACGAAGGCCGATTTGGCTGAGAACCTGTTTGAAAAACTGGGATACAGCAAGCGGGATGCCAAGGAAACGGTTGAAGTGTTTTTCGAAGAAGTTCGTAAAGCACTCGAAAATGGCGAACAGGTAAAACTATCGGGTTTTGGTAACTTTGATCTAAGAGAGAAGAGTGAAAGACCTGGACGTAATCCGAAGACTGGTGAAGACATTCCAATTTCTGCTCGACGTGTTGTTACGTTTAGACCCGGACAAAAATTGAAAGCTCGAGTCGAAGACATAAAAATCGAGAAGTAAGCCAAGCAATAGACCACGCCAAAGCGTGGTCTTTTTGTATCTAAAGCCTGTCAAATCGATATCGTTGGTCGATATAGGTAAATTGAATTTTTGTATTTAATAAAAAGCTCCCTTATCGCCCTTGATATCAAAGGCGAGTAAGGAAGCTTGTATGATGTTGGTTATTCAACTACCTAACTACTTAATTATCTAACTAAAAAGTAGATAGCAGGTAAAGTTTTAAATTGCCTTGTATATTTAGCTTAAGCAGCCTTGATATGAGTAGTTATATAAGGTTGCCACGCCTGTTGGTACAGTTCTAATGATTGACGTCTCAAGCTAGTAATCTGCGCAGCTTCAATATCATTCACATTTCTTTTTTCAGCAATGGCATTTCTTTCGATTCCCTGAATGATTTCATAAAGGTCATGTTCTGGACCACTTTTAACATCAGCAATGGCTTTAAGGTGAAGTTGCACTTCAGCCACAATGTTGGTTTTAGGTAATCGAACTAGTAGGTTTAAATCACGGTAGCCAGAGTCGGCTGGTGTTTTAAATTTGTTTTTAACTTTCACAACGTCTGCTTCACGGCTTAAAGCTTCATAGACTTCAACTAAGCTTTCGACATCATTAGCCACAATGGTGGCACGAGCTAAATCCGTTATTTTTGAAACGTCGCCATTTAGCTCTAGTTCAATTTTTTCTTTTGCACGATTATCAGATTTAACGCCAGCGAATAGGGCATCTGACTGAGTAAGTAACGCAGTACTCTTACAGATGGTCTCTAATTCAGCTTGGGCTTGGTGTGCTTTCGAATAAAGAATATCGAAGTCAGTGTAAGGTTGAGTTGGTTTTGAATCGAATGCGCGGATACCGTAAAGCCCACTTAAACTATGACGAAATACTTTTGAAGATATTTGATTTTGTGCCGGTGCACGAGATTGCTCAGCTGAGCTCGTTGATACAGTTGCTGCGAATGCAGGCGCTCTACTTAATACTAAAAGCATTAAAGCAGTGGTGCGGAGAAATAGACTCATTCAAACTCCAGAATACACGGTTACTAAAAGGAATACTTAAAGGTTGCAACCAAATATAAATTAAGAGAAAAATGCTCTACTAAAAACTATATGGGGTGAGTTTTAGTAGAAACCAACCATAACGTCTTATAAATAATCAAAATGTGAACTGGTAGCCAAAGTCATAATTAGAACAAGGAGTAAGCCACGGTTAAACCGATGTATCACTATTAGAAACGTCGAGTTTTGGTGCCGTTTCGTGGCGTTAAGTTACTTGCTCTTACCTTGCTATCCTGTACCCTTGCATTATGACAACTCAATATGAATGAAAGATGAATAATCCTGATTTTTGGCACAATAAGTGGGCTGCAAACCAAATTGGTTTCCACCTAGAAGATGTAAACCCATTATTGCTTAAGTTTTGGCAACACACCTCTCCAAGCTATGACAAGAGAGTGCTGGTGCCTTTATGTGGAAAAAGTGAAGACTTAATATGGCTAGCTTCTAAGCATGAAGAAGTACAAGGTGTTGAATTAAGCCAAATTGCGGTACGTTCATTTTTTGCTGAACATTTATATACACCAACGGTCACTAAGATCAGTGGGCAGCATGAGTTGTACCAATTTGATGAGTTAAGCATTTATATGGGGGACTTTTTTAGTGCTCCAGTAGAACCCGTTGATATTATTTATGACCGCGCATCCCTAGTGGCATTGCCTAGCGAAATGCGTGTGCAATATGCAGAAAGGTTGAAACAATTGCTGAAGCCTGGCGGTAAGATTTTATTGGTCACTCTAGATTACATACAGAGTGAGATGTCAGGTCCCCCGTTTAGCGTGCCTGAACAAGAAATTGAGCAGCTATTCAGTGGGTTTAAACTGACTAGATTGAACCAAGATATTGCTGGAGCGGATCACCCTAAGATTGCCAAAAAATGGCTGACTCGATTCTCGGAAGAAGTGTATCTTCTTGAAGACATCTAATTCGTATTAGATAGGCTTCATAAATGAAAAAGACAGGTAGTGGCCTGTCTTTTTTTATTCATCAAGAACTCGTTAAATAAATAGCTAAGTCAAAAGTTAACCATTAGTAGATAACTTTGATCTTGCTTGCACTTTCAACTGCGTCTTCAATTGCAGTTTCAACTGTTTTACGGCGTGTAAGCGCGACACCTAAGCGTCTGCGACCATTGATGTCCGGCTTACCGAATAAGCGAACTTGTGTTTGAGGGAATGCTAGCGCTTCATTTAACCCTTCATAACGGATGTTCTCTGACGAACCTTGCCCTAGAACGACTGCTGAAGCACATGGACCATACTGTGTTATCGAGTTGATAGGCATGCCAGTGAAAGCACGAACATGTAAGGCAAATTCTGATGAGTCTTGCGATAGAAGCGTTACTAAGCCAGTGTCATGTGGACGCGGGGAAACTTCGTTAAAGATAACATGGTCACCTTTGATGAAAAGCTCAACACCGAAGATACCAAACCCGCCTAAGGCATTAACTACTTGTTCTGCAGTAAATTGTGCGGCTTTTAAAGCGTTGTCTGACATGACTTGCGGCTGCCATGATTCACGGTAGTCGCCATCTTCTTGGCGATGACCGATTGGTGAACAGAAATGCACGCCATCCACAGCTCGAATGGTTAATAAGGTAATCTCGTAATCGAAGTCAATGAAGCCTTCAACAATTACTCGTCCAGCGCCAGTACGACCACCTTCTTGTGCATAATCCCAAGCTGTTTGAATATCAGCTTCAGTTTTTATAACACTTTGACCTTTACCTGAAGAGCTCATAACTGGTTTGACTACACAAGGCAGACCAACGAACTCTACAGCAGAAGAGAAGTCATCAAAATTATCAGCAAAGCGATATGGAGAAGTGCTAAGCGATAATTCTTCAGCAGCCAGTCTACGGATACCTTCACGGTTCATTGTTAGCTTCGTTGCATTTGCAGTTGGAACGACATTGAGTCCTTTAGACTCAAGCTCAACAAGTTTATCCGTTGCGATTGCTTCAATTTCAGGTACTACATAATCTGGTTTTTCTTGCTTAATGATGGTTTCTAACGCTTCTCCATCTAGCATATCAAAGACGTGACTACGGTGAGCAACTTGCATTGCCGGTGCGTTTGCGTAGCGATCACAAGCAATCACTTCTAAACCTAAACGTTGGCATTCTATTGCCACTTCTTTACCAAGTTCACCAGAACCAAGTAAAAGGACACGAGTTGCATTTTGACTAGTTGCTGAACCAAACATGTATATTCCTTCCGAACTGTATAGCTGATAAGTAATTTAAGAACGGGGTGATGATACTGTTTTAAACGTCAAAAGCAATCGTTTGCCTGTTGGTTTTCGCGACTTTTAGAGAATAAAAAAGCCACCAACTGAATTAGTGGTGGCTTGTTAATTTCTTGTTGAATCTATGTATTTAGATTGCTAGGTAAGATACTGGAATGTCAGGATTTATTGTTTCAAGTGTTGACTGTGTATCTGCTAGGTGGCTAATAGAGCCTTCGTTCATTTCAACCAGTGCCGCGCATTCAATTTGGTCGAATTCGAAGCCAGCTAATCTTAACTGAATAAGTGCTACTTGAAGAGGTGGTAGGCTAGGGTTGAAAGCAGCATTTTCAGCATATGAACCTGTGAAAACTTCGCCGGTAATTAGTTTTAATGCTACGCCGCTGAGGTTCTTTGTATAAGGTGCATGGCTGCGGTTTAGAGCATGTAATGCACTAGTGACAAGCGAGTCATTGTCTTCACATGAAAATGCATGGTCTAGCTTACTCATTAAACCTGTTGTGATACCAAGATCTGCAGGACCAAATGAGTCTGGCAAGTAATCTTCTAGAGATTTTTCGTCACGTTCAGGAAGCTGAATCTTAAGTTCTTTCGCGGTGGTCAGTTCATTCATAAACTGGCGACAGTGACCGCAAGGGCTGAAGTTGATAGTGATATCAGAGATGCCTTCTTCCCCTTTCATCCATGCGTGGCTGATACCAGATTGTTCAGCATGAACTGTTTGACCGAGTTGTGCGCCAGAAATTTCAAGGTTAGCACCGAAGTATAAACGACCTGAAAGTCCGCGGACTAATGAGCCAACATAAAAGTTAGAAATAGGCGCGTATGAATAAGCCGCTGCTAAGGGGAGTAGTGCAACACGAAGTTCATTATCTTCTAACCCGCTGGCTGAAAGCAATTCTTGATATTGTTCTTTACTAAAAGTGGCATCAAAACCTTCAGCTAACACAATGTCACTGAGAAGAGCTTTAATTGTTTGAGGAGCATTTTCTAGCGCCAGAGTGATACGACTTGTCATGTGTAATCCTTAATTAATCTTAGGTTTTAATTCTAGATCATCACAGGGATTTATCTGTGATAAAGATCACCATTCAAATGCGCATGTTACATGTTGTTTCACAATTAGAGTGAGGTCACAAATGCAATCGATTTCAATATGCAAATAACTCATTAGTTAAATAAATGTTAGGTAGAAAAGGTTATATTTTTTGTGATAGTTGGGGGGGGGAGAAAGTAAAAGTTGGGTGAGTTCTGCTATAAAAACACCTGAATACACTCTATAAAATCATTCAGGTATCGCTAAATTAGTTCAGATTAGGGGGGGGGATAATATTGCAAACTATCAATACTGCAATGATTAAGCTTCCCAATGACGAAGTCCGCCAATGAGAAGCAGGAATTATTATGTGTCGTAATAATTTAATGAGGAAAAGTAATCGTTAGACCGCTAATTCAAAAAAGGCATAGACCCAAACCACTGCAGAGAAGATCGTTGGTGCAATGATTGAAGTGATCACGCCGCACAGTACTAAAGCAAGCGAACTGAAGGCCGCATCTTGTGGCGCCTTTTCTGCACTGGCTGCAGTCCCTAACGCATGGGAAATGGTTCCCATGGTAAGACCTCGTGCTATGGGACTTTTTATTCCTATTAAATTATAAATAGGGTAGGCAAAAATTGCACCGAACAAGCCCACTATCAATACTAAAATAGCCGCAATTGCAGCTTCTCCACCCAGGTGGCTGGATATTTCCATAGCAATAGGTGTGGTAACAGACTTACCAAGTAAACTGGCGACTAGGCTTAATTCTGCATGGAATAATGTTGCGATAGTGGCTGCCGTAATCATAGACATGATACTGCCGATCGTGCATGCAAGCGTTATGATTCGCCAATTAGCTCTGATCTGTGGAAGCTGTTCATATAAAGGATAAGCTAAGGCAACCACAGCGGGTTGAAGCATATAATTTATCCAAGAGTTGTCGGCATAATAGCGCTCGAACGGTACTTTTAGATAAGTAAGAATAGGGATCAAGATCGCGAGGCAGATCAGTAATGGGTTACAGAAAGGTGAATTAACTTTTCTGCTTACCCATCTAGCGAACATAAATACGATGACAGTGACTATTAACCACATACTCAATCCCTCCTTGTAAGTAAGCGGTCAAGAAACAGCGCTAAGGAGACTAATACGATTAATGAACCACCTACAGCACTGGCTAAAATAGGCAATGCATTGTTAATCAGCATATCAATATGTTCCATTAGCCCTACACTGATTGGTACGAAAAGGAGTACCATAAATCGAATGATTATATTGGCTCCTGATTTAACCCATTTAGAAGGTAGTAACCCGCTCGCCATTGCCGCGAATAGCAATAGCATTCCAAAGATACTTCCAGGTATAGAAGTATCTAAAAATTGTTGGATGGCATTTCCTGCAGTTAAAGATCCAATAATGAGTACGAAAGATATTAAGCAGTAAATGATATCAATGAGCTTATTTTTTACATCCATAAATGTGGATAGAGCCTTTGTGGTTTGGAATGGTTAGAGTGCTAGCTAACAAGCTTTTCAACATATTGGTAAACAGATTTGAGAATCGCCATTTTCTTCTCATCACTCTCATGTTCATGAGCTAGATTTTCAAGATTTAGCATGTACTCCTCAATTCGTGTTTCATAAAAATCACGACAGTGGTTAGCCCAGCGTTGTTGCTCATTCTCATTGAGAGTTAATGGGAAGTGCCTTGCACGGTAACGAAATAGCAGAGGTTCAATGCGAGCATCATTGAAGCTGATATCAAGTGCCGCGAGATTGTTTGGATCGGTTTCACGAATGATATCCATGGCAGCCTTGTCTGCAGGAGAAAAGAAACCGTCGTATAAGTGAGTATCGACATCGTCACTTTTCTCATAGTCCCTGTCGACTGTATACAAGCCTATCAGCTTCTCTCTTATTTCTGGGTTGTCTTTAATAATGGATAGATTTTTTAAGCATTGTTGTCTGTCAATGCCGATTGTTTCGGCATTATTAGCCGTCAAAGTTTTAGCAGGGGCAATCACTGGGCATTTGTTTAAGTGAACCAACTTGATTGGAACTGGCAGTTCATCTTCTGATAATTCACTGCGTTTCGTGTAAAGCCTTTCACGCAAAGCATCGGAATCCAGTTCAAGCAGTGGAGATGGATCTTTTGCAAGATCAACCACAATAACAGCATTCTTGTTCACCGGATGCCAAGCAACAGGTACGACCCAGCTAGTGTAGTTACAATCACGGCCAAACATGCCCGAAACGTGCATTAATGGCGTCATGTTTACAATATCAATCAGCTCATTTACTTTGCGCTTGTGTCGCATGTTGTATAAGTAATCGTACATCTTAGGTTGAGCCGTTTTTAACTTTTTAGCGAGCTCAATAGTTGCGATTACGTCAGCCATGGCATCGTGAGCATTTTCATGTTCAATGCCATTAGCTTTAGAGAGATGCTCAAGTTTAAAACTTGGGTAACCTTCTTCATTTTCTGGCCACACAATACCATCCGGTCGAAGTGCATGGACAGCACGCATAACATCAAGTAAATCCCAACGAGAATTTCCGTTCTGCCAGCTCCACGCGTAAGGGTCGATAAAGTTTCGGTAACAAGTATAGCGAGTTACTTCATCATCAAACCGAATACTGTTATAGCCAAGGCTAGTGGTATTAGGCTTGGCGAGCTCTGCGTGTATTTGTTCGATGAACTCAGGCTCAGGAAGACCTTGCGTAGCAGCTTTTTGCGGAGTAATTCTTGTGATTAACGCCGCTTCAGGAGCAGGGAGATAATCAGAAGGTGGCTGACAATAAATCACCAATGGCTCACCGATGATATTGAAATCTTGGTCGGTACGTACACCAGCAAATTGGCTTGGGCGATCTTTAGCTGGGCTAGTTCCCCAAGTTTCATAATCGAAAAAGAAGTATGTCGGCTGGTTATCTGAGCTCATTGAGTGTCCTGAACAGTAAATGTGGATTTACTGTGACTGAAGGTTAGTTTTGCTAAGTATCTGATAGTATGCGGCAGCGGTGCAAGGGTGATTCTTAATAAATTTAAGAAAAATGCCCGTCTTCGAGCCCGCTTCTGTGATTTATGGTTATTTAAAAAGCGTTCAGGTATGCGAGTCAAAGAAAGTTAGCAAAAAATAGGACTCTATTTGGGGTATTAAAAAGCCCAATCATTCGTTTACAAAGAGTAAGTAATGATTGGGCTGTGATATTGAAGCACTAACAATATTAATTACTATCAATAATAAGTAATAACTATAGTCGAGCACTGTTATCTGTTTGATTAGTGCTCACTTAAATGAGCTTAGTAATCAATCTGTTAGATTAAAACGCAGTTCGCTTGTAACGGCGGTAAACTGGTTGCCAGAAGTGCTGATCAATCGCTTGTTGTAACGCTTCATCGGTAATCTCTAAAGCAACGCCTTGCTCAATTGCTTTTTTGCCTACAGCAAATGCAATTTTCTTCGAAACAAGGTGAATTTCTTCTAATGGTGGAAGAAGCGCACCACTACCGTTAATTGCAAGTGGTGAGCATGTTGCTAACGCACGACTTGATTCCATCAGCATTTCATCAGTGATTCGAGATGCGTTTACTGCTAGCACACCTAAACCAATACCAGGGAAGATGTAGCTGTTATTACACTGCGCAATAGGGTAAGTCGTACCATTATGGACAACTGGTTCAAATGGGCTACCTGTTGCTACTAATGCTTGTCCACCAGTCCAACGGATGATGTCGTTTGGTGTTGCTTCAACACGGCTCGTTGGGTTAGATAGAGGGAACACGATAGGGCGCTCGCAATGCTTATGCATCTCTTGAATGACTTCTTTGCTGAATAAGCCTGGCGCACCAGAAACACCCACTAAAACGGTTGGTTTAGCATGGCGCATAACATCAAGCAGTGAGAAGCCGGTACCTTCACTTTCCCAATCTTTAGTATTGGCATTGCTTTGTACAAGACGCTGTTGGAAATCAAGCAGGTTTTGCATGCCTTCTTGTAGTAAGCCCCAACGGTCAACCATATAAACTTGAGAGCGTGCTTGTTGGTCACTGATACCTTCAGATACCATTTGAGCAATGATAGCTTCAGCAATACCACAACCTGCTGAACCTGCACCTAAGAAAGTCACGCGTTGATCAGAAAGTTGACTGCCCGCGGCTTTACACGCAGCAAGTAAAGAACCCACAGTAACAGCTGCTGTACCTTGAATATCATCGTTGAAACAACAGATGCGATCTTTGTAACGCTCAAGCAGTGGCATTGCATTCTTTTGTGCGAAATCTTCGAACTGAACTAATGCATCTGGCCAGCGACGTTGCACGGCTTGAATAAATTCTTCAACGAACGCATCGTAATCAGCACCTGTGATACGAGGGTGACGCCAGCCCATGTACATTGGGTCAGCAAGACGCTGAGGGTTGTTTGTACCTACATCTAACACAATTGGTAGCATGTAGGCTGGGCTAATACCGCCACAAGCCGTATACAAAGCTAACTTACCAATTGGAATCCCCATTCCGCCAATGCCTTGGTCTCCCAAACCAAGAATACGTTCGCCATCCGTGACCACAATAACTTTTACATTATGGTTCGTTGCATTGTTAAGAAGGTCATCGATACGCTCACGGTTTGGGTATGAAATAAACAAACCACGACCACGACGGTAGATGTTAGAAAAGTTTTCACAGGCTGCGCCAACGGTTGGCGTGTAAATGATAGGCATCATTTCAGAAATGTGATTTTGAACTAAACGATAAAAAAGTGTTTCATTCGTATCTTGGATGTTTCTTAAGTAGATATGTTTATCCATATCATTTTCAAAGCTGAGATATTGCTTATATGCACGTTCAACTTGCTCTTGAATTGTCTCGGTTGTTTCTGGTAACAAACCTTCAAGGTTAAAAGAGCTGCGTTCTTCTGCCGAGAATGCACTGCCTTTGTTAAGAAGTGGAGTACTTAATAAAGCAGGACCTGCATAAGGAATATAAAGAGGGCGTTTATCGTTGTTCATTGGGTGCCTAATGTGGGAGAAAGAAAACCGAAAAATGATAACGGTTTAGTTATTCAATTGTAAACAACTTCTACGTATTTCAACATGAGAAAATGGCATTCTCGTTCACTCGCCACACTTATCGAAATTCATTAAGAGAATTCGGTATACTCTGCTCACATTTTTCAAGCTTCGCATTCCATTTATGTCTGAATTACCTATTGATGAACACAAGTCCACTTTCACTCGGTTAATACAAAATAATCACTTGGTGGTAGAGGCTGAGACGGGTTCAGGCAAATCCACTCGTTTGCCTATATGGGCTGCAGAACACGGTCGGGTTCTTGTTGTTGAACCCAGGCGAATTGCTTGTACTTCACTTGCTACTTATCTTGCTGAGCAATCAGGTTGCACTTTAGGTGAAAAAATTGGTTTCGCTATTAAATTAGAGGCTCAATTTTCACCAGATACTGAAGTGGTATTCGTGACGCCTGGTGTGGCATTACGCTGGCTTGCTGACGATGGATTAAAGCACTTTGACATAGTGATGGTGGATGAGTTTCATGAACGTCGATGGGATATCGATTTGCTGGTGGCGTTATTAAAAGAGAATAAAAGCCATCGATTGATTGTCACTTCAGCGACAATAGAAGGTGAAAAGCTTGCCGCCTATATTGATGGGCAACGAATACGATGTGCCGGTCGTGTATTTGAGGTGTCATACCAATATAGAGCAAGAGACTCGCGACATTTACCAGACATACGTTCGATTGAGCAAAATGTACAAGCTGAGGTTGAAAGACAAATAGAGCATACCACTGGGGATATTTTAGTCTTTCTGCCAGGAAGGAAAGAAATCACCCAGTGTGCTCAGATGCTGGAGAAACTCAACGATCGACAACTCTACGATTTGCTTATTGTGAAGCTGCATGCTTCCGTCAGTGATGAAGAAAAGAACACGGCGCTTACCGTGAATGAGAAAAGAAAGATTATTTTAGCCACTAATGTCGCGGAAACATCCCTAACGATTCCGAATGTCGGGGTAGTGATTGATTCAGGTCTAGAAAGAAGAACCGTACAAAGGAATGGACGCACAGCGCTGAGCCTTAAAGCCATTTCTAAAGCGAGTGCAAAACAGAGAGCGGGGCGAGCGGGACGTATGATGAATGGTTTATGTATTCGTCTGTATGGTGAACATGCCGCTCTGGAATTAATGACTCCACCAGAGCTTCAGCGTGAAGAACTGATAGAACCCATGCTTACTGCTGCAGCTTGTGGTAATCCGTTACAAAAGTTGAACTTCCTAAACCCCTTACCTGAACGTTCAGTAGAACAAGCCAAGCAGGCATTGTTGCTGATGGAGGCGGTAGATCATGAAGGAAAGATAACTGAGCATGGTTTAAAAATTGCACCGCTACCCATTGATGCGCTGTATGCCGATATTGTTACTCGAATCAGTGAGAAGTCACTAAAAGAAGCCATGATAGACTTAACCGCTGCGTTATCTGTTCCGGCAAATTTGTATCAGTTACCTTCAAATAGTGAAGCATTGCAAGAATTGGCTTTGGTAGAGAAAAACGGCTGCGATATGAGTCTATTGATTGGTTTAATTCGTGGAGGTACGTACCCACATATCCAAATAGATACCAATGCGTTAAATGAAGCAAAAGGCTTAGCAAAGCAGATGCGTGAGGTTTTTGAATTACCTCAGCTTGAAGCTGCCTCTAGATACCAGCGTCAGCCACTATTAAAAGAGATTATGGAATTACATCCTGAGCTAGTGTTTGTTCGAAGAGCTAAAAGAAAAGAAGCTTTCTCAAATGAACTATTGGAAGTCTTACTTGGTCGCCAAAGCCGATTACCAAATGCTTCAGAAGCGATACTTGTCTTTGATACACATAGCTTACCGGGGCGAGGAGTTAAACAAACCCTCACGCTCGCTACTGTCACCGCTCCGCTACCACTTTCATTACTTAGTGAAGCTGAAATAGGTCAGTGGCATCAGGGAGGTACTATTGTAGAAAGCAATACAGTACATACAGAAATGTCGCTTATGTATGCCGGAAAAATAATCGCGACGAGATTACTTGAAGCGGAAGGCGAGCTTTCATTTAAGCCGATCATTGAGTTGGTGAACCAAGATCTGCTCCTGCCTGGTTTGGCAAAGCTGAGAAAGCAAGAAATCAAATATTGGCAACTTTATGTGGCTTTAGGTTGGAATGAAGCAGTTAAAAATACTGACGAGGTACAAGGCTTAACATTTGATAATTGGTTAGTCGAACAACTCAATTTATTAGGGGTTGAGTCCCCTGAAGACTTAAGTTTATTTTCAAAAGAAGATATTTTGTTCGATGGCATTCCTTATTGGGAATATGAAGATTTCACTCAAAAGTATCCTTTCGATTTATGCTTGGGTGATCTTCAACTCTCGGTAGAATACTTAGTAAGTAAAAAGCTGGTTTATGTTATTCATAAAAGTGGTATAAGGAAAACGATTCCTAAGCGGTGGGAATTACCAACGTGGAAAGGGTGGAGAATTCAGTATAAGAAAGCGAGTAAAATAGTTGATATCAAATAGTCGTTTAGTTTTTGCTGTGAAATATTAAACAAATAATGTTAGATATGATTATTCCGTACACAGTTTGTTACAGCCTTGCTTTTTATATGTCTTTTCTATCAAATTAAAGGGCATAAAAGACCATTCTCTTATATCCTATTGCTATATGGAAAGAGTTCGTAGATATTAAGTATATTGTGTTGCCAATGTGTCGGGGGACGATATGGACAAACAAAAAGAGACGTGTGTTGAATTTGATTACACTACTTTTCTTGGAGCCTCTTGTAATAAAAAATGGACGTTTTTAGAAGCACTGACCACGATTGCGCCGGTGTTTAGTACCGTTTGGCGAGATAGCATTAAAGAATTGTCGACGCCAGAGGACAGACTTTGGCAAATGGCTTTAAAGTCTATGTCATCTCGTAAAAGTGATGAGTCTAATATTGTGACTTTACTTAAATTGGCGAAGCTGGAAGGGATAAACGAACTTAAAGTAGTGATGCCTTACTCGCTAGAAGATGAGCAGATTGAGTATATTGAATCGAAAAGTCACCTTGTCATTGCTAATAAATCATTAGAAGAGTTTACGATTCGCTTATAAGTATTGTCCTTATAAAGACTTCGCTTATCAATACTTGAAGATAGCCTAATTGAATACTGAAAGGACCTCATAAATGAGGTCCTTTTTTATTTGTTTCTTTCTTTCTAGCACTTAGTCATATGGTGCTTAGTCAATCAAATCGTATTGCGAACGCAGAATATCCACAATCTCTTGCTTCGGATTTTCGCTAAGAACGATCTTATTACCAGTGATTTTTTCTGCAATATCAGTATAAGTTCGAGATACAGACATTAAAGCATCAAGCGGTAATTCATTGTTCTGAGCTAATGCTTCACGTTCTGGCATGCGCTCTTTATTGAGAAGAATATCTGGATCAGGGAAGTAGTTTAGTAGGAACTGACGGAACCCTTCTTTAGAGTTTTCAACAATCTTACCGTTATTATATTCTGAAGTATCCCAAATACGAGATGAGTCAGGTGTACCCACTTCATCCATGTAAATCAGCTTCTCATTGCCTTTAGCATCATTGACATAGCCAAATTCAAACTTTGTATCAACAAATGTTTGTTCAACATTTTCCAGTGCTTGGCTGATAACAGTAAACCCTTCCTTCAGCAGTTTTTCGTAATGCGAAATGTCACTTGCCTTAGTGAAGTTGAATGCTTGATAGTTATCTTCAATGTTTTGACGGGTGATATTAACGTCATCGGCTTCAGGAACACCTGGAATACCTTTGAGAATACCTTTAGTTGATGGAGTGATAAGTAGTTCTGGTAGCTTCTTATCTTTCTCTAAGCCCTCTGGCATTCCAATGCCACAGAACTCTCGTTCGCCATTAGCATAAGCTCGCCACATTGAACCTGTGATGTATTGACGGCAAATCGCTTCAATCATGACTGGACGAGCTTTTTGAACTATCCACACGAACGGGTGAGGAATATCGAGAATGTGGCTATCAGCTAAACCATTATCTTGGAATAATTTAAACCAATGATTCGAAATGGCATTCAGTGCTGCACCTTTCCCAGGGACTCCTTTTAAATTCCCTTCACCTCGCCATATACAATCGAAAGCCGAAATACGATCACTAATTACCATGATAGCTAAGGGTGCATCAGGTGCTACGTCATAACCTTTTTCTTGGATTAGTCTTTGGCTATCTTCTTCGGTTAACCAATAAACAGAACGAACTTTGCCACTATGGACAGGTTTGTTAGTACGAATTGGTAGATCATCATTTACGGCAAGAACTTGATCAGCGAGGCTCATTTAGACATTCCTATCTTTTATCAAACGTCATACAGAGAGTGCGAGTACGCACGAGATTAGACGGGCATTATACCCAAACTAATTTTTGCTGCCACATGAAAAGCAAACGTTTGCTATTGTTTTTTTATAATAAAAAAACTCTATCCGCGATATGCGCGAATAGAGGCTAAAAAGGCAGGTTCTAAAAGTTGAATAAATTTAGTGGATACGGTCTTGTTCAGATGAAACGAAAAACACTTCACATTGGTACTGAGTCGCTAATTTTACTAATTGGGCTTGTTCAAATTGGCTGATGTTATTACTTGCCACAATAGCACTCGCATTTCTTGAAAGGATGGCTCTTTTGACTATTTCCGCTTCAGAGCATACTTGAGATGGCTTCATATGAATGACTCGTTCACAGCAGACGTTGTGCTTTCTTAACTGCGAAGCCTCAGGGCGTGGTGTCTCAGCGGTAAAAAGAAGCCATTGTTGTTGATTAGACAGCAAAGCGATTCTTGAGAAAAGCGAGTGATTGCTTTTATGCGAAGATCGAATTGAAGAAGTTAATGAGCAGTGAAATAGCTGGCTAGGGTTTTGAGTCTTAACGTGTGCTTGAATCATTTTGCTGTCCTTATATACATGCTGTATGTGTATACAGTAGTTTTTGTTGTGTATAAGATCAAGCAGTTTTTGCTGTTAAAATAATCGCTATTTTATGATGGTTAGTGGGTTATCGAATTAAATGTTTGATTTTTAATGGATATTTATTATTAATCGGAAAGGTATGATTAAGGTGAAATGTGATAGAAGGCATACTGCAGATTTAAATCTATACAGTAGTTCGCTTGCTATACAGTACTTTTGGAGGCTGTACAGTAGTTTGAGAAAAGCTATCTAGATTTTTTTGGGAGATAGTGGTTATGCTTGAAATTTATAGTTTGTGTTGAGCTGGCGAGTACAGCACTTAATTCTGAGCCAAAACACAAAAAAGCGCTCAAGGCGCTTTTTTATGTCTTATGGTACTAATGCTTGTTTCGATGACTTATCTTAGATTCACTTGAGAAAGTTTCGATCTCATCTCTAATTCGCCGATATTGAATTGGCGAACGTCCATTGTTGCTAAGTCATTACATTTTTCGCATGAGTGATGGTGTTTTCCATCAAGATAATCATGCTTCATTACTAGGCTTGGCTGCTTACACCAATCACAAATGCCTTCAATTGTGAACATATCAAATCTCCTCACCTGTATATGTCAGGTGTATTTTCGCGGCAGATTATGACACAACTAGACATTAAAAGTTAATTCTTTGTTACTCGTTTTTGAGAGCGATATCGTTTGCTAGGCTAATAAAAATAAGAGTAAAGGAGAAATTGAGTAATTTACCCTATCTTAAATTCACTTTTTGGTAACATTTTGTAATATGGTTTTTAAAGACGCATTCAATCGTTTCATCTCATCATCACTTCCATGCAGATCTGGGTGGTAAATTTTTGATAATTGCTTATATCTAATTTTTATCGACTTAGGAGGTGGAATAGAATTCGCGCTATAGCCAAATAGTGCGCAAGCAATCTTTAGTTTTTGGACATCTTTAGAAGCTTGATATTTTTTGACTTCCCGGAACATTGCTTCTAATTGGCGCTTCTGTTGTTTAATAGTGAAGTTTTTGGATTTGATCTGAGCTTCTAATGCCTGATTTTGTTCATTTTCTTTGTGTGAGCGTTTAGCGCGGACCTTTGTGACAGTGATGGCTAACCCACAAAGTAATATCAATAATGCAGATATTGATAAATAGTCAGAGGTGACCAGCAAGGGGGCTGAAATTGGTGCTCGATTTGGATCAATTAGTTCATCTGATGATTCTTCTTCACTAAAGGCACTATTGAGCTGTTCGATTTCTGATATCTGCTTCTCACGCCTAGCGTTAAACTTCGCTTCTAATACACGGCTGTAGCCGTCTTGAGCCTTGTCATCGTAATAAGTGGCAACTTGATACCATACTTCAGCTAAATCAAGAGGACTTAATGTTGAGGAAGGGTAGTGCTCATAAATCTTTGCGAGTTCTAGTGGTGCTGTGGGGTTACCTCTACTGGCAAGTTGGCTATACCAGCGAATAGCGGCTTGTGGATTTTTCTCTGTTCCTATTCCTGACGCAAGAAAGTTAGCCAGTTTTAACTGAGCTTTTATATGACCATTTTCAGCAGCTTGAGAATACCAGTAAAAAGCATTGTCAGCGTTTGCTTCTACATCAACTCCAAGATCATACGATTGAGCAAGCAAATATTGAGATTGGGGATCTTGCTGTTGCGCTTTTTCAGTCAAACCAGTAATCGTGTCTGCTTGTGTAAAAGAAGCGGAGAAAAAAAATAGAGCGGTGATGATTCGTACTATTATTGACATAATAAATAATTATCTAATTCTAATAAAAAGGCTCAGTAATGATACTGAGCCTTTTTGATTATTTCAGAGGAAGAATCTGAATTTCTACGCGGCGGTTACAAGAACGACCTTGAGAAGTTTTATTATCACATATTGGGTAACGTTCACCATTACCACGTGCAATGGCACGTCCAGGGGCAACATCTTGTGAGATGAAGAATGAACGAACTGATTCAGCGCGACGCTCTGATAAAATTTGGTTTGATGATTCGCTGCCAGTGCTATCTGTATGACCGTCAATGACTAAGCTGGTATCTGGGTATTCAACAAGAATACGAGAAATACCACGAAGGGTTTTGTGAATGCTTGGCTCAAGAGCATAAGAGCCGGACTCAAAGCCAATACCATTTTCTAAGCGAAGCAATAATTGGTTTTCACCGACACGTTCTACTTGCACGCCTGAATCTAATAACTCATTACGTAAAGCTTGTTCTTGCTGGTCGAAGTAATAACCAACACCACCACCAACAGCACCACCAGCAGCAGCACCAATAAGTGCGCGTTTGCGGCGATCTTTAGAGTCATCACCGGTAGCTGCGCCTGCAACCGCGCCGGCAATAGCACCAATTAGAGCCCCTGTTGTTGCTGAGTTTGTTTCAGATTCACCAGTTGTTGCGTTTTGACGCTGAGTAGCCTGACAACCAGTCAAGGCGATGGTAAGGGCAAGTGCGAGAGTGATTTTTTTCAAGTTTTAATCTCCGTATAATAATGCTGTGTCTAGCCATAAATAACCTTTCTTATGGTCAAAATATCATTGCTTATGGCTAACATATTATTCTGTATAACAATGAGGCTAGACATTGTAAAGTTTTGGTTAAGCTTTACTTATGCGTTTAGCGGCTTGCGCCCCTGCAACTGGACGATTAACAGACAGTTTACGCCCTTTTTTTAATCCAACCTCATAATCAGCTGTTAAGTTCTTCATTGCTTCACGTAACTGCTGTTTAAATGTTTCACGATCGATGTTTTTAAATTCTTTATCAATATAGTTATTGATTTTATTATTGGACTCGTCGTCTGGAGTGATAGTGGGTAGCTTTTCAAGTGCGCCTTCAACCCAACCCGAAACAAACGAATTTACACGACGTGTCACTTCCAAGGTGCTGGTTCCAGAACCTGCAAATCCATTTCTAAATTGACCGGTATGTTCATTCAATTCACGGTAGACAATATCAAAAGCAAAAGCGGCAAAAATAGCTCGGTCTGCTTCACCGATAAACTCAACACGCTTTAATCCTTTATGATTGAGCAAAACCGCTTCAACACCAAATTTGGTATTGATGCCGCGGATAACACGCAAAACTGTCGAACTGATATTTGCTGGTAATAAATGGCTAGACTGGGTTTTTCCCATCTTGATGAATTCAATATCGTCTTTCTCAAGACCATATTTAAGCATTAAATTATGGGCCATTTTAATCGCATTGGCCGCTTCATTTACGTTCGCTGAATTACCTAATTCAAGGCATTTAGCAATTTTTTTAAGAGCTTTTTTCTTATCCATCGACTAACTATTCATTTCCGCAAATTTAGAAAAGTCCGACATTTTACCTGTTTTCGTTAATAACAGAAAGCCCTAACTATTGAGAGGTGAAAAGAGTAAACACAAATTTGTACTTATCAGGGATGGAAAGTATAAATGTTGAAGTGCAGGACAAATCGATTAGCTGATGATTTTAAAAGTGATTATATTGTGTGTTAGGTAGGAAGTTTGATTGACAATACAAGGGGTTGAGTAAAAAGTAGAGCCTCAGTCAGGGGGCAAATATAACGCCATCACATGTTGTGGATGGCGTTTTGTAGAATAGTAAATTAATAAAGCGCTTATGCTAAAGAACTAAGAACTAAGAACTAAGAACTTATGAGAAGCTTAGCTTTGGAATTAAATACCAAGCTCATCAAGCAGGTCCGCAGCTGAATCATTCTTGCTTGTTTCCGCTGGTTCCTGTTTATTTGTAGCCTGCATTTGTTTTTGTGTTGCTTCTAAAATGCTGTCTGGACATTCATCTTCAGCAACTTCAAATTCTTCAAGTTGTATAAACTCAGTTTTATCCATTGCAAGTTCAAGGTAGAAGATATTGTTGTTTGCTGTTGAGAATGTTACGCGTCTCGCTTGAGGGCGATCTAGGTTGGTATCAACAGACAAATTTACTTGCTTGTTTAAAGCCAGCATCTTTGGTTGGTTTTGCGTAATGTTGGTTTGTAGTTCTTTACGAATTTTATTGGTGAAATCGCCAACAAGTTGGTTCATTAACTCGCCTAAAACGTCGCCAACTTCATCTGAGGTGTGAAGTACAGCAAGTTCGTCTTCTGGCATGCCCATGTTACGCATGTAGTTTGTGTAAATTTCTAATGCGGCTTTTGATGTGAAATTGATCACCACCAAACCAGAGAAACCACCATCAAATAATACAAAGCAACCAAAGTCTGGCTTAAGGCTAGTTTTGTTAATCTTTTGAACCATAGCTGAATACGATACTTGAGAAGCAGTGGCTGAAGTCAGTACGCCAGATACCGATTGGCAAAGCTTAAGTAGGATATCTTCTGTTGTGACTGTCTTGTTTTTTTTCATTGTTATATGCTCTTGAGGGTTCGTATTAACGAAATGTTATTCAGTATACTTCCTGATAAAATAAGAGGAAAGAGACCATTTCTTTCATTCTTGCATTGAGATTCTTATTTGATCACCTTTTTATATGAACTTATTAGTAGTAAAGTGACGAAATTCAAATAAATATATTAAAAACCACTCATTACCCATTGCTGATAGGATCAGCGAAGTAGGGGGCAGGAAGCAAATGTTACCAAGACTTCAACTCAATATTGATGTCGATCCAGTAGTTGTAAGCTTTTTACAGGAGTTAAAAGCGGCTGGCTTTACTGGCGATATCGAATCTCAATATTCTAGCCGCTTAGCGGTTGCCACTGATAACAGTGTCTATCAACAATTACCTCAAGCAGTTGTTCATCCTCGAACGACTAAAGATGTCACGCTTATTGGTAAGATTAGCTCACAATCCACTTATGAGAGAGTTACTTTTTCTCCGCGTGGCGGTGGGACGGGTACGAATGGACAATCACTGACAAAAGGTGTTGTTGTTGATTTGTCTCGTCATATGAATCAAGTTCTTGAAATTAATGAAAAGGAAGGCTGGGTTCGTGTTCAATCTGGGGTTGTTAAAGACCAGTTGAATGATGCTGTTCGCCCATTCGGTTATTTTTTCTCTCCAGACCTTTCTACCAGTAATCGTGCAACGCTAGGTGGGATGATTAACACAGATGCTTCAGGTCAAGGTTCGTTGAAATACGGCAAAACATCCGATCATGTATTGTCTTTACAAGCGGTTTTTGCTGATGGGTCGTGTTTAGAGTCTGATCTATCGCATGGGTTGCCAAGTGACGGTGAATTTGCTTTCCAAGCTCTAGCTGTAACAGAAACTGTTTGCCGAGAAAAACGAGCGGAAATCCTTAATAAATTCCCTCCACTTAACCGCTTTCTAACGGGTTATGATTTAAAAAATGCCATTGATGAACAAGACGACAGTTTCAACCTAACTCGTGTTCTGTGTGGTGCTGAAGGCTCACTTGCTTTTATTACTGAAGCAAAACTCAATTTAACACCCATTCCTAAAGCCAGAACTTTGGTGAACGTGAAATACAACTCGTTTGACTCAGCATTGCGTAACGCTCCCTTTATGGTCGAAGCGAGTGCACTGTCTGTTGAAACGGTTGATTCAAGAGTTTTAAATTTAGCAAAACAAGATATTGTTTGGCATACCGTAAGTGACTTGCTGACCGACGTTCCTAATAAGGAAATGCTTGGTATCAACATGGTTGAATTTGCGGGGCAAAATGAAGCGGAAGTTGAAGCGCAAGTTAAAGCTTTGACTGTGCAGCTTGAAACTATGCTAGAGACAGAACAAGCCGGTGTCATTGGTTTTCAGGTATGCAGTGACCTCTCCAGTATTGGTCGTATTTATAACATGCGAAAGAAAGCTGTGGGTCTGCTAGGAGCTGCAAAAGGCAGTGCTAAACCTGTGGCTTTTGCTGAAGATACTTGTGTTCCACCAGAGAACCTTGCCGATTTTATTGTTGAGTTCCGAGAGCTACTTGACAATAAATCGCTTAATTACGGCATGTTTGGACATGTTGATGCAGGTGTACTTCATGTTCGTCCCGCTTTAGATCTCTGCGATCCAAAGCAAGAAGCGCTAATGCATGAGATCTCTGATGAAGTGGTCAAGCTGGTGGCGAAATATGGCGGTTTAATGTGGGGGGAGCACGGAAAAGGCTTCCGTTCAGAATATGGTCCTGACTTCTTTGGTGATGAACTGTTTACTGAACTGAGAAGAGTGAAAGCAGCATTCGACCCTCATAATAAGATGAATCCAGGTAAGATTTGTACACCACTTGATAGTGATGCTGAATTGGTAAAAGTTACTGATACTAAGCGTGGGTACTACGACAGACAAATAGATGTAAAAGTACGCGATAGTTTTAAACAAGCCATGGAATGTAATGGCAACGGTTTGTGCTTTAACTATGATACGAGCTCTCCAATGTGTCCTTCAATGAAGGTGACCGCTGATCGCCGTCATTCTCCGAAAGGACGAGCTGGGCTGGTAAGAGAGTGGCTACGCCAATTAACGGAACAAGGTATCGATATACTCGACTTAGAAGCGCAGGCTCTTAAGAACGATACACCGGTTAAAACGATGATCGATCGAATCCGCAATAGCGTAAATAAGCGTCATGAGTATGATTTTTCACACGAAGTGTATGAAGCCATGAATGGCTGCCTAGCTTGTAAGGCTTGTGCGAGTCAGTGTCCTATTAAAGTGGATGTCCCAAGTTTCCGCTCACGCTTTTTGAATATTTATTACTCTCGTTACCAACGTCCTGCAAAAGACTACCTTGTAGCAAATATTGAAACCATGCTTCCATTGATGGCGAAAGCACCCAAAGTGGTGAATACCGTTATTTCACAGAAGTGGGTAGCAAGCTTAACTGCAAGTACGGTTGGTTATATAGATACGCCCTTAATGTCTGTACCGACCTTATCTAAGCGTGTATCGAATAAAAACCTTCAACTGTTCGATTTACAATACCTTGCTGGTTTGTCTTCAGATGAAAAACAGCAGCATGTTTTGATTGTTCAAGACCCATTTACCAGCTTTTACGATGCAGAAGTGGTCGATGATTTTGTCACCTTGGCACAAAAATTAGGTAAAACACCGGTTCTTTTGCCATTTAAACCAAACGGAAAAGCTCAGCATATTAAAGGCTTCTTAAGTCGATTTGCTAAGAATGCAAAAAGTACGGCTGACTTTTTATCAATGGTGGCCGAGTTAGGGGTACCTTTGGTGGGCGTTGACCCTGCTTTAGTTCTTTGTTACCGAGATGAATACTTGGAAGTGCTTGGTGATAAGCGAGGAGAATTTGATGTATTAACGGTGCATGAGTGGCTATACCCAAGATTAGAGGAGTTTGACGTTCAGTCGAGTGACTCAGAAGCTTGGTATTTATTTGCACACTGCACTGAAAAGACAAAAATGCCCAACGCTGAAAAAGAGTGGGGGGCCATATTTACTCATTTCGGCGCAACGCTAAATACAGTACCTGTTGGTTGCTGTGGTATGGCAGGTACCTTCGGTCATGAAGTGGATAAATTTCAGATGTCGAAAGACATCTACGGTTTAAGTTGGAAGCCTCGATTGGAAGACTTACCGAAAGAGCGTTGTCTAGTTACGGGCTATTCTTGCAGAAGCCAAGTCAAACGTTTTGAAGGTGAAAAGCTCGCACACCCGTTGCAAGTGCTTGCTAAACTCATTTAAGATATTTATTAAGCCTAGCTCCTTGCTAGGCTTTTTTATACCGATTGATTAGCCCTGATATGCCTTTGCGTTTCGAGGGTTAGTTTTAAACACATCAAAGCAAGGATGTTAGATGAAGACTCTTGAATTAAAAATTCCCCCGGTAGCTGTATTCTTGTTTATTTTGTTATGTTCATATGGATTTAGCCAATATGTTGAATTCGGTGGTGTAGAACTACCGCTCCCTACTAGCTTATTGCTCGTAGGGATTATTATTAGTGCGGTTATCGGTCTGTCTGGTGTCTGGGAGTTTAGAAAGCATAAGACGACAGTAAATCCAACGAAACCAGATGGGGCTTCTACTATCGTCGATTCAGGTGTTTACGGATACACCCGCAACCCAATGTACTTAGGGCTGTATATTCTTTTGTTTTGTATTGGTTATTATTTTCAAAATCTAGTGAGTATGTCGTTCAGTTTTCTGTTTGTCACATACATGAATCAGTTTCAAATAAAGCCTGAAGAAAAAACGTTAGAGCAACTATTTGGGGCGAGCTATGTTGATTATAAGCAGAAAGTAAGACGGTGGATTTAGAAGGTTTAACCAGTGAATTGATAATAATTGTCATTTATAAAGTATGGATCACATTTATTTATTAGCGAGCTTTTACGTGTTTGTTGTATGAATTAGATTTCACCTGAATTTATAATAAATATATAAGGTTAGGTTATGAAAGGTTTGCAAGCTACATTGCTCGCTCTTAGCATTTCGGTCGCAGGTTTATCGTCAGTATCTGCACAAGATGCTTCTTCAAGAATTATCAATGGTACGGAAGCCGCTGAAGGAAGCTGGCCATTTATAGCTGCGCTTGTTATGAAAGACGCAGACCCGTATCAAGGTCAATTTTGTGGCGCTAGTTTTATTGGTGAACGCTATATTTTGACTGCAGCTCACTGTACTGAAGGCTTGGAGTCACAAGACATTGATGTGGTGGTTGGGTCTTCGGATCTGTCTGCTTCTGATGTTGAAGGTTCGCGTTATGCAGTTAAGCATATTTATACGCATGAGTCCTATGTCTCTGCATCATCTGGTCATGACATTGCGGTAATTGAGCTGTCTGAAGCCGCATCAAAAGTAGCGATTCCCCTAGCTGATCAATTTTTAAGAAGTGATTTACCAACAGGTGAAAGTTTAACTGTGATGGGGTGGGGTAATCAGAATAACCAGTCTGATCAATTTGTCAGTTCTAGTAAACTTCATCAAGTGAATGTTCCCCTTGTCTCTCAAAGCGTTTGTCGTACTGCATCGCACCCTTTATACCGATCCATTGGCGATGACGCATTTTGTGCTGGATTTCCACAAGGTGGGTATGATTCATGCCAGGGTGACAGCGGTGGACCAATCGTTGTAAATCATGGTGGAACGACAAAACAACTTGGCATCGTAAGTTGGGGGATCGGCTGTGCAGATGAAAACGCATACGGCGTTTATACGAACTTGAGCCACTTTACGGATTGGATTGCTACAGCTACTGGTGGTTTTAGTTACAACCAACAAAAAGATTTAGGAGTAAAACCACCGGGTTCAAATACTCATACCTTTGACTATACGAATAATACCGATGTCGCAATTAAGATTAGTAACATTTTTGAAACTTCGGGTTTAGCTGTTCAAAGTTCAAATTGTTCAAATTTACTAGTGGGTGAAACTTGCCAAGTTACGGTTGATTTTAATGTAACGAAGCTTGATTTCGACTCTATTAATATTGAGCTTACAACGGATCATCCTTTGTATTCTAAAGTGAAATCGAAAGCTTCATTTATTGGTGCAACAACGGCGGTGCAAAGTGTAAGCAGCTTAGTTGATATTACGAATTCTGGTGTATTTAATACGGCACAGTGGGAATCTAGAGATGGTTACATTGCTTCTTCAGAAATTGGTGATAATGAGAAAACGGCATTAATTATCGAAGGTGTTCCAAGAGGTAGATTAACAATACAAATCGGTGTATCGACTGAAAGCGGTGCTGATTTTATGAAGCTATATGCAAATGGTACTCAAGTCGCTCAAATGTCGGGGGAACTAGTAGAATCGCAGGATATATACCTTTCTAAAAAGCTAAATACTATTGTGGTTTTTTATGAAAAAGATTTAAGTTTATCTCGAGGAACGGATGACGTTAGGCTTTTAGATTTCCAGCTTACAGAAAGCTCTGATAGCTCACAAGGTGGTGATAACGTAGCAAGAAGCTCAAGTAGCGGCGGTACATTTGGTCTTTATGGCTTGTTTATGATATTTGGTTTTACCGTGTTAAGAAGTATTCGCTCACGTATAACTAAATAAAATTGAGTTAAATGAAAAAGGTCTACTTAGTAAGTAGACCTTTTTTGATTCTATTCTTAAGCATTAAGCATTAAGCATTAAGCATTAAGCATTAAGCAGCGGCAGCGAACTGCGCTAGGAACATTTCTTTACGTTCGTTGAATCGATTCACTAAGTCATCAACAGATGCTTGATCATATGGCTTAAGACCACTTGCAACCATACGCTTAATTCCAGTGCCAACTACTTCACCATCTTCTTTGAAATCAAAGTTCAGTGTTACCACGCCACGTTTCCCATCAACATCGAATGTTGCACCAGAAAAAGTAAGTTCAGGGTTAGTCAGGTCTAGGCGTGAAAATTCAATTTCCATGCTTTCGTAAATAACCAGAGGACGTTGGCAATTGATCATCATTTGTTGTTCTTCCATAAGAGGAACCATGATGTGAGGAAAGTTCATGCCTGAAAATTGCACATAATTTGTTACTACATGCTCTATGAATGCAGGGTCATGGCTCTTTTCACCTTCAGAGCTCATATGAAGGTATTCTTTTCCGTTATTATCGATTAACGCACTTTCAGTATTGCACTTATCATCAACTCTTAAAGCAATCCCATCATTAACCATCCCAGAAAACTTGAAACGCATTTTTTGGCTAATGCCTTCTTTTTTCAGAAGTACAGCGAACAGAAGATCACCCGGTACGCAAAAACGTTTATTGTCTTCGTCGTGTATTGGATTGAAGTCAGCGGCTACTTTTTTTGCAAAGTGGCTTGCTTGTTCACGAGTGAATTGGAATTGGTTGTCTTGAGTCGAAAAATACGGTGTCAGAAACATAGAATCGCTATTAGTAATCAAATCTGCGGCGGATTATATCCAACAATGGTCATTTCAATGGTCTATCCAGTTGGTAAGGTTGCATAAGTGACTATTTAATATGGTGATTTTCTAAATATGTGAGATGCCTATAACGTGTAAAATAATTTTTTAATGATAGCTGGTGTTTATATTTGTTAGAAAGGGCTAAAAATAGCCCTCATATATTATGCTGCCAGGGTATTCGATCATTACTAGATAGTGGTTGAATACCCGCTAGAGGCTAGAGGCTAGAGGCTAGAGGCTAGAGGCTAGAAGCTGCACATCAGTCCCTCAGGCATGAGATGGTTATGGACTGAAAGCTTTAGTAGTAAGTTGGCTTTTTCGATATCCGGAGCGAAGTATCGATCTTTATCATAGAAGCTTACCTTCTCACGTAAAATCTGTTTAGCTTCTTCAATTCGAGCAGAGGACTTATTCGGTGCTCTGAAGTCGATACCTTGAGCTGCCGATAAGTACTCTACCGCTAAAATTCCTCGAGTATTCTCACTCATATCACGTAGACGACGACCTGCGAAAGTTGCCATAGAAACATGATCTTCTTGGTTCGCAGATGTCGGTAAACTGTCAACAGAGGCAGGGTGAGCGAGTGTTTTATTTTCACTAGCAAGCGCCGCCGCAGTTACTTGAGCAATCATAAAGCCTGAATTAACCCCGCCATTATCAACAAGGAAAGGGGGAAGCTTACTTAGAGCACTATCGATAAGCAAAGCCATGCGACGTTCAGAAAGGCTGCCCATTTCTGCAATAGCTAAAGCTAGATTATCCGCCGCCATAGCAACGGGTTCTGCATGGAAATTACCCCCAGAAATAATGTCTCCATCATCTGCAAATACGAGTGGATTATCAGACACAGAATTCGCTTCGACTTGTAGAATGTCGGCGGAATTTCTTATCTGCTGTAAGCAAGCACCCATGACTTGAGGTTGGCACCGTAGTGAGTAAGGGTCTTGCACTTTTTCACAAGCAGTGTGTGATTCACCAATCTCACTGTTTTGATCAAGCATATAGCGGTACGCCATAGCAGCATCCATTTGTCCTCTATGACCACGTACACGGTGGATTCGTGGATCAAATGGACGTCGGCTACCAAGTGCAGCATCAACCGACATTGCACCGCACACGGTTGCCGATGCAAAAAGGTCTTCACTCGCAAACAAACCTTCTAAAGCAAATGCAGTTGAAGCTTGCGTACCATTTAACAGAGCAAGCCCTTCTTTTGGTGCTAGCGTGATCGGTTCTAACCCTGCAATCTGCATGGCTTCTAAACCCGAAATGATTTTCCCATTATGGCGAGCTTCACCTTCACCAAGTAATACAGTGCTCATGTGTGCAAGAGGCGCTAAGTCACCAGATGCGCCAACTGAACCTTTTTGTGGCACACACGGGTAAACCTGTGCGTTAACCAAGTCAATCAAGGCATTAATTACTTTAAGACGAATACCCGAATAGCCGCGTGAAAGGCTATTAATTTTTAGCACCATCATCAGGCGAACGGTTTCGTCTGACATGAGTTTGCCAATGCCTGCAGCATGAGAAAGTACAATGCTTTTTTGCAAGGTTTCTAAATCTTCAGGGGCAATCTTAGTATTAGCCAATAAGCCAAAACCGGTATTAATACCATAAACGGTGCGATCTTCAGCAATGACTTGCTCGACCACTTTCATGCTAGCTTCGATATCTGGAATAGCGGCAGGGTCTAGAGATAGATTGACCGGACTACGGCTAATTTTACGAAGTTCAGGAAGGCCTAGCTGCCCAGGTTTTAGTAGTAAATTCAACATGTTTTCATCTCCAGACATTAAAGGCGGCTTAGTTCTTCGTTTAGCATTGGTAAATCAAGTTTTTGGTCTTTCGCGCATTGTTTTGCAATGTCATAACCGGCATCAGCATGACGCATGACACCTGTTGCTGGGTCATTATGTAAAACACGTGCAATGCGCTGTGAAGCGTCATCGGAGCCATCACAACAAATAACCATTCCTGAGTGTTGAGAGAAGCCCATACCAACTCCACCGCCATGGTGAAGTGATACCCATGTTGCGCCACCCGCTGTGTTAAGAAGGGCATTCAGTAGTGGCCAATCTGATACCGCATCTGAACCGTCCATCATGCCTTCTGTTTCTCGGTTAGGACTTGCAACAGAACCTGAATCTAAATGGTCACGCCCAATCACAACGGGCGCTTTAAGCTCACCATTCTTTACCATTTCATTGAAGGCTTGTCCTAGACGTTCACGATCTTTTAATCCAACCCAACAAATACGAGCCGGTAAGCCTTGGAACTGAATACGTTCACGGGCCATATCTAGCCAGTTATGTAAATGCGGGTTGTCTGGAATGAGTTCTTTCACTTTTTGGTCTGTTTTATAGATATCTTCAGGATCGCCAGATAAAGCAGCCCAACGGAATGGACCAATGCCTTCGCAAAATAAAGGTCTTATATAGGCCGGGACGAAACCTGGGAAATCAAAGGCATTCTCGACACCTTCTTCTAATGCCATTTGGCGAATGTTATTGCCGTAATCAACGGTTGCTGCGCCTTTATATTGAAGATCTAGCATTGCTTGAACTTGAATTGCCATAGATTGCTTTGCCGCTTTAACGACTTTAGCTTCGTCAGCTAAGCGCTCTTGTGCTGCTTTCTCCATTGACCAACCTTGTGGTAGATAACCATTTAGAGGATCATGAGCTGAAGTTTGATCGGTTACCACATCTGGAGTGATATTACGTTCTACAAGTTCAGGGAATACATCAGCCGCATTACCGAGAAGACCAACTGAAATCGGTGTGTCTGACTCTGTAATCATTGCTATTGCTTCATCTAAACTGGTGGCTTTTTTATCCACATAGCCAGTACGAAGTCGGTAATCGATACGAGATTCATCACATTCAACTGCGATCATCGAAAAACCAGCCATCGTTGCTGCTAAAGGTTGAGCACCACCCATGCCACCAAGCCCACCAGTTAGTACCCATTTACCTTGCGCTTGACCTTGGAAGTGCTTTTTAGCAATCGCTACAAATGTTTCATAAGTACCTTGGACAATCCCTTGAGAGCCAATGTAGATCCAGCTTCCCGCGGTCATTTGCCCATACATCATCAAGCCTTCTTTATCTAGCTCATTGAAATGCTCCCAATTTGCCCAGTGCGGCACAAGGTTTGAATTTGCAATGAGTACGCGCGGTGCATTTTTATGTGTTGGATATACACCAACCGGTTTACCTGATTGAACCAGCAGAGTTTGGTCATCTTCTAGTCGCTCAAGTACCTCTACAATTTTGTCGTAACATTTCCAATCTCGAGCAGCGCGACCAATACCGCCGTATACCACAAGAGCGTGTGGGTGTTCTGCTACATCCGGGTCTAAATTGTTCATTAACATACGCAGAGGCGCTTCGGTTAACCACGATTTAGCTCGTAGTTTTGTACCATGTGGTGCTCGGATTTCACGAGTTGTATCGAGGCGAGGGTCACTAGAGTGATGATCCGTCATTTGAAACTCCTTATTTTCACGTATTGGTTTATGTCGTTATTTTTATAAATGATGAATTAACGATGCATTGATGATCGTTTTATAAGTAAATGAAACTTGTAGGTTTATTCTTTGTTTTGCATTGCATTGACGATATCCCAACATAGTCGAGCAGCTAAACGCGCGGTTTGCCCATCTATGTCGAAATTTGGATTGTATTCGGCGATATCTGCGATCAAGAGTTTTGATTTTTCCTGCAATATTCGAGTGAATAGGGGAGCGATACTATCGTAACTGACTCCTCGCGCAGCTGGAGCGCTGACTCCCGGAGCTGTTGCTGCAGGAAACACATCTAAATCAATGGTGAGGTAGATAAGATCACACTCACCAATGAAGTGTTCTAGCTGAGCCAAATGTTTGTTGGTATTTGGGAGTGATAACTCACTATCTTCTAAATACCACACACCAAGGTCATTGGCTTTTTCAAATAATGCGGCGGTGTTGCTAGCTCGGCTTACTCCCAAGCATGCATAGTTAAATGGCCAGCCATGCTGCTGACAGAAATGCTGAATTTGGTTAAATGGAGTGCCTGAGCTCGGCTTTACTTGTGCGATATCACTATCAAAAGCTCTTAGGTCAAAATGAGCATCAAAGTTAATGATACCAATCTTTGGTTGAGTGACTTCTTGGGAACTATTTCTAGCTAGAGTCCCTTGTTTATCAAGTGAGCTTTGCTTGCCCAAAAAGTTTTGTTGACCCAGTATGTATTGCGAAAGCCCTTGAAAGGAAGCCCAAGCAACTTCATGCCCTCCACCGAGAGTAATGACTTTAGTCTTTTCCAGAGCATGAGCGATTACGTTGGCACATTGCTTTTGGCTGGACTCAAGTTCATCTTCTTCACATTCTATGTCCCCTAAATCAAAGATTGGCGAATCTTGATGCCAAGCCATATTGGCTAAAGCTTGACGGATTAAATTTGGTGCTTGTTTTGCACCAATTCTTCCTTTGTTTCTTGCTACGCCAGCATCGCTTGCAAAGCCTAAAATTGAAACTGGCATACTAGCTTGACTGTCTTCATTTTTAGTAAGGTCGGAAACACACTTTATCTGCGTGATGTGGTGAAGACGAGTGCCTTGATCACCATCTTCTGCATCATGGCGACCTTGCCATGTGAAATTGTGTTGTGTTGTCGGTAAATCTATATCTGCTTTGTGTCCGTTAGGTAAATCAGTCATGACAAATCACCCCATTAACAATACGTTTGAAGAGCCTTGGAACACCTACTTGATAGCTTAAGTCAGCAGGGTGTTCGATATCCCAAATAGAAATATCAGCCTCCATTCCTACTTCTAAACGTCCTCTAGTTTGAGGATGACCGATTGCTTTGGCTGCATGGCATGTAACACCGCGAAGCGTTTCTTCTGGGGTGAGACCAAATAAAGTGCAGCCCATATTCATCATCAAAGTAAGGTCGGCGAACGGGGATGTCCCAGGGTTAAAGTCAGTGGCGATAGCCATTGGAATATCTTTCTCGCGGAGTAATTGAATGGGAGGCAGTTGTGTTTCACGCAAAAAGTAAAAAGCACCGGGTAGCAAAGTTGCGACAGTATTACTGTTGGCAAGCGCATTGACACCATCACTATCAAGATACTCAATATGGTCGACGGACAGTGCGTTATAGCTGGCAGCTAATGCACTACCACCTAAGTTAGAAAGCTGCTCAGTGTGTCCTTTAATGGCAAGACCATTGGCTTTAGCGGCACAAAAGACTTTTTCGGTTTGCTCTAAATTAAAGCCAATGGATTCACAAAAAACGTCTACTGAATCTGCAAGGTTTTCTTGAGCTGCTGCTGGAATAATTTCTTGGCAAACATAGTCGATATATTTATCAGGCTTACCTGCGTATTCAGGTGGCAGAGCATGGGCTGCAAGTAAAGTAGTGCTGACTTTAATTCGTTTGTGATCTTCTAGCGCTTTTGCTGCCCTAAGCATTTTGAGTTCATCATCAAGCGTTAGACCATAACCAGATTTTACTTCAACACTGGTGACACCACTTCGAGTTAGACCTTCTAGTCTTGGCAAGGCAAGTTCTATTAACTCACTTTCAGAGGCATTTCGGGTGGCTTTGACGGTTGAAAGAATGCCGCCACCTTGTTTTGCAATAGTTTGATATGGCACTCCGTTAAGGCGCATTTCAAATTCATTTGACCGATTACCAGCAAAAACAAGATGCGTGTGACAGTCAATTAAGCCTGGTGTCAGTACTCTATTTTGGCAGTCAATGACGGGATATTGAGCGTTAAGGTCAGGAATTGATACATCAGCATGACTAGAGATAGATTCAATTTTTCCAGAACTGATAACAACAGTCATTGGCTGCGAAGGAAGGTATCCTTCAGTCCCTTTAGACATTGAAACTATGCGTGCATTTTTTAGTATCAAATTCATTTTTAACCTAAAGTATTTGGATTGTTTAAATGTATATACAAATAAATAGGTTAAAAATGAGTTTGGATCAAGTTGATGTTACGAATATGTGATCAATAAATAGAATGAAATGCTTTAATCGAGCAATACTTTAGAGCTTAATTTGTATTTAGAGCCCGGGTGATAGAGTAATGCAAAGCTAATTAAGCGATCTTTACTCCATGTTCTTCTGTTCAACAGTAAACAAGGTTCTGTGCTAGATAACTGAAGAGTTTCTTTGATTTTTTCATCCGGAATGATCGCCTCAACCGTATGCTCAATTGCCGTCAAAGGGCAAGTTTCTGAGAGATACTGATTGGGTGTTTTCTTGGAAAAATCTTGTGTTAAATAGTCAGGCACTGAATGAATGTTTACCCAGCGAACTTCTAGTTGTATGGGCTTATCATCAGCATAGTGAATTATTTCACTATAAAAAACTTTAGAATTCAGCATGATGCCTAGGCGTGTTGCTGTGGTTTCATCAGCATGTGTTTGTATCTGACTGAGGACTGTATTCTTATATACCTGACCACGAGCCCTTACTTCCTGAGATATATTATTAATATCGAGAAGCGGAGATTCTGCTTTTTCAGTTGGTGAGCAGACAAAGGTTCCAAGCCTTGGCTTCCTTATTAATTTCCCTTCGCTAACTAAATCACGAATGGCTTTGTTTACCGTCATCCGACTTACATTAAATTGCTCCGTCAGTTCTAGTTCGGTTGTGATCTTATGACCAACAGGCCAGTGACCACTCTCAATTTTAGTGTCTATAAAGGATTTGATTTGTAGGTATAACGGTTTATTGGTCATAAGTTAACGCCTAATTGACTATACAATTAGAGTAACTGATTCATTATTAATTACAATATTTTCACTGTTAATGTCAGCCCTGCTCTTATAAATGCTGTAAATAACTTGCTAAGAGTGAATGAGTAAGGATATTTTGTAGCGGATAAAAGTGTTATGAAAAACATAGAATTAGAAAGGAAAAGTTATGCTTAACAAACTGAAAGCGTCATTAGGTATTGGTGCAGCGAAAGTAGACACTGTGTTAGACAGCATTGAAGTATTCCAAGGCGGTGAATTGTCTGGAACCGTCAATATTGTTGGTGGTGATGTGGAGCAGCAGATTGATGCGATTAACATCGTTCTTAATACTGAAGTAAAAGTGGAAACAGAAGACAGCACCAGTTATGAAAATTTTTCGCTTGGCAGAATTCAGGCAGTAGACGCATTTGTTATTCAACCAGGTGAAACAAAGCAAGTACCATTTAGAATGTTGCTTAATGATGAAACACCAGTAACCGCTCTAAATGCATTAAAGAATCAAAGCCATGTTTGGGTAGAAACAACGTTAGACATTGATTTTGCGATTGATCCGAAAGATCGTGATTTTGTTGTAGTGAAACCTTTACCGGTTGTAGCGAAAGTCATCGAAGCGATTGAAGCGTCTGGTATGTCGATGGTAAAAGCTGACGTTGAGAAAGGTTTCCTTAATGGCAATACTTTTGCTTCACGCTCTGGTTGTTACCAAGAAATCGAATTCCGTTCAGGTGGCTTCGTTAACACAAAAGAGATTGAGCTTTCATTTATTGTGGAAGGGCAGGTGATTCATTGTTTAGCTGAAGTTGATCGCTCAATGAGCTTCCGTGGTGATCAATTTATTTCATTCAGCTTGCCTGTTAATGCTTCAGACTCTGATATTCGCAATGCAGTTTCAAGAGTGCTTAGTGTTTAAATATGCCATCGATTTAGAGGGCTGTTCACAGCTCTCTTATTATTTTCAAAGTCATCAAGAGACACACTTATAAAGCTGTACTCTCGCCAACGCTAATATTAAAAGAGTAACTAAAATATCCTAGAAGTCAGGGTTCAGTTACTTCGGAATTGGTATCGATATCCTATTTGAAAGGCAATATCAGTAGAGTTATCCATATTCACGACATTCTCTACAAATAGTAACTCAATCGCCGAATTTCCCATTCGATACCGGTAACCTGCTAGTATTTCATGCACAGCAAAAGATAGATCAGAGATCCCATTTTCTGCTCCTTCATATAAACGATACTCAAGATGAAGTTCGTGATTTTCTATAAACTGAAATTGATAGCCTCCCGCCCAAGAATACCTCAAAGTATTGTGTGGTAAATCTCCAATGGTTTGCGCATCATATTGATATACCACACCCATATTGGTGAACAAACTATGGTCAGCCACTCTGAATTCATAATTTAATTGAAGAGATTGTTCTAGTTGGTGACCTTCAAATGCACCGTTTGGCACTCGGTTATAAAAAATTGATGTCCCAGCAGATAAGCCATGATGTTCAACTGCTATTAGTTGGTACTGCGCATAAAAGGTGAATGCACTACTTATAGTATCCCCTTCAAAATCATCCACCCTGATATTGTACTTTGGTACAGCAATATTGAACTGATGATCATCGACTTGATCCCTGCCATTATGTTGGATGCTAAAGAAGTCATGGAAACCTTCAATTGGACCATCTAAATAATTATTTGAGGCGTAGTTCCAACGGTAGTGGAGGTCTAACTGAAGTTGAGGTGTAGCTTGCCATTTCGTACCGATGAAAAGTTGATTTTGATAATAATCGGCTCGGTAGTCACGAGTTTTTATCCAAATACTTGCAGCTGTTAAAGCTGAATACACCTCAGTTGAACCGTTTTCCATCGAATAACCGGAACGTAGTTGGGGGGTGAGGCTGTTTGTTTGAAGAGGAGCTTGAGCGTAACTGAGTAACGGACCAAAATTTGGTGTTGAATGTGGCTCGGAGGCTGATAGCTCGTCAATCGCAAAACTTTGGCTTGTGTAGAAAAAGGATAGTGCCGCGAAGATGAAATGCCTGATGTGAAGTGTCATCTTGTTTATATCGAGAGTAATCAAATCATAATCCGACTCAACGACTTTTCTCATACTAGCCTCCATGCAAAGCATAATTACTAATATGAAAAGTCTAGTTAGATAAATGATAGATATCTAATTAATTACGTAAACTGTTTCTTAGTATCTATATGTTGCTAGTAGACCGAAATTTGGGGCGTCAATTGAAAGAGGCGTGTAAATAGAGGGTATTTAGAAAGGAGAGTGAGGCAGTTGAAAGTTCTGTTCGATAGCTTTCCCGAGGCGGAAAGCTATCAATAGCTTATTAATTAAATCGTTAATTAGAAAGAACAATCTTAGGTGAAATGACGACAGGTTGCGCCAAAGTGAGAATCACTGGAGTAAGCGCTTTAGTTACATTAGTAAGGGTGTTGATGGTAGGGGCTAAGTTAATGCTTTTGATCGGTGAAGCAATCATCAAATTTGGAGCATATCGTGTACTTGTACATCCAACAGTAGAAGTTAATGCGATAGTAGCTAATAGTAACTTATTAAAAATGTTCATAGTTTCGTCCTTTATCTATGTAATCTATGTAAAGGAGATAAAGTATTTAGAATGCATCTCCTCTGACCTGTGAGGTAACAATGCATCTGTATTAGTTATAATTAAAGCTCAAACATTCAAGTTTATAATGTTGAAACTTGAAGTCGCATATTATGTTACTTGCCGTTGATAGAACCAATAGTATCGAACATATCGAAATGCCAACGCCTTAAAGCGATGACAATTGAGGTGCCATTCCTGTCTTTTATGTCAAGCTTAGAGTCGTCTTGGCATTCTTCATGGAAATCATCAATCAGCTTTTGAATTTTCTTCTGAAATTTTTGGTTGGTATGAGGAGACATAAGCCCAGTTGCCATGACTAATTTTTCATCTTGTCGATCAAAATGGCTATTAAAAAATTGTGGTAAGACTTCGTTAAGGAAGAAAGATTGAATCGGACCGCCTGCAATCCAATTAAAAGTAGGGGAAAGTAACAATCGAATACGATTCTCAGGCAATAATTCAATAATCCCAATGCGATCAAGTTCAGCAAGCTTTTGGATTAACATGCTTTTATTTATATTGTAACGATCCAATATTTCATGAAATTTGAAACCGTTCATTACGCACACAGAGACCATTAGTAATGCTTTATCGTCAACGATGTTCTGTTCTTGAGCGAGAGTTAGTGTTTGCAGCCCCGTTGTCGATAGAGAAGCGAGTCGAAACAGTTCCGCTAAATCGAACTGCATCAGTTCGCAAATTCTGTTTAGCCTAGACAAACTGATATTACTTCCATCAGCCAGAAGACGTTTAACTGAGCCTTCACTTAGATCCAATTGGACGGCAATGTCTTGATATTGAATTTCATGTAGTTTGAGCTGTTTTTTTAGTTCTTTAATGACAAATTTTGTACCGGCAGGCATATCGACTCTATATATTTATAAAACCCATTAAATCAATAAATAGAACTTAACAAGTAACTGAATAAAATAAAACTTTTGATGTGGATGACAAAGCATAAATTTGAGAAACTTTGCTGATTTCTACTTTTAAAGTTAAAGCTAGATCAATGTTTAGGCTCAGTAATACAGTTGTCTTATGCATTTAATTAACGAAACTAACATTTTTATTTATACTATTGTTATTAGATGAAGCAAAAAATTAAGGACTTTTAGATGAAATTGTTGGTTTTTATATTTGCTTTAGCACTATTTCCAATTGCTCAGGCTGAGCCTATGCAAATTATTTGGAAAAACAATCAGCAGCCCCCGATTATTTTGGAGATTAAAGATCTTCAAAAAATGCCCAATACATCTTTTACAACTGACTTACCTTGGCTCAACGGTGAATCCAAATTTACGGGTGTTTCCGTGTCTGATTTGTTCGATGAACTGGATGTTGAGCTTCCTGAAGTCATGACCGTACGAGGTTTGAATGACTATTCAGTTGATGTGCTGAAATCTGATATTGAACAGTATCATCCGATAATTGCTTTTCTGAAAGATGGAAACTTAATGCCTGTTAGGTATAAAGGGCCGTACTGGCTGATTTATTCGTTGAATCAGTATCCTGAATTAGACACTCCTGCTTACCATTCTCAAATGGTATGGCAGATAGAGAAAATTGAACTGATAGGCGATGACGAATAATTTTAAAATAATTCAACCTTTCTTACGTATAGCAAAAGTTATGTTGCTTACCATTTCATGTGTATTGCTACTTGCTAATATCTCTTTAATGAAGGAAACACGTCAGCTTGCAAAGTCGTATTCCGATCACCAAAACCAAGCTACATGGTTTCTTTTTCAATTGACGAAAGAGTTATCTGAACTTGTGGCTGAATCGAACCATATTGGAGACGGTGATGAGCATATGAAGTTTGTATGGTTGAAATATGATTTAGCCTGGAGCCGGTTCGATTTAGTGCTAGAGAGTCGTGAAGCTGATAATTTCCTTTCCAATAACCACACGAAGTCTTTCTTTACGAGTTTATTTGAAGATTACAAAGCACTGGAGCCTATGCTGCATGGAGTGTCAGATACCGACTTGGAAAAAGGGAAGTTATTCAACGAAGCGGTCAATGACCTTTATGTAAATATGATCGACTTTGTGAACCGAAACTTTAGAGTCGCAAGCCCGTTGTATCAAGAGCAACAGAGGAAAGCTAATAGACTTGAATCGTTACAGTGGGTTTTTCTAATTGGCTTTGTCTTTTGTATTTGTTTGATTAGTGGCACTTTCTATTTGGAAGCTAGGCACCATAAATATATTGCAATGTCTGACTCGCTTACTTCATTAGGTAATCGACTTGCTCTGTTTGAAGCCATAGGTAAGCTTAAACAGGATCAAAAAAACTTTACAGTTTATCTGCTAGATATGGATGGCTTCAAAGCTATAAACGACCAATTTGGGCATCAAGAAGGGGACAGAGTGCTTGTGGCTTTCGCAAAGTACTTAAATGGTATTACAGTTCCAAATTGTGAAGCTTATCGGATTGGAGGGGATGAGTTCGCAATTGTTCAAACTTTTAGTAACCCAACTTTGGAAGGCAGCGTGGTTAATTATGTGCGTTATCCTTCACAAGGTAATAACTACTTCAAATATAGCCAGCTCGCAGTCAGTGTTGGGGTATCGCATTACCCAGACGATGCCGAAGAGGTGGATGACCTTTTGGGTATTGCGGATATGAAGATGTATGAGATGAAGTTTTCTAATAAGCAGGATAAACAGAAGCGAAAAAAACAGGTATGATACGGCAGTTTTTTAAATCCTGAGTTGGGAAGGTCATGGCAAAGTTAACATTACAAGAGCAAATGCTAAAAGCTGGCTTAGTAAATGAAAAAAAATTAAAGAAAGCAAAGAAAGGCTCTAAAAAGTCTCGAGTACAAGCAAGAGAAGCAAAAGCTGCAGCTGAAGAAACAAAATTGACGCAGCAAGCGAAAGATAAAGAGTTAAATCAACAGCTAAAAGACAAGCAGTTGAGTAAAGAAATTAAAGCTCAGGTGAAACAACTGATCGAACTTAATAAGTTGGATCTTAAGAGCGGTGAGATCAAATATAACTTCACAGATGGTACTATCGTAAAATACCTTTATGTTGAAGAGTTGACTCGTAAGCAACTGAGCAGTGGTATTTTAAGCATTGCTCGCGAAGGTGAGGGTTATGCCGTTATCCCTACAGGTGTTGCAAACAAAATCGCGATGCGTGATGAAGAATCAATAATTGATACTCAGATAACGGAAGAAGTCTTAGACGAAGATGATCCATATAAAGATTTCGTAATCCCAGACGATCTAATGTGGTAATGCCTTTCATTAGAAAGTTTTAAGACAGTAAAGGCGTGCATAAGAGCTTTTCTTAAACATCTTAGGGCTATGCTGATAACTTAAAATATTCTTATTAAAAATGCAGCGGCTATTGATAAAGTAGCCGCTGCATTTTTGTATCTAGACAAGCAATGAATTGACTAAATGATTGATATAGCATGTCTTAATTCATCAGTGTTACGAGCGGTCTTTAAAGTAGTCTCGAACAAATTGAATGAACACTTTATGCTTTTGCGCTGGGTAAATCATCTGCGGGTGGAATAAATACACACTGTTATTCATTTCAATACATTCATCGGCAAGAACTAGTTCCAATTCTCCATTCATTACCTCTTTTTCTACGTAATAACTCGCAATACGAAGAATGCCATTCCCAGCTAGGGCTTGCTGTTTCAGCAAATGGTTTTCGTTGCTCGATACCCAGCCAGATACGGTAATATCTTCCGATAAAAGTGGCCATAACCTTTGATGTAAAGTTGCTAAGCATTGGTGGTTGTGAAGATCAGAGACTTGATTCGGTCTCCCAAACTCTTCTAGGTATGCCGGTGATGCTACTAAGTCATGCTGGTATGAGATAAGTTTGGTTGCCACCATGTTCTCTGGTGGAGTATTAGTAGCTCTGAAAGCGATATCAATACCGTCTTGATTTAGGTTGAATGTTGTATAGCTAGAGTTGATCTCAAAACAAATGTCAGGATAGATCTTCTTAAAACGCTGACAAATATCAAACAGAAAAACTTCAGCGAACATTTTAGTTGCGGTAAGCCTAAGCAAGCCACTGACTTTTTCATGCTCATCAGACACACTCCGTTCTAGGTCTAGCACTTGGCTGCGAATTGTTAGCCCCTGCGCAAGCACTCGCTCGCCTTCTTGAGTCAGGCGAACACTGCGAGTTGTGCGAACCAGTAATGGGCATTTTAATTCAGCTTCAAGCCTTTTTACTTGCTCTGATAAATAGCTTTTTGATATTCCTAATGTTTGAGCTGCCTTAGTGAAATTAAGCTGTTGAGCAAGTTCGACAAAAAGCATTAAGCGTTCTATGCGCTTGTGTTCATTCATCTTGTTTTCACCTTTCCCCTGAAATGCTGCGAAATTTGGATAGCAGCCATGGCTGACCAATATCTTGTTTGTTCATTATAGCGAACAATTAATTCGGAAATAGCCTATTTAGTTTCTTATAAAGAACAATATGATGTGAGGATATCTTTACGAATGAGAAACGATTATGAGTAAAAAATCCACTTCAAGCCAAGCGATTCCATTGTCGAACTATCTTCCAAACGTTAGCACTATTGCCTATGGGTGTATGGGTTTAGGTGGCGGTTGGAATTCAAACTCAACCTCTAAAGAGGATGTTAAGCAAGCTAATGACATTATTGAACTGGCATTAGAGTCGGGGATCAACGTGTTTGATCACGCTGATATTTATACATTCACCAAAGCTGAACAAGCATTTGGATCTGTTCTAAAACAGAGCCCTTCGTTACGTGACAACATGTTTATCCAATCTAAATGCGGCATCCGTTTTCAAGGAGAGGACAACGTGGGTCGTTATGATTTTTCTTCAGATTGGGTGAGTCAGTCAGTTGATAGCATTTTGCAGCGTTTAAATACTGAGAAGTTAGATGTACTTTTGTTGCACAGACCAGATCCTCTGATGAATTTAGAAGAGCTCGTAGAAGCACTTCATTCAATCCATAAGCAAGGAAAGGTCGACTTTTTCGGTGTGTCGAACATGAATAGTCATCAAATTCAGTTTCTTCAATCAGCACTTGAGCTACCCATTGTCGCTAATCAGATGGAGATGAGCTTAGCTAAATTAGACTGGTTAAATGAAGGCGTGATGGTGAATACCGAGGGCTACTACCAATCTGACTTCCCTGCTGGAACTATTGAGCATTGCCGTATGAATGGTGTTCAATTGCAGGCGTGGGGGTGCTTGGGTCAAGGTCGTTTTTCAGAGTTAGGTCATCATTCTGAACACGAAAATATACGTAAAACGGCTTATTATGTAACGCAGCTTGCTGATCAATATGGCGTAACAAGTGAAGCTATTGTGTTGGCATTTTTACTAAGGCACCCAGCGAATATCCAGCCAATAATCGGTACTACCAATTTAGATAGGATCAAAGCCTCTTCACGGGCTACCGATGTGAGGTTAAGCCGAGAAGAATGGTACAACCTTTACGTGTATTCTCGCGGGCAAGCGTTGCCATAGCGATGTTTGAAAGTTCATCGAAGAAAGTTCATTGAAATAGGAATTATTTATGCTGAATTTAAGCCTTGCACAACACTTAGTGAATACAGCATTAGATCTTGCTCGAAGTCGTAATCAATCAATCGCAGTGAGTATTTGTGATACTCATGGTGAGTTGATTAGTTTTTCTAAAATGGATGAAGTTAGTGTTCAAGCTGGGCTATTAGCTAAGAACAAAGCCTATACATCGGCAAGAGATCGGCAGCCAAGTGGTAACCTAGGCGCGTGGGCAAAAGAAACAGGGAAGGACATGAGTTACTGGACTGACTCTAGGATAACTGGCTTCAAAGGTGGTATTCCTATTGAAAAGGGTGAACAGATAATTGGAGCGGTTGGTATCAGTGGTTTAAGTGAGCAAGAGGATGAAGAGCTTGCTAAAGAAGTGATTGTTCGTTGCCTTTAATATTTACTCATTCCCAAATATTTTCTGATTACCCAAGTAATAATCCGTATTCAGTTTGGCGATTTGAAATGCGAGTAAACTGAATGATAAAAAACCGACGTCTATAGCGTCGGTTTTTTATTATGGATTAGATGAGTAATCGTTTAATCACTCATCTAATTTAGCCAATTAGAAGTAAGTATTTAAGCGTTCGCTTCTTCAAGCTTAGTTTCAGACTCTTTCTCACCTAATATACGGCTAGTGATTGTACCTGCAGTCATTGCTCCTGATACATTAAGTGCAGTACGAGCCATATCGATAAGTGGCTCGATAGAAATAAGCAGTGCCGCAATAGTCACTGGAAGCCCCATAGCAGGTAGTACGATAAGTGCAGCGAAAGTCGCGCCGCCACCTACACCAGCAATACCAAATGAGCTCACGGTAATAATAGCAATCAGGGAAAGAATGAAGTTGATGTCCATTGGGTCAATGCCCACAGTTGGAGCAACCATTACTGCTAGCATTGCAGGGTAAATACCCGCACAACCGTTCTGACCAATTGTTGCACCGAATGAAGCAGAAAGGTTAGCAATTGCTGGTGGTACGTTTAGCTTGGTAATTTGAGCTTCAACATTCAGTGGAATAGTGGCTGCAGAACTACGAGATGTGAAAGCGAACGTTAAAACAGGCCAGATTTTTTGGAAGTACTCTTTCGGGTTTACGCCAACAAAAGAGACTAATACACCGTGCACGACAAACATCAGAAGAATAGCTACGTAAGACGCGACGATGAACCCTAGCAAACTTAAGATATCTGAAGCACTTGATGTTGCTACAACCTTAGCCATTAGAGCTGCGATACCGTAGGGCGTGAGTGCCATGATCATCTTAACCAAGCGCATTACGATAGATTGAGCTGCTTCGACAAAAGTGCGAATTGGTGATTCAAGTTCTTCTTTTTCTGCCATTACTTTACGTGCAGCAATACCTGTAAGCACACCAAAGATAACAACCGCAATGATTGAGGTAGAGCGAGCGCCTGTTAAATCTGCAAATGGGTTGGTTGGAATAAAGCTAACCAGCATTTGAGGAATTGTTAAGTCAGATACTTTACCAATGCGGCTTTCAAGCGCAGCAATACGAGCGGTTTCACGTGATCCTTCTACCAGCCCTTCAGCAGACAGTCCGAACGCTTGTGTTACGATAATGCCAACAATCGCAGAAATAGCAGTTGTAGCAAGCAACACCGAAATCGTAAGACCTGAAATCTTTCCTAACGATCCTCCTTTTTCAAGTTTAACTACCGCAGCAATCATTGAAACAAGTACAAGTGGCATGATGACCATTTTAAGCAAACCAACGTAACCGCGGCCAACCACATTCACCCAATCCAATGTTTCTTTTATTACTGCGCTGCCTTCACCAAATATCAGCTGCAAGCCTAGACCAAACGAGCTACCAAAAACTAAACCAAGTAGCACTAAGCGTGAAAGAGTGTGTTCTTTTTTCTGCTGTCCGTAGAGAAAGAATAGAATACCAATGAATATCGCTAACGCCGCGATAGCTGGAAATGACATTTGACGTCCTTATGAATTACTTAATTTTAATGAGCTGAGTTATATATGGTCAGCAATACTGTTAGGTAAGATAGCGACCTGTAACAAAACGTAAAATAAGCAAAAGTAATTTAATAGAACGAATGGGAATAACTGATTTGGCTAGTGATTATGCATTCACCAACCTGATGTTTAACTGAACATATTAACGATATTTTGAAAGTAAATTGAGCATTTCAGTCGAGTCATACATTTCAATTGGGTGATAATTAATTTCAAATAATTTAAACAACATGGCTTGCGCAACGTCGTATGCTGCAATAGGGCGAAGGTTTTTAAATTTCCCAAGTAAGAATGGGGAGAAAATTGGCATTAACTTTTGAAGAAGCTGCTCATCGGATCGGCTTTGTTTTCTTTCACCGGTTAGGGGACCTGGCCTCATGAATAGTACTTGTTTAAATCCCATCCTCATTAAGTTCTGCTCCATGTTGCCTTTGCAACGTAAGTAATGAGAATAAGATTGAGTAGAAGCGCCGTAACTAGATACAACCGCCACTCTTTCAACCCCAAGTAATTTCATGGTCTGTGCCACTTCGCAGACAAGCTCCACATCTACTTTTCTTAATGCTTCCTTTGAACCTGCTTGCTTTAATGTTGTACCTAAACAGATCAATCCAAGTGTTGGCGGAGGTAAAGTATCTTCCCACTGGTTAATGTGTAAATCAGCATTAATGATATTAGTTAATTTACTTTGGTCGATTGAGCTATCGAAAAGGGACGATCTCGACAGCGCGTAAACGTGAGATATAGCAGGCTCTATCACTAATAGCTTTAACGCATGACCTCCAATTAATCCTGAAGCTCCTGCAATGATTACGGAAGTGTTGTCACCTGAGATAGTCATTAATTATAAATACCTTGTTTCCTGTGTGAATTCGAACCTAATATGCTTATCTAGTGTAGTGGTTTGTTATAGAGCAGTCTGTGATGTTTAAGTGTTTATTTTTATTGAATTATCATTAGTTAATAATAGATAGAGACTGACTTAGCGAGTAAACTAATTCGAGCTTGGTTCACCTAATAATCATTAAGTTGTATATAGAACCTTCTATTGAATATCAAACATAGACCAAGGATGCGCTATGAATATCAAATTTGATACGCTTGCACCAACGCAAATTTATCACCTAATGACTCAAACTATTGTCCCTCGTCCAATTGCATGGGCACTGACTGAATCCTCCCCAGAAAATTATAACCTCGCGCCATTTTCTTATTTCACGCCTGTTTCAAGTAATCCACCATTACTGATGCTGTCTGTAGGCAAAAAGCCTAATGATGAAATTAAAGACACCACACGAAATGTGCTAGAAACAGGGAAAATGGTGGTTCATATTGCGTCTGCTCATTCTTCTGAAGCGGTCACTGCCACTGCCGCAACGCTTGACCACGGGGAATCAGAGATCTCTACCAATGGTATTGATCTTGTCGATTTCGAAGGTTTCGACTTACCAAGGCTAAAAGAATGCAGTATTGCTTTTGGCTGTAGCCTGTTTGAAGTGAAAGAGCTAGGTGCCACGCCTCAGAGCCTAATTTTCGCTCAGGTTGAGTGTGTCTACATCTCTGATGACATTCTAGACAAAGACAGTGAAAGGTTAAAAGTTGACGCTTTGGCGCTTGATCCATTATCTCGATTAGGTGGTGGTGAATACGCGACTTTATCAAACGTGTTTTCTGTCGCTCGCCCAAAATAACGGTACATTAACTCATTACTACCGCCTAAGAACCCCAATTAATAGAACCTTTATGCTAAACACAAAATACTCGCAAGATATCCAAAATCATATTGACCAAAAAACAAAGCCATTAGGGGCGCTGGGTCAATTAGAGCAAGTCGCACATCGATTGGCATTGATTCAAAGCCAAGGAAAAGATCAGGCGGTTACAACCATTGAAATTAGAAAGCCGAGCCTAATTATCTTTGCTGGGGATCATGGTATTGCAGATGAAGGCGTGAGTATTGCACCCAGTGCGGTGACACAACAAATGGTTCTAAACTTCTTAAATGGTGGAGCCGCGATCAACTGTTTTTGTACGATGAACGACATTGATTTAACCATTGTTGATACCGGAATACTATTACCTATAGATCAAGAGCTTGTAGAGCAAGCATCTGTACAGAAAGAAAACCCAACATTGGTAACTCAACGTCTAGGTCGACGAACTGCAAATTTTGCTAAAGAAGCGGCAATGGCAGATGAGCAAGTTGAACGTGGTCTGGTTTTAGGTGGGCAGATAGTTTCTACAAAAGTGTCTCAAGGTTCTAACTTGATCATGTTTGGTGAAATGGGGATCGGAAATACCAGTAGTGCTTCGGCAATTCTAGCGGCTTTAACAGGCTGTGACGTTGAACATTGCGTTGGGTTAGGTACGGGTATCAGTTCCGAACAACTAGCACTTAAAACTCAGTTAGTATCAAAAGGCGTTGCACGTTGCGTGGAATTGTCTGAGCAAAGTGACTTATCTCATAAAAGTGTGCTGACTTCGCATAACTTATCGCCACAAAACTTGTGCCCACATAAGGTGTTAGCTGAGGTTGGTGGCTTCGAAATAGTACAAATGGTGGGAGCTTTTCTTTCTGCATATCAACATAAAACACCAGTCTTAGTTGATGGCTTTATTGTTTCTGTCGCAGCTTATGTGGCAACACTTATTGAGCCTAATGCACGTGAATACATGATATTTGCACATCGTTCAGAAGAGTCTGGTCATAAAATTGTTTTACATAAATTGAATGCTGAACCACTACTGGATCTTGGGCTACGCCTTGGTGAAGGGACTGGCGCGGCATTGGCACTACCAATCATTAAAGCTTCCGCTCAGTTTTATAATCATATGGCGAGTTTTGAAAGTGCTGGAGTGACTGTTTAATGGCCGAAGAGAATACGCTTACATTAACGCAGCGCATTAAATACCAATGGGAGTTGTTTGCTCTGGCGCTAAGCTTCTTTTCACGAATTCCTATCCCAGCGAGCACACCATATTCAGAAGAAAGAATGAACCGTGCGGGTCGATATTTTTCTCTGGTTGGCTTATTACTTGGTGCATTATGCGGGATAAGTTATGTATTGCTTGAACTGGTATTCCCTGCAACTGTCAGTATTTTTCTCACTATGGCTTTTAGTTTGATGCTCACAGGCGCATTTCATGAAGATGGTCTAACCGATATGGCTGATGGTGTTGGTGGCGGCATGACGCTAGAGCGCCGTTTAACCATAATGAAAGATAGCCGAATTGGTACATATGGCGCATCTGCTCTTGTTATGGCGTTGCTAGGTAAGTGGCTGCTTCTCAATGAGTTATCCTCCGTTACATCTCTTTTCGGCATTTTGGTTGTCAGCTACGGTCTTAGCAGAGCAGTTGCTGCATCTCTAATTTATGATATGCCTTATGTAAGTGATTTAGATACAAGTAAGAGTAAGCCATTGGCAAGTAAGCAGACGCTGGGCGAATTAGTGTTTCTAATGGTTATTGGAGTTTTTCCTGCACTTTGGTTTGGTCTTGAGATTGCTTTAGCTCTCCTAGTTTTAGCTTTTATCTTTCGATTCTTCTTCAAAAAATGGTTGTTAGCACGTTTAGGTGGCTTTACTGGTGATTGTTTAGGCGCTGGGCAGCAGTTGATGGAGTTATTGATCTATCTCTTTTTCATTGCGATGTTTAACTAAATGGATTCAAAAATGAACAACCATCATCTTATTCTTGGTGGAGCCCGTTCTGGAAAGTCAGGCTTTGCGGAGCAACAAGCGATTGAACTTGCAAACAGTTCAAATGACCTGAGGCTTAACTATGTTGCGACGGCTATTTGCTTTGATGAAGAAATGAAGGAGCGAATAGCACACCATCAACAACGACGAAATGAACGTTGGATTGAGCATGAAGAATCGAGTGCTTTAGATACCTTGTTCAGTGGATTTGACCATAATGATATTGTGCTGGTGGACTGCTTAACACTGTGGCTGAACAATGTCATATATAACTTAGGTGAAGAAGCAACGAATGAACAAGTTGAATTAGAAATTGAACGCCTTGTTTCAAGCGTGAACCAATCCAATGCTCAATTTATAATGGTTTCAAATGAAGTCGGTCTAGGCATTGTGCCAATGGGAAAGGTCTCACGTTTGTTTGTTGATAATGCAGGTAGAATGAACCAAGCACTTGCAAGAGTCGTCGCTAATGTCACTTTTATTGCCGCTGGTTTACCGATGAAGTTAAAGTCTTGAAATTAATTAATTTGGCGTTATTGGCTTTAAATTACTAAAGAGAAACCATCAGTTAGGCAGTAGTCGTGATGGAAAAATACAGCTGAGCAAGGTCAAAAAATAAGACAGAATGTTGAAGACGAAGAATATTTATTTAGTAAGGCACGGTAAGGTGAAAGGGAAACCTGCATTGAATGGTTCCACCGACGTGCTTGTTACTACTGAAACGCAACAACAAATCAAACAGGCATTACAGGCTTATCCTGTCGAGTTTGATCAAGTTATTACTTCGCCACTAAAGCGTTGCTACGATGTCGCGACTCTGTATTCGAAAGACTTAAATGTTGGCATGTCCAGCGACCCTAGATTTCAAGAAATGAACTTTGGTGATGTTGATGGTGTTCCTTTTGATGATTTAACTCAGCAATGGAATGAACTAGAACAGTTTTGGCAAGATCCGGCAAACCATGCGCTATCTGGTGCGGAAAGTTTACACTCATTCAGAGAACGGGTTCTTAGTGGTTGGTCGCACGTTTTAGAAAGCTCAGGTGACAATATATTACTCGTTACGCATGGTGGCGTCATTCGAGTTCTATTGGCTCATGCTCTGAATATTGATTGGACAAACCCCAGTTGGTATTCAAATTTATCGATTGCTAATGCATCGATAACTCATATTAAAATTACTCACGCAGACCAAGATTTTATTAGCGTGAAATCTATTGGTTTAGCGCTTCTTTAGGCGTTTAGCTCGTTTCGCATACTTTCATTGCGATGGGGTGTGTTTTTGATTGAATCTCATTTTGATTAAAACATAGTCTCGGTTGAACGTTATTAGCACAGATTAAACGTTGTTAATATAACTACAACGGTAAAAAGGAATTATCAAATGACAGCTCCTAGTTGGGACTTAACGATCGCTTATCGTGATTTAGACGATGCAAAAATTGAACAAGATATTGAACTGATTCAGCAATGCATAGAGCTTATGTACCTGCATGTCGACAAGCGAGATACGGTTATCGCAATGCAAAATGCCATTCAAACTTCAGAAGCGGCAGGCACATTGCTAAGCACCATTAACACATTTGCTAATTGTTACGCATCGGTAGACGCGACTCATACTGAAGCTAAAGCTTTGCTCGGTCGTGTTGCTAAATTGAATTCAGAAATGTCTCAAGCTTTCAGTCCATACGAGGACACGTTAATTCACGCTCAGCCAGAATTTATTAGCGATGTATTGGACCACGAAAGCCCAGATGTAGCGGGGCAGTCATTCTTAATTGAAAGCAGCCGTAAATTAGCGGATAGCCGATTAAGTGTTGTTGAAGAGCAACTATTGTCCGCTATGGAAGTAGATGGTCGTGATGCTTGGGGACGTTTATACAATAACTTAACCGGTTCGCTAAAACTGTCACTGAAATTGGATGGAGAAGACGAAGTGCTTGGTTTTTCACAAGCTGCCAGCCTTCTATATGGCAGTGAATTTGATAAACAAGAAAGTGCATGGCGAGCAATACAAGGTGCGATGCAAACGCATCAAGAATCTTTTGCCTCAATCTTGAATGCTTTAGCTGGTTGGAGACTAACGGAAAATAAAAAACGTTCAAATGTAAAAGACGTTCACTTTTTAGCGCCAAGCTTGCATGGCAGCCGTATCGTCCCTGAGACGCTAGATAGCATGATGACAGTTGCCAAGGCAAACCGAGGTGTGGGGCAAAAAGCCGGAAAGCTAATGGCACAAGTACACGGTCTAAATGAAATGAAACCGTGGAATCACTTAGCGGCAATGCCGCCATTAGGGGACTCAGAAGCCAAAGTTTACCCATTTGAGGAAGCCATTGAGCTAATCAAAACAGCTTTTGCGGAAGTCGATGAAGAAATGGCGCAATTCGTACAACTCATGGTAGATAACGGTTGGGTTGAAGCTGCACCAGCTTCGAACAAACGCTTAGGCGCATATTGCACTAAATTTGCCGCGACCCGCACACCTTTAGTCTTCATGACCTGGAGTGGTAGCCGCTCTGATTTGATGACATTAGCTCATGAATTGGGTCATGCTTTCCATAACTGGGTTATGCGTGATATGCCACTTTGCCAAACACGATACCCAATGACACTTGCGGAAACAGCGTCAATCTTTGCGGAAAATATTGTGCGTGATTACTTGCTAAAGCAGGCGAAAACAAAAAATGAAAAACTAGAAATGTTGTGGGAAGAGCTTTCTTCTTCATTAGCGTTAATGGTGAATATTCCGGTACGATTTGAATTTGAAAAAGCCTTCTACGAACAGCGTGAAAAGGGTGAGCTTACCGCAGAACAGCTTTGTTCTTTGATGGAAACAACGTGGAAAGATTGGTACGGCGAAGCAATGACAGAAGCTGATACATACTTCTGGGCAAGCAAACTTCACTTCAGTATCTCAGGCGTGAGTTTTTATAACTACCCATACTTATTTGGCTACTTATTTAGTAAAGGTGTATATGCGCAAAGAGAAGCGAAAGGAGAGCAGTTCTATGGGGATTATGTGTCGCTACTTCGTGATACTGGCAGCATGATGGCAGAAGAAGTCGTAGAAAAGCACTTAGGAATGGACCTTACTCAAGGTGATTTTTGGCAACAGAGTATCGATATGGTTAAAAATCAAATCGATGAATTCGAAAGCCTGCTCAACCAACCCGATTAATTGATCTCAGTCGGTTCATCTATACCGGGAGCTATGTTAGGTTACGTAGCTCTTATTTATATGAAAACTCAACGAGTTAACAGAATGAGTTACTGCAATATCTATCTGCTCAATATTCGTTCAAAGGATGGGTTTTTGTGAGTGATAATTTAATTTCTGTTGATAAGTGCGATCCTAGCAACAATATTTGTATGCACAATTTATTAACATACGGCCGTGCAATTAAGGAGTAGCGCATGACGAAATCTCTCTTTCGCCAATCATTTCTTTTTGACAGCCTAGATCTTGAACAGGAAATGCCGGCAGGACGCACCGTTTTATCAAATGGTGTAGAACTTAAGCTCCACCAACGCGGTGTACTTGAAGTGATCCCTGCTGATTATAGCGATCAAAGTAAAAATATAATCTTCTCTTGCGGTGTACATGGTGATGAGACTTCGCCAATGGAACTGGTTGACAAGTTGATCGAAGATATTGAAACGGGTTTTCAAACGGTAGAAGCTCGTTGTCTATTTATCATTGCTCACCCAGAAGCAACGAATGCACATACTCGCTTTTTAGACGTAAACCTAAATCGTTTATTCGATGAAAAAGAGCGAGAGTCTAACCGTGAAGTTGAGATCGCCAAGTGGCTTAAAAAATCTGTAACGGATTTCTACGAAGGAACACAAATAGAGACTCGTTGGCATTTAGATCTACATTGTGCCATTCGTTTGTCTAAACATTATTCGTTTGCTGTCAGTCCGAAAGTTAGGCATGCCGTTCGTAGCAAAGCATTAGTTGAATTTATCAACAGTGCGCACGTAGAAGCGATTTTACTTTCTAACTCGCCATCAAGTACTTTTAGTTGGTACAGTGCTGAAAACTTTGCAGCTCAGGCACTAACGATGGAACTAGGGCAAGTTGCTCGTATTGGTGAAAACCAGTTAGATAAGTTAACTGCGTTTGATTTAGCAATGAGAAACCTTGTTTCTGAAATTGAACCAGAGCATTTACCTAAACGTACGATTACTTACCGCGTAAGTCGCACGATTGTTCGTTTACACGATGACTTTGATTTCATGTTCACTGATGATGTCGAAAACTTTACGAGCTTTAAGCACGGCGAAGTTTTCGGTCATGATGGGGATAAGCCCTTAATGGCAAAAAATGAAAACGAAGCAGTAGTGTTCCCTAATCGTAAGGTTGCGATTGGTCAACGTGCTGCTTTAATGGTGTGTGAAGTTGAAACTCGTTTTGAGCATGACCAATTAGTGTACGATTAATGGGTTAGAAGATTTTTAGTTTACGATTAATCTAATTATCACAGCGAAGGTTATACATACGGAAGGGTATAAATACCGCTCAACCGTTTGAAATATCAAGGTTCATGGCTTGCTGTGAACCTTGAGTTTGTTTTGGGATAAAGGTAAGGTTACGCGAACATTGATAAAGTAGCGTGATATGGATTTCCAACAACTCATTCTTCAAAAACAGACCAGATGGAAACGTGCCATTTACGCCATGGTCGCATTGCTCGTCATACTGAGTAGTATATATTTAATGGTAGGCGACTTGTTCATCTCTCCCCTAGAGTCCCTATCTCCACTTCAAGAAAAATTACTTGTCGATCTAAGACTTCCTCGCTTACTCGCTGCGATAGCGATTGGTTCAGCGCTGGCTGTTTCAGGCGCAAGCCTTCAGGTGCTGTTAGGTAATGTATTGGCTGAGCCTGGTGTGCTGGGTATATCAGGTGGTGCCAGCCTGGCGATGGTCGTTGTTTTATTTTTCCTCCCGTTTGCTCCCACACCTGAATTATTCATGATAGCGGCCATTGTAGGTTCACTCTGTTTTACTATTATTTTGGTCAGTATGGTCAAAATGATGCGCTTAACCACGACTAAACTCCTGCTGGTAGGTGTGGCTCTGGGTATATTGTCCGGGGCAATGGTGACGTGGGCATTCTATTTTAGTGATGATCTGAGCTTACGTTTATTAATGTATTGGTTAATGGGTAGTTTAGGTGGCGTCACTTGGTATCAGCACTCATTAACTCTTGTTATGGTTCCAGTTATCATTTGGTTATGCTTACAGGGCAGTAAGCTCGATAAATTGATGATAGGTGAAACTCACGCTGCTCAGCTTGGTATAAATGTAGATTCGCTACGTTGGCGTTTAATTGTCGCTGTCTCGATTTTAGTAGGTTGTGCTGTGGCTCTAGGTGGTGTGATTAGCTTTGTAGGCTTAGTGGTACCTCATTTATTGCGGTTAGCTATTGGCACCGATAATCGGTTTTTACTGCCTCTTTCTGCTGTTGCTGGTGCTGCGCTGCTGGTGTTTGCCGATATTTGTGCCCGTACACTGTTAGATTCTGCTGAGTTACCTTTAGGTGTGATGACGACCAGTATTGGCGCCCCAATCTTTATTTGGATGTTGATAAAAAACCATGATTCGAATTAAGAGTTTACAGGTTGATTCTCGTTTACTGCCTCTGTCATTTGAGCTTAAAAAAGGGCAGGTTACGCATGTTATTGGTCCTAATGGCAGTGGAAAAAGTACGTTACTTACGGCTTTATCGGGGATCAGTGACAGTTATAAAGGTGAAGTTTGGCTTGGCGAACGTCTATTAGCCGATGTGACACTAAATGACTTAGCGTTATACCGCTCTTATCTTAGCCAAAGTGCCAGACCTGCTTTTAATCTTGAAGTCTTCCAGTTTTTAGCGCTGTCATTGCCGAGTACTTCTTCTGATACAAATAATGAAGTACAAGTGAAAGCCGTGACACAAGCGATTGATGAAATTTGTCATATGCTTGAAATTAGCGACAAATTACACCGTTCAATTCAAGCATTGTCTGGCGGTGAGTGGCAAAGAATCAGGCTGGCAGGCATGTGCTTACAAATTTGGCCGACCTTAAACCCATATTCAAATCTACTGATTTTGGATGAGCCTGCCGCTCCATTAGATATAGCTCAAGAAGCATTGCTCTATAAATTAATTCAAAGAGTGGCAGAGCAGGGCATTGCAGTCATTATGGCGAATCATGATCTGAACCGGACATTAAGACATGCAGATCAGGTATTGCTGCTTGATAATGGGGTGTTACAAGCGCTGGGTAGTGCTAAAGAAGTCATGACTCCAAAGCAACTCGCTTCAGTGTTTAAGACGGAAGTGAAAAGTGTCACAGTAGATAAGCAAGATTACCTACTATTTGGGTAAGCTTTTTTACTTTTGGTATTTTTGTTGAACAAAACTTATCCAAAATACACGCTTAGTTAGGTGTCCCGGAAATAAAAATGCCACGCTATTTAACCTATTGGTTAGTGGCGTGGCATTTTTGTATTTGCTGTTTGTGTTTTCCAACTTTGTGTCGGCAGTTTAACTTTGAACTATTCCGCAGTTAAACAGTTAAACAGTTAAACAGTTAAAGCCTTTAGGTCCGCAGGGCGGTAGTAAACTGACTTTAATACTTTACCTTGGCGGATAGTTTTTCCTTCAGACACGAAGTCTTCTGCACATTTAGCAATAATGTAATCGCCTTTTTGGACAGCCATCAGCTTAATGTTCTGCTTCGCGTAAAAAGCTTCAGTATCGGCAAACTCTTCTTGGTTACGGCAGACTTTGCTCATGTTGCTTGAGTGCACTTCATCCCAACAAGGAATGAAATCAATATTGCGGTTTTTAGCCACGTTCAATAGAAGATCAATGAGGTAGCTAATGGCAATATTGTCTTCAATGTTTTTCTGACCCAGATGAACAAGACGGCCCATTAACACGTAAACACTATCTACAATAGCGTCAGCCTGTTCCATTTTACAATCGGCTTCAGCAAGCTCTGTCAGTTCTTCAATAGCAAGGGAAGTGTGTAGAGTGTCGGCTTTATCATCTAAGGTTTGAGGCGCGGCAACAGGTAAATCAAAAGTGCTACGAAACTCTTCTATATCGCTATAAAGGTGGCTGTAGATTTCTTGGCTCAGTTGAGAAAGGGTCATAATCCTATCCATTTTATTTTGGTAACTGACATTTTATCAAAGCTGATATCTTGGTGCTAACGGTTATCAGTTAATACCAATAATAATCGAGCTATTTTCTTGGCAGACATACTAATAACTGACCAAAGTAATTGATTTAAGATGGAAATTGCACTTTACTCAAAGGGTAATGTTGATTGGGCTTTTATCGAAGAGCTCTAAATACACAATGTTGAGATAGCATTTATGCATGAAGCGAGTGAAAGTGAAGTTGTGATACGTCGTTTGTATCAAATCACAAATGATTATCAGAAAGGTTTTAATATCCAGATAAGTGAACTGCTTATCATGGGGTTAGAACGTTTCAACTTAGATATAGGGATACTTTCTCGGATTGATGGTGATGTATACACCGTTCTTCACTGTGTTACTCCTGAAGGTGTGGCTCTTGAGGTTGGTGATACGTTTGAATACTTTGCTACTTATTGCCAAATTACCTGCGAAGCTACAGGACCAGTTTCTATTGAACATTGTGGTAAAGATGATGCGTATGCGACTCATCCTGCTTATCAAGCATTTGGTCTTGAGTCTTATATTGGTATCCCAATTTACGTTGATAATGAAATTTACGGCACATTGAATTTCTCTAGTGCAACCCCTTATCCAAGAACATTTAAAGAGTTCGATATCGATGTAATGAAGCTTATGGCTTCTTGGATTGAAGTTGAAATTGTTCGAAGAATACAAGAGCGAAAGCTGGTTGAGCTGAACGAAAAGCTAGAGTATCAAGCGCTTTATGATCCCCTCACTAAATTGCCGAATCGACGTTGTTTATTTAGAACGTTGAATATGGAAGTGGACAAGCTGAAAGGACATAAAGGTTTTGGCACATTAGCTATGGTAGATATCGATTTATTCAAGTTAGTAAACGATAACTACGGTCATCAAATCGGTGATGACGTGCTGAAAAAAGTGGCACAGATATTATCAGTTAATGCAGTGGAAGAAGAGTTTGTTGCACGGTTTGGTGGAGAGGAGTTCTTACTATGGTTCCCTAGTCTTTCACCAACAGTTGTTGAAAATAAACTTGCAGAATTATTAAATGCAGTTAAATCTATCACTCTAGATCGTAAGCCGATTACGGTATCCATTGGTGCTTGTCATTTCCAACTGACTTCTGACAATGTAGATGATAATAGAAAGACAACTCTTGATACGCTTATCAGCTTAGCGGATGAAAGTCTTTATGAAGCAAAAGGTAATGGTCGAGATCAATATATGACCTGCACCTACCAATTTTTAGAGCAAGTAGATTAGGGTCATAATTACATAAAGTAAGGGCTTGTAGTGACAAATCACTACAAGCCCTTTTTTATTTCTTACTGACATTACGACTCACCAATATGTGGTGAGTCGTGATAGGTATGTCAGTTCAATCTATCTGAATAAATAAGGGAATAATTTACGGCGTTCTTCGTTGTTTAATGATTCAACACGCGCAATGTTAGTGTCAGGAATCGCTTCAGGGTTAGGGTAGTGCTTCAAAACCTTTTCCATGCTTGCTTCCCTAATTAGATGATAAACAGGGTATGGTGAGCGGTTCGTTAGGTTCTCATCATCTTCTGGGTCTGCGCCGCCAAAGCAGTAGTCAGGGTGGAAAGTAGCAACTTGATAAATACCTTCCCAATCTTGTTGCTTAATCAGGGCTTCAATCCAATCAATAAACATGTTGTAGTCGAAGAAATCTTGCAGCATGTTAGGTACAACAACGAGTGTCGTTTCTAGTTCGGCTACAGGTGTTTTATCGAGTTCAACAAAATGAGTCATAATATCTTCAAGAAGTGACTCTTCCGTTTCGGCTTGGCTTACAAAGATCTTAATCTGTTTATTACGCTGTGGTTTCGCAGCAAATGGGCATAGGTTTAACCCAATAACAACATCGTCTAGCCATTGCTTGACTTGGTCGTGGATGATTTGAATATCAGGTGTTGTATTGGTTAGAGACATGACCGCTTCCATTGTAATTTTTGCGTAGGATATCAGAACATGTACTAATCAAAAGGAATAATTCGCTGCTCCTTAGGCTTTAACTGGTTGAGTAACTTTCACACTCTGATTTTTTTGGTTTTTAGATAACTGATATAAACCAATAAAAATACCAGCAAAGAATACTAATCCCCCAGCAATAACGCCTTGCCATGCAAACTTTTGCCAGCAGTAAAGTAAGACAAACCCTCCTAGACTTCCCCCTATATAGTAATGAACTAAGTAGAGCGCAGTTGCGGTAGCCTTGGCGGTAGTAGCTTTTTGACTGACCCAAGAGTATGCCAGCGTGTGAGTGAAGAATGCCCCAAAGCTAATCATTAACAGACCAATCAACATGAAAGGGAGTTGATCAATCGCCGAGGTCAACATTCCTATTAAGCTGACGCAAGTGCCGAAAAACATCCCAGTTAAAGGGCTAAAAGAACTTGCCCATCGTCCTGATAGTTTGGAACTGATGGTCCCGGCTAGGTAACAAAGGAATATCAGTGAGGCTAATCCCACTGGTATCGAGTGTGGTTCCGCGACTAATCGAAAGCCCATGACTGAGTAAAGGTTTACGAAAAGTGCGAAGTTTGCTCCGCCAATTAACATAGCAAACCAAATGGTACGGTTGTTGAGGTGCTTAATCACCGCTCTGTTATGGTGGAAGAACAGACCGCGTTGAGGAGAGAACTTACGTTGTTTAGGTAATTGAAAGTAGATGAAGAGTGCACCTATAAATGAAAAGACAACGAAAATAAGAACCGCGATCCTCCAATCAAACAAATCAGTAAATAAGCCCCCAAGAATTCTCCCTACAATGCCTCCAAGTGAGTTGGCTGCAATGTACCCGCCAATCGCAATGGAAAAGGCTTTTGGTGAAAGCTCTTCCACCATGTAAGCGACGGCAACACCAGCAAATGCAGCAATGGCAACACCCATAAAGGCACGGGTAATGACAAGCTCAAGTAGAGATGTTGTAAAAAACATCATCAGCCCAACAAAAGGAATAGAAAATAACCCGAACAAAATGACAGGCTTACGTCCGAAGCTTTCGGAGGCAATTGCCCAAGGTACTAAGCTAATAGATAAGCCTAACGTTGATGCTGCAAATAACCAGTTTATCTGCGTCTCACTTACTTGAAAATGTTCCGACATATGTGGAAGTAAGGGTTGGAACAGGTACAAGTTGCAGAAAATAATGAATGACCCAATCGCGAGTGAGCGGGTGATTTTTTTGTATTGAGGTGTACCAGTTTCAATCATGCTTTGATTTCACATAGTCAACGTAAGGATTTGTGAACAAAGTAACAGTGCTATTGTAATTAAAGAAATATATTAAACTTATCACTTCGATATATTATTTTAATAGCCATGCTTGAATCGAAACCCTTAAGACACTTCTTGGCTGTTGCTCAATCTGGCAATTTCACAGCAGCCGCTAAAACACTTCACATCGCTCAGCCTGCGTTAAGTATTTCAATCAAGAAATTGGAACAAACATTAGATACAACTTTATTTCGTCGAGGTGACAAACAAGTGTCATTGACCGAAGAAGGTAAGGTGTTGTTCGATCATGCTAAGCGAATATCTCAACAATTTGAAGATGCTCAATTAGCCATGAATGAGCTCAAGGGGCTAGAGAAAGGGGAAGTGAGGTTAGGTGCTCCAAGTATGATGGGCAGTTATTTCTTTCCACAAATTGTAATGGCTTTTAAAAGCCAATATCCTAATTTAAAGTTATCCATCATTGATGCGGGAACTGAATCAATTAGAGAAATGCTCTTAAATGGCGAACTCGATATTGGCGTAATAAATAATGATAATGTGCCAGATGATCTTGAAATTGATCATCTGTTGTCTTCTGAAATGCTTGCAGTTGTAGGTAAAGAACACCCATTCGCGAGTTTATCGGAGCTGTCGTTTGAAGAGTTTTTTAGCCAAGATCTTGTGATGTTTAAACCTGGCTATTTTCACCGTGATTTCATTGATTCTGTCTGTGAAAAAACAGGTTTAGACATGACGATTGCCTTTGAAACTAATTTATTAGCGATGATTCTTTCGATCGTAAAACAGGAATTTGCCGTTACTGCATTATTGGGCTTGGTGACAGAACATGAAAAAGATGTGGTGGGCGTGCCTTTTTCTACACCAGTAAAACTTAATCTAGCCTTGGCCTGGCGCAAAGAAGGCTACCTGTCACGAGCAGATAAAACCTTCATTGAGTTTGTTAAACGCTACGTTTAATAAAGAATGTATTGGTTATTGGTTATTGGTTATCTGCTTTGAATTAAAAAAAAACCGTCTAGACTACAAAACTACTAAGTTTAATCTAAACGGTTTATTACTGAATATCTGGCGTGATTGTTAAGCTTATATAGTGAATTAACTAGTTAATTGGTTTAAGCTCGATTACTTTATCACCTTCATAAAAATGCTTTTCAACAGTTTTCTCACCAGTTTGCATATTGATAGTGACATGGTCAGTTTCGTAGACACTCTCAACCGTATCTGAATACATAACAAATGGTGCAGTCATTCGTAAAGAACTTTGTGTGTTTTCATTTGATGGAATATCTACATTGTGTAAAACTTGATGTGTCACTAAATCAAACGAAGTTGCACCCATATAGCTATTGTAGTTATCCATACAATAGAATTTGTTATCAACAACTTCTGTTACTCCACCACCGGATGAAGGTTTTACTCTGTATTCCACCCAGTTTGCCATGTCCCAAATAGTACATCTATCCCCAATGATGTATTGGTCATTAATTACATGATTTACAGCCCAATTATTCCCACCTTCAATAAGTGGTAAAAGAAGTTGTTCACCAAAAGTACCATCTGGGTTCATTTTGATAAAATGATCACCATACTCACCTGTATACATGTCCCCTTTATAGTTAAAAGGAGTCATCATACTTTCATTACGCTCCGTCACCCATGTTTGCAAAACGATACCAGTACCGATCTCAATTTTTCGTGTTACTTTGCCATTTGGATAATAGAAAAATTCATTTTCAGTGTACAAAAAATCATTATATTGCCAGTCAGAAACATTTACATTTGGCATCAACATTTCAAGCTTCGCACCATTTTCAATTGATTCTTCAATCAAAAAGTACACAGACTGTTCGTAGTCGATATCATTTCTTAAAACTAACACAGGGTTATCCGTTTTATTAAATGTGGTTCTTGGCTGAATGACTTTTAGCTTCACATCATTGTGGGTATAGGAATAATCTAATTGATAACCATCAGGGAAGTTATAAACTTTGCCGTTATTTTCTAAGTATGTTTTTGTTTGGTACTCATCAAACTCACATTGAGAGTAATGAACCGGTACATGTGCTTTGATTACACGCCAGTCATTTGAAATTCGATCAATATTTTGAATGTGGACGGTCGGGAAAGCTAAACAAGATGGTGGTGTAATCACACCAAAATCAGGGTTAATATCAGGGATAATACCAATTTCCGGATTAACAATAGATACGTTACCGGAATTTGTAATGCCAACGGACTGTAAATCACCGCTATTGCTGGTGATAATACCTAGTGAAGTAAAGTGAGAGATGTTTAAATCACTAATGATTACATCACCGCTATCATTGTTAATCGGAGGAAGGCTTGGATCTGCAGGGGCATCTGAACCAGAAGAGGAACCACCGCCACATCCACTAATTAAAAGGGTAGTAGCAAAGACAATAAACTTTTTCATAAAACAACTAAAACATGGCATACGATTAGTTGAGTATGCCATACTGCTAGGTGGAAATAAACCCATTTACAGCTTGTCGTGCTCTAAAAGAGTTATCGCCTAAACTTACTGTGTTGGAGCTTGTTTAGTTTCCATTATACATCTTATCGAAATTTTTCTGATTCCAGCCAACCATGACTTGGTCACCAATTTTCAGTACAGGAATTGAGCGGGCGCCCATGGCCTGTAATTCCTTACGACCACGCTGCATCTTTGCGTTTGTTAGCCTGTAAGTGATTTTTTTAGAATCTAAGTAGCGCTGTGCATCTTTACAATGCGGGCATTTGTCTGCGACATATAAAACAACACGTTTCATGTTTATTGCTCTTTTCAATACTTAACTGTAGTTACTTATTTACCGTGCTTGGTGGAATACAATATTCAATGAAGCGCGGCAATACAGGAAGCAACCGATATTGCAGAGAAGTGTAGCGAATCTTAGGTGATTAGAAAAGTGTGATCAGTTACACTGTGCGCCCTTAAATACAGCTATTTTGTCTGTTAGCGGCTTTAAACTATTGGTGACATTAACTAATGCATCCTTCTTTACGTTTTATCCAAGGTTATCCCGAGCATATTGTAACTCCAGTGAGTCAGTTGATTGAGTCAGGTCGTCTGGTAGCTTGGTTTGAGGCTCGGTACCCTGAAAATCACACAATAAAAAGTGAAAAAGCCATATTTGACTACGCAATAGACATTAAAAATCGCTATATGAAAAAGACACCGCCTATCAGTAAAGTAATTTATGATAGTAAAATTCATATTATTAACAACGCATTAGGTCTACATAGCTATGTAGCGAAGAATCATGGTGGGAAAATAAAATCCAAGAATGAAATTCGCATTGCTAGTGTATTTAAAGATGCACCTGAATCTTTGTTAAGGATGTTAGTTGTTCACGAGCTCGCACATATAAAAGAAAAAAACCACGACAAAGCGTTTTATCAATTATGTTGCCATATGGAGCCGGACTATCATCAGCTTGAGCTGGATGCTCGTTTATTTATGATTTATCTAGATTTGAAGAAGTAACCTCATGAGCCAATCTGAAAATAAAAAAACATTGAGCCTACCTAAGCGTAAGCCTGCTAGCCACTCTAATGCTGACAAAACGCCTAAAGTTACTAGTAAATCAAAGCCTGTTAAAAAAGGAAGTACTTCAAATAAAAATGAAGACAGTTCCAGTAAGTTCAAATCAACGAGCAAACCAAACGCTAAGAAGACAGCCAATAAGCCTGCGAATGCGGGTTCTTATAAACAAAATAAAAATAAGAGCGGCTTTACAGGCAAGAAAGGTCAAAAAGGCTTCAAAGATTCGAAGAAACAAAGTAAGCCAAGCGGTCTGCATCCTCGTAATCAGCATACGGGGCGTTATGATTTCAGCTTACTAGTGAAAGCTTTGCCGGAACTAGCGGAACATTTGATAAAGAACCCGTCAGGTGAAGATACCGTCAACTTTTCAGATCCTGTAGCAGTCAAGTTGCTCAACAAAGCTTTACTTGCTCACCACTACGGCGTGAAACATTGGGATATTCCAGTTGGTTACCTTTGCCCTCCTATTCCGGGAAGAGCCGATTACATCCACCGAGTCGCTGACCTTCTAAACTCTGAATGCGAAGATGGGTTGTATCCACACAAATCAGTGAAAGCGTTTGATGTTGGAGTAGGGGCTAACTGTATTTACCCAATCATTGGTGCAACTGAATACAATTGGAAGTTTACTGGTAGTGATGTTGACCCGCTTTCAATTAAAGCGGCTAACTTTATTGCAGAAAGTAACCCAACTTTGAAAGGTAAGATTCGCTGTAAGCTTCAACATAGTGAAGATTTTATCTTTAAAGGAATAATTGCTCACAATGAACGTTACGATGTCACAATTTGTAACCCGCCATTCCATAGTTCCTTAGAAGAAGCCGAAAAAGGCAGCCAACGTAAAATAGACAACTTGGCAGCCAACCGAGCGAAGAAATCAGGTCAAGCTACGGCTAATTTTGATAGAAGTAATCTTGATAGTAACAAGCTTGGTAAAAATAAGTTTGGCAAAAACGCTGCTCCAATGACGAATAAAGAGCAACCAATTTCTGGTAAACCAGTGCTGAATTTTGGTGGTCAGAAATCTGAGCTATGGTGTGAAGGTGGAGAAGCTGAATTTGTATCTAAAATGGCTCGTGAGAGTCGAAAATTCTCGACACAAGTGCTTTGGTTTACCACTCTGCTGTCAAAAAAGGACAACGTAGAGATCTTACGTAAAGAGCTGGATAGACAGCAGGTAAAGCAAGTAAAGGTGGTTGAAATGTCCCAAGGACAGAAAGTGAGCCGCTTTGTTGCGTGGACATTTATGGACAAGCAACAACGTCAAGAGTGGATTAAACTGAAATAAAGATTAAGAACTGACTGGATTACAGGGGGAATGATATGGATATTGAAATCTACATGCCTTGTAATCCTGTCTGGTTTTGTGAAACGTTAGAAGTACTCTTCGCCGTTCTTTTTTTTGTTGGCGCTTTATTTTTCATTAGGATCGTATGGAAAGAGTACCAGCGGATTTATGGAAAAGCCAAACGATCTTCAACTTCAGCCAGAAAGCATGCTTCCATATCTAAGTCCACTTCTAAGCATAAACCCGTATCTAAGCGCAAACCTACCTCTAATAAAAATGATCTTAACGAAAAATGAAGCACTAGCTTGCTTGTAACTCTTCTAACTTAGCTTGATATTTTTTCTGTAAAGCTGAATTGCCGGCTTTAGACTCTAGCTCAACTAAAATTTTCAGAGATGGAATTTGATACCCGTAACTTTGATGGAATTTTAGAAGTCGAATTCTTGCATCTAAAAACTTGTTGTTGGTAACTTCTATCTTCGAGAGTTGAAGAATTGATCTAACGCGATTTGGGTCATGATCAAGTGCTCGAGCAAAGTAATTTTGCGCTTGGTCGATATTTCCAGCTTTTACCGCACATAAAGCCGCATTCTCATAACTGGCTGAAATCAAATAGTAATAGGGTTGCTTGATCGCTTGGTTGAAGTATTGGTCCGCTTTTTTGTAGTCACCTTGTTTACATAAAAAAGTACCGTAATTATTCAATACGTTACCGTTTCGAGAGTCATACCTTAATGCTTTCTTATAGGTCGCTTCTGCTTGTTTAGGTTCTCCGACCTTTTCGTAATAATGCGCCATTGAAAGGTGTGCTCGGTAATAAGTGGGATCATGTTTGATAGCTAATTCGAGGTTTTCCCTAGCTCGAACCATATTCCCTTGCTCCATATAACCAAGCCCCAGCGCAATACGAGATTCAGACATCGCCTTAGGTTCGGCTTCAACTTGAACGGGACCATCTGTAACAGAAACACAGCCAACCATAGTTAATGATGACAATAACACTAGGTGAGATAATGATGTTTTTACAGGCATGTTTCGACTCCTTATGAACATGTGTCCATCATATGAAATCGAATGTGGTAGCGGGTTAAGTCAGGTGCATAATGCGACTCATACGCCACAAAAAAGCCGTGTCTTCAAATCACCAACTTATGAATCACTTGGCTTTGAATAACACGGCTGAGTAGATGGCAATGAGTTAAAAACTATGTCGCCATTAATACGATGTTTACACTGACACTATGTTGGAATTGTTAGCTAGTCATCTTTTGTGAAGTTCTCTTCGCTAAACTTATCAAGGTCATAAGGTGTTTGTTGGTATACACAGTAATTTAGCCAGTTTGAGAACAGCAGGTGACCGTGGCTACGCCAACTTGCTACTGGCTTATTGTCGGGGTTGTTATTCGGGTAATAGTTAATAGGGATGATAGGTTCCATACCTTCCCCAAGATCTCGAATGTATTCGTTGTGTAGGGTGTGAGCGTCATACTCTGGGTGACCAGTGACAAACACATTACGTTTATCTTTCGTAGCCGCTAAATACACTCCTGCATCATCAGATGTAGCCAGAATATCCAAGTCCGTGTGCTCAGCAAGAAATTCAGACGAGAAGTCAGCGTAACGAGAATGAGGTGCTAAGAAGGTGTCATCAAAACCGCGTAGAACTGGGTGGTATGGCTGGTGGATTTTATGATGATAAACACCCGACAACTTTTCTTTGCGCGTACGTTTTGGTAAGTCGTAAAGTAATTTCAAACCAGCTTGCGCAGCCCAGCAAACATAAAGGGTAGAGGTAACGTGCTTGTTTGCCCAATTCATGATGGTTTGTAGATGTTCCCAATAAATAACATCTTCAAATTGAACCAAACCAAGTGGGGCGCCTGTAATGATCAAACCATCAAAGTTTCGTCCTTTTACCATTTCAAACTGGCGGTAAAAGTTATCTAAGTGCTCCGTCGGCGTGTTTTTGCTTGCGCGATCATCAATTCGAAGCAGTTCAATATCAACTTGCAGTGGGCTGTTAGATAAAAGGCGTAAGAATTGAGTTTCAGCTTCAATTTTCTTAGGCATTAAATTTAGGATCAACACTCTCAGTGGACGGATTTCCTGAGTTGATGCTCTTGAAACAGGCATTACGAAGATGTTCTCTTCGCGAAGAACATCGGATGCCGGTAGTTGATCTGGAATACGAATAGGCACAGCTTTCTCCCTAAGCTAGATATTTAGACGTCTATACTTCTGAACTTATCGCATATTGATCTCTATGTCGATATAGAATTACATTGAGATCACATTTCTTTCATAGCTAAACCTCTGTTAGTAAGTAAATTGAAGCTAGGTATTCGGTTGAGCTTGTCATCTAAGTATTTGCTAGATGGACTAAATGTAGGTAATCAAGGTAAGAAAAATAAGGCGAGCTGCGTTAATATTACTGTGGTTATAACGTAAATAGAGTTTTCATGGTGAAACTGATACTTATTAGGGGGCTTCCTGGTTCTGGAAAGTCAACGAAAGCTAAATACTATGTTGCTGAGCAACCCAATCGAACTAAACATATTGAAGCCGATATGTTTTTTGTTGGAGACGATGGGCACTATCGTTTTGATGCCAGTCAGCTACAGCATGCTCACAGTTGGTGCCAAGACACCACCGAGAAATGGCTCAGAAGTGGTATTAATGTAGTCGTTTCAAATACATTTGTGAAGCAATGGGAAATGAAGTTTTATAGGCAGTTGGCGTTAAAATACAAAGCTGAATTGGTCATAGAGACCTGCCGTGAACAGTATCAAAATATTCATGGTGTTGAGGACTCCGTCATTAAACGTATGAAGCGCGATTGGCAAGAATAGCAAGGCAAGAAGAACAAGGTAGAGAGAAACATGGCAAAACGTTCAGTCATTGTTGATATGACTTCTTACGGTGTTTATACAAAGTGGGATTCCCGCTCTAAACAGTTACCGAAAATTCAAGAATTCACGACTCAAGTGGATGCAGAGATTGATGTTGAATTTGGCTACATTATCAACATTAAAAAAGCGAAAGGTGAGAAAATTCGTTACTGTATTTACCACCCCAACATTACTACTGAAGATGGTGAAGTTCTTGAACCGTTCGATGGTGAAGAGTACGTTGGCAATAATGATTGGGATTTTTATCTTGGTGATACTATTTGGGAACCGATTTCGAATAAAACCGGGAAATGGCGTATGACCATAGAGTTGCAAGGTAAGATCATTGCGGATAAGACCTTTGATCTCATTGCAAAAGATGAAGCCCAATTTTGGAAGCGCCGAGGTTTTTAGCCTTAGCTACTGAGCCTACTTTTACCTTTACTTAGTTAATAGTTAATAGTTAATAGTTAATAGTTAATAGTTAATAGTTAATAGTTATTCGTTAGCCTGATTATACGTGAATATAAAAAGCCGAACTGTTTGAGTTCAGCTTTTTTATTGTAAGAAACGTGGCGAGTTATTGAAGTCGCCACGAATTCATATCGAGACTTTAAATTAGTTAGTTACGTATGAAATAACAAATTCAGTGATAGAAACCATGTCTTTCACAGCAATGTATTCTTCAGTAGTGTGGACTTTAGCCATACCAGTAGATAGGTTTACAGTCGTTAGACCTTTTGCATTGAAGTTATTCGCATCACTACCACCACCAGTACGTTTTGTATTCGCCGTAATGCCTAATTTTTCAAACGCAGATTTAATAGCAGTAATGTGTTTATGGTCATCTTCGATAACGAAAGCATCATAAGCGCGAGTAGATTCAATTTCGACTTCTGCGCCAAACTGCTTCGCACTTGCTTCGAAAGTTTCAATCATGTGATTAACTTGATTGGTTAACTTCTCACCATTTAGAGAACGCGCTTCCGCCACAACTTTGATTTCAGGCATGACGATATTCGTTGCTTGCCCACCTTCAACAATCCCAACGTTTGCTGTTGTTTCTTCGTCAATGCGAAGTAGGTTCATTTTTGTGATGGCGTCTGCAGCCACTTGGATAGCACTGATGCCTTCTTCAGGTGCAAGACCAGCATGTGCAGGGCGTCCTTTAATTGTCGCAACGATTTTTTGTTGACCAGGAGCGGCATTTACAATCGTGCCAATAGGACCGCCAGTATCTAAAACAATAGCGTGTTCAGATTGGATGAATGACATGTCGAAGTTTAAAGAGCCAAATAAGCCGCCTTCCTCAAATACAGTGAAAGCGATCTCAATAGTGTTGTGTTCTAGACCGTCGGCTTTGATGCAGCGAACGGCTTCCATGATTGCTGCAATGCCAGATTTGTCATCACCACCAAGGATAGTGTTACCTTTCGAGCGGATAATGCCATCTTCAATGATAGGTTCAATACCAATGCCAGGGGTGACGGTATCCATGTGGCAACTGAAAACAGTGCTGCCTGCTAGTGAGCCTTCAAGCTTCGCGTAGATGTTAAAACCATTTGATACTTCAGCTGGTACAGGCAATTTATGTACTTCAAAGCCTAGTGCCCCAAGTTGCTCAGCCAGTGTTTCGGCAATAGCTTTTTCATTGCGAGATTCGCTGTCAATTTTTACAAGATCACAAAAGTGTTCAACTAGGCGTTGTTCGTTAACTTTGGTCATTATTAAAACTCTCATTATATCTGCACCTATAAGAAATAGACGCAGTGTAGGAACAGGAAATCCAATATAACGCTAATGAACTAGTAGATTGCCTGAGTTAAATCAAAAAAAGCATATGATTGTGCTAAAAAATGCAGAGTAATTTGAAACATTCTATTTATTGATTGTTCGCAACATTAAATGATTATCGAGAGATATTGATTTGATATGGAAGTGTTTCAAAAAGACGTCAAATAGAAGAAAGCAATGAATGACGTTTGATCTGGTTATCCAGCGTTATTCCATTTCATTTATCGCTTATGAATACTATTTAAAAAACGGAGTGTTTTACAGTAGGAAATCTTCTTGTACATAAACAAGTACAAGCTGACGTAAAGTTAAGTGACTGATTTATAGTCTTTCTATAAAACCTTAAGGTAAATGTAACTTTAAATTTACGTTAAATATTTGTTAAATTTAGTTTTTATATTTCCTTTCTTAATATTCCCAATCTTGTCATTTTGAGCCAAGTTAGAACTACCTGATTCAAAGTGTTAATGGGCTGGATAACTAGAAATGCTTGGATAACTAGAAATGATTGATAACCAACATTGACTAGTAACTCATCCAGTTTTACGCATTAGCTTGAACTCATCAGTTATGAGTATGAGCAAGCTTTGAATAGAAAACTAAAAATGAACAGTCTAAGGGAGTAGAACATGTCGACGATATTTAACCCACTAGGTACAGATGGCTTTGAATTTGTTGAATATACCGCTGCGAATTCAGAAGGAATAGAACAACTTAAAGGGTTATTTGGTGATCTAGGTTTTGCTGAGATAGCTCAGCATCGCTCGAAAAAAGCATGGCTATATCGTCAAGGGGATGTGAATTTCATTGTTAACGCAGAACCTCACAGCCAAGCTGAGGCTTTTGCTGCTCTTCATGGACCTTCAGTATGTGGTATGGCTTTTCGCGTAACAGATGCAAAAGTCGCTCTTGATCATGCAAAAGAAAATGGTGGGCGAGAATACCAAACTCAAGTAGGACCAATGGAGCTGAGTATCCCTGCTATCTATGGCATTGGTGACAGCCTTCTTTACTTTGTAGACCGCTATGGCTCACAAGATATTTACGATGTTGATTTTTGTCTTTATGACGATGCAAAACAACGAATGGACAAGAAAGACGTTGGTCTTTTTGAAATTGATCATCTCACGCACAATGTGAAGCAAGGAAACATGGACGTTTGGTCTGGTTTCTATGAGCGCATTGGTAACTTCCGCGAGATTCGTTACTTTGATATTGAAGGCAAATTGACAGGGTTAGTCAGCCGCGCAATGACCGCGCCATGTGGCAAAATCCGCATCCCAATTAATGAATCTTCAGACGATAAATCACAAATAGAAGAATTCATCCGTGAATACAAAGGTGAAGGCATCCAGCACATTGCGATGTCGACCAATGACATTTACAAAACTGTACAGACACTTCGCAAACGTGGCATGGACTTTATGCCAACGCCAGATACCTATTATGAAAAGCTTGATGGCCGCGTTCCTGGGCACGGAGAAAATAAGTCGGAGTTACAAGACTTACGAATTCTTCTTGATGGCGCTCCAACAAAAGATGGCATTTTATTGCAGATCTTTACTCAAACCGTAATCGGCCCGGTTTTCTTTGAGATTATTCAGCGTAAAGGTAACGAAGGGTTTGGTGAAGGTAACTTCAAAGCTCTGTTTGAATCGATTGAAGAAGACCAAATAAGACGAGGAGTGTTAAGCGATGCGTAAAGCCATCTCTTACCCTCATAAAGAAGGTGTGTGCTCTAAACAAGCACATGCTGACTTTCCTGAAGGGGCAATTTTTGAACGGGAAGCGGGGCGAAGTGGTTTTTTTGGTCCTGCTGCACATTTCCATCATCAACATGCTCCAACAGGATGGAGCGAGTGGGAAGGTGAACTAAAGCCAAGAGCATTTGATTGTAATTTAGTAGAAAGTGCTGAACAGTTATCACCTTGGCTGGTTCCTAATTTGCTCGAAAACAGTGACTGCAAAGTAAAGGTCTGGAAAATTTCAGACAATATGGAATTTCTAGTAAGAAACGCAGATGGCGATGAATTACTTTTTATCCACCAAGGTAAAGCCGAGCTATTTAGTGATTATGGTCATTTAACCGTTGAAGAGGGAGATTATGTATTGATTCCTCGCTCGACTTCTTGGCGAGTAGAAGTACAAGAGCCGCTATTTGTGTTGATGATAGAAACGACAGACAGTGCCTACTCACTTCCAGAAAAAGGAATAGTAGGGAACCATGCCGTTTTTGATCCTGCTGTTTTAGAAGTCCCAAGTATTAACGAGCACTTCAAAGCGCAGTATTCGGAAAAGAGCACTCAAGTTCATGTGAAGCGACACAATAAAGTCAGCGTCATTACTTACCCATTCAACCCACTTGATGCGATTGGTTGGCATGGTGACTTGTCAGTCGTGAAATTGAATTGGCGTGATATTCGCCCGCTGATGTCCCATCGTTACCATCTTCCTCCTTCCGCACATACCACTTTTGTTGGTGGCAACTTTGTTGTTTGTACTTTCGTACCTCGCCCAATTGAAAGTGATCCGGGTGCGTTAAAAGTGCCGTTTTACCATAACAATGATGATTACGATGAAGTGCTTTTTTATCATGCGGGGGATTTCTTCAGCCGAGACAATATTGAAGCAGGCATGGTGACATTCCATCCTGCTGGTTTTACTCACGGCCCTCACCCAAAAGCTTTTAAAGCAGGGCAAGAATATAAGAAGAAATTTACAGACGAAGTGGCAGTGATGATAGACACACGCCATGCTCTGACACTAACTGAAGACGCGGCAAAAGTTGAAAATGAAGCGTATGTGTATAGCTGGCAAGAAAAATAGACTTTAGGGTTTCTAAAGCTATTAAAGCTATAAATAAAACTGGCTTAAAAAGGTATACACAGTTGAGCAAGGAAAGATTATGAAGTTAGCAACGTTAAAAAATAACACTCGCGATGGTCGTCTGGCTGTCGTCTCAAAAGACTTATCTCGATATGTGTTAGTTGAGCATATAGCCCTTACGATGCAGCAAGCATTGGATAATTGGGATTCAGTGGTCGTTGAACTTGAAGCAACATACCAAAGCTTAAATCGTCAACAGCTTGAACAAGCATTACCATTTGATGAGAGCTTATGTCATTCGCCACTGCCTAGAGCATATCAGTGGGCGGATGGCTCAGCTTATGTGAATCACGTTGAGTTGGTCCGTAAAGCTCGTGGCGCAGAAATGCCTGAAAGCTTTTGGCATGATCCTCTTATGTATCAAGGGGGTTCGGATTCTTTTATTGGTCCAACTGATGATATTGAAATGGCCGACGAATCTTGGGGAATCGATTTCGAAGGAGAAGTCGCCATTGTGACCGGTGACGTGCCTATGGGCGAGGAATCATCTGACTGTTTACAGCACATTCGTTTATTGATGCTGGTGAATGATGTTTCGTTAAGAGGGCTCATTCCTGGAGAATTAGCTAAAGGGTTTGGTTTTTTCCAGTCTAAACCGTCCTCTGCTTTTTCTCCGGTTGCCGTCACGCCAGATGAATTATCAGATAATTGGCTAGACGGGAAAGTGACTTTGCCTTTGGTTTCAACGTATAACGGTCAATTGTTTGGTCAGCCAAATGCCGGCGTTGATATGACGTTTAGCTTCACAGAGCTGGTGGCTCACGCTGCGAAGACTCGTCCATTAAGTGCTGGTGCTGTCATTGGCTCTGGAACAGTTTCAAACAAGCAAGGAACAGATTTTGGGACTTCTATTGAAGAAGGTGGTGTAGGTTACTCATGCATTGCTGAAGTGCGGATGATTGAAACCATACGAGACGGAAAGCCAACAACAAGCTTTATGAAGTTTGGTGACACAATCAAACTTGAGATGAACGATAGTAATGGTGAGTCAATTTTTGGTTCGATCAACCAAAAGGTTGTGAGATATGAGCGATAAGGTTGTTAATGACTTTCAAGTTCAAGCTAATGATCAGGGTTTGACGTTGTACGGTTATTGGCGATCCTCAGCGGCATACCGCGTTCGAATTGCTTTGGACTTGAAAGGGATGGATTATCAATACGTTCCTATCCATTTGGTAAAAGATGGAGGTCAACAGCATAGCGAAGGCTACCATCAACTGAACCCTTCTGAGCTGGTTCCTACCCTTGTTCATGATGGATTTGTACTGAATCAATCAATGGCAATCATTGAATATTTAGAAAGCCTAAGTTCAGATATCCCACTTCTACCTGAGTCGGGAGAGCTTCGTTGGTTAGTAAAATCTATCGCGCAAGATATCTCGATGGATATTCATCCGCTCAACAATTTACGTGTTTTACAGTATCTAAAAGGTGAATTGGGGTGTACTGAAGATCAAGTAAACAAATGGTATCAACATTGGATAGTGACAGGTTTTCAATCAATAGAGGAAAAGCTAGGAAGTCTTGATAGTCAGCGTATTCAACATCTCCAGCGTATTAAACATGGTCAATGTATTAAGCATGACCAACCACAATCAGATAGTAGCTCTGAAGGAAACGTTGCAGCTTATGCATTAGGAGAACAACCATCACTGATTGATGTATGTCTAATTCCTCAGGTTTATAATGCACTTCGCTTTGAGGTTGATATGTCAGCTTATCCAAAGATCATGTCTATCTATGAATATGCTAATACCCAGCCAGCATTCATTTCAGCTTTACCTGAAAACCAAATTGACGCTCTTAATTAGATATGTTGAATAAAAGATACGCTAAATAAAGCACCGTTCGCAGGTGCTTTATTTTATTATCCTCAGCCAATTAGATTGTGATGCGGAATGATTATCTAGATTCAAAACTAAGCTGAAGCCTTATGATTTCCCTTTAATTAAGTAGACGTATATCACATTAACTCCTACGTTTAATTTATGTAATTAACATTAGGAGCGGTCCAATGAATAGTAAGAGTAGTCTCTACCTATTACTTGCTACTTTTTTTTCATCACCTGTACTCTCTAAAAGCCTGTCTGATTTAACGTATTTGAGTGAAGAGTACCCTCCCTATAATTTCAGTGAAGAAGGTCTTGTAAAAGGTATTGCCGTTGACTTGCTCATTGCCGCCTCAGATGAAGCGAACGAAAGAGTGATGGGAAGTGACATTGCGCTCCAACCTTGGGCTAGGGCATATCGTTCAACACTTATTAAGCCTGACACTGTTCTATTTTCAACGACTCGAACAGAATTAAGGGAAGACTTGTTTTATTGGGTTGGTCCGATTGCAACCACTCGAATTGTAGTTTTAGCTAAAAAAGTGAATCAAATTATAATTAACTCTCCAAGTGACCTTGCTCAATACCGTATTGGGGTAATTCGAGATGACGTTGGAGAGCAATTGCTTTTGGAAGCTGGTGTGCCAAGAGACTCGATTATGGAAAATTTTCATGCTGAAAATATTGCTCAACAGATTCAAAAAGGACGAATTGATTTATGGGCTTATGAAGAAAATGTCGCGAAGTGGTGGATATCTACGGCTGGCTATAAAGCTTCAGCTTATGAAGTAGTGCATGTATTGCAAGAAGGTGAGTTGTATTACGCGATTAACAAAAATACAGAAGTTGCGACTGTAGAACGGCTTCAAAAGTCGATTGATATTATTCGTGATACGGACAATGAAGATGGCGTGAACCATTTTGAGGTGATTCTAAATCGGTATAAATAGACTCTTGTGCTTGAGACCTTAATTTTTAAAGAGTTAAAAGAAGGAAGTAAAAAAGTTATTCTGATCATTGCTGCATTTAGCAGTACTAGATAAGAATAACTTCTAACGCTCTTTACTTAGCAATGTTACTCAAGAGAGAAACCAACTCATTCTCTGTTGCAGGTTCTTTACTGAGTTCAACCTGAGCTGAAGCACCGCCTTTAAGCATATAAGCAGTTGTTCCGCAGTGGTCGTAGTGGAACCATTTCCCATTTACACAAACATCTGTATAGCATCTCGGATCTTGTTTCAATTCCATTTGTCGCTCCTAAATTAACGTTTGCTTAACAAGTTTTAATCTAAGTGATCACAAATTACGGAAAGATGATCTAAATCAATTTATTGTTAGGTTGTTTGTTACCGTTTCTAGTTCGAGACAATGATCACTAAAAACAAACTGATTCATTGGGAAGCGTTTCATTCGGGAATAAGTGTTCGATTTTACAGAAGGGAAGAGGGTTTTACTTGCCTATGGCGGGCTTTCTACTTACGCTAGAGTTCATTTCTATTTTAAGTTTTTGTTTTCAAAGCAGTGTTAAAAAATGACTAATATTTTTATTGTAGTGATTGTGCTGGTTGTATTTTTCTTCTTTATTCAAAAGTATGTACTCAAGCATGATGACACCAAAGATTTTGCTTATCAGAAAAAAACCAGCCTAATGACCATGCAACAAGCGGCTTTTTATAATGCGCTGAAAGCCGCGGTGGGGGACCATGGTGCTGTGTTTGCTAAGGTCAACATGGCAAGTGTATTAGCACCAGCGAAATCGAATACCAAAAAGAATTGGTTTATTGCCAATGGTAAAATCTCACGTACTTATTTTGATTTTGTAGTGTGTGATCCAAGAACACTGGAACCACGAGTCGTTATTGAATTCGATAATGGAAAAGAACTTCATAAAACCAAAGTCGAAAGAGAAAAGTTACTGATGCATGTGTGTAAATCAGCAGGGGTGCCATTGATTGGGACTTCAGTAAAACACAGCTATCAAGTAAGCCGTCTTAAACGTCTGTTAGCGGCTCATATTGATTTGATTGAACCATCCAAGGAAGTGAGGTTCTGCCGTAAATGTGGAAGTCCAATGATAATTAAAACGGCTAGCCAAGGTGACTTTAAAGGGCGTAGGTTCTTCACTTGTAGCAGACAACCAAATTGTACTTATACTGAAAACTATAATGTTGTCTTTGAAATAGAAGAAGAGTCAAACTGATCAATCTTTACTCAAACGGTTAATTTAATGATTAAAAGATACAAAGCATAGGCTTGCTGCTAACCATTGAAGTGGAGTTGAAATGTGATCTACTTCAACCCATTGATCTGCTTTGTGTTTAAAATTTATTCTGATTGTTGGTTTTAAAAGCAAACGATCAATTTAGTGCAAATTTATCCTTGCACGCTACCCATTCAATCGCTATTATCCATCTCGTTCTGAAGCGATAGCCACTTAATAAAAAGGCTAGTTTAGTTTCAAAGCATTGCCCGCTTAGCTCAGTTGGTTAGAGTACTTGCATGACATGCAAGGTGTCACTGGTTCGAGTCCAGTAGCGGGCACCAGATTATACGAAAGAGCCCACCTAGTGTGGGCTTTTTTGTGCCTGTAATTTACTAGCTTATCCAAATCTTACTTTACCAAACGGACCTATCAGCGAAACTTATTAAAAGATAGAACAGAGGAGGAATGGCTACTTGTTGTCTCTAAACTACCGCGATCCTCATCACAATTACTAATACTTCTCTAAGGCTTAATCGCCATATGCAACCAACCCAGATATCATCGAGCCAGATTGAAATACGAGTTGATTTATGTCGGTAACCACTTCTTACTACAACGAAAACGCTGTCGAGCTTGCAAAGCAATACGATTCTTTGGAATTTGAAAGTGTTCACCGTTCGTGGCGTACGTATTGGCCTCATGGTGCAGTAAAGGTACTTGATGTCGGGGCAGGTTCGGGTCGCGATGCTAGGTGGTTTGCTGAACAAGGCTGCTCTGTGATAGCTGTTGAACCGGCAAGTGAACTTCGCCAGTTAGGAGCCTCACACTCTTCCCTTCAAATACAGTGGTTAGATGATTCTCTACCAGCTTTAAACAAAGCCAGAAAACAGCTCTGTCAGTATGATTTGATTTTGGTTTCTGCGGTATGGATGCATTTAAATTTGGCGGAGCGAAGAGAGTCGATCGCTGTATTGTCTGAACTCCTTTCCAAGGCAGGGAAACTAATACTCACATTACGTCATGGCGGCTTTAATGATGGTCGTAATGCTTACAGTGTTTCAGTCGAAGAATTAGAAAAGTTAAGTGGTGCTGTAGGGCTGACAATATGCCTCGTAGCCGAAGATACAGATTCACTGAAGAGAACAAATATATCTTGGCAAACAGTGGTATTAGCTCATACAAGATCTAACCTTAGTAAGGGTCGGTAATGGCATTGGAATACTACTTAGATCGTTTTCAAAACCTGAAAATGAACAATGCTGGTGGTAAAAAAAGCCCACATAAAGTGTGTATGTTACTGGCTGTTATGGACCTAATTCAAGCTGGGCATATTGCGACCAACAAGGTCTGTCTTAACCAAACCCTTAAAGAACAATTTACTCATCATTTTGATAGCCTTTCTCAGAGTTCAGATAAAAATACTCCTGAAAACCCTTTCTTTCATTTGAGAAGTGAAGGCTTTTGGCACCTTTCCTTCAATGAAGGCTATGACAATACGTCAACCAGTCGCTATTCAGCAAAGGCAGTCTCCTACGCATATATTGATGATGAGCTGTTTAGCTACATGAAAAGCTATATCGTTTCTAGCGAACTAAAGCAGGCACTAGTCTCTAATCTTTCTGATCTGGCGACGTTATATCATCAGTGGTTGATTGATATTGGCAAATCTGAAAAAACAGCGAAAAACTACCTTGGAGCCATAAGAGGCTCAATATCTAATTGGTTAATGGATGTTGGCGAACTTGAAGCACCACTTACTGATATCAATTCATACCGTGAGTTTGTCAGTTATGAAGAGAAAGCGAGAAAATTAGAACAATTTCAAATTCGTGATTCTAGGGGGAAAGGGATGTACAGCGCTGCTTTATCTCATTACCACAAGTTTTTAGCTGACTTATCTCAAGTAGATGTGAATGCAGATATCAAACAAGTTATGACGGATAACACTCTGTCCGAAACCGAAAAGACCATCTTGGTTAATACAAGAGTAGGGCAGGGACACTTCAGATCAAAATTGATTCAGATGTGGGGTGGTTGTGCTGTTACAGGATACCAAAATACACAGTTGCTATTGGCTTCCCATATTAAACCTTGGCGAGATTCTAGTAACGAAGAGCGGCTAGACTGGTTTAATGGTTTGTTGCTTCTTGCCAATCTAGATAAAGCGTTTGACCTTGGTTTTATTTCCTTTGATGATCACGGGAAGGTACTTATCTCAAGCTACTTGGAGTCACCAGATGTGATCGGCTTAAAAGAAAATATGGCATTTAGCATCATGTCTGAGCATCGACCATACCTTCGCTACCATCGAGGCGAGTTATTTAAAGGACGTTAATTGAATGTACAGGTTTTCGACTCCAATTTAGAAGACTAGATATATTCTTAGCTCCTCAATATTTCTGAAGATGATCTGCTGACCTTTAGGTTTTTGAATCCAACACAATATTAATGATGTTATAAGCATCAAGAGCATCGCGAACCAGCGCTGCATTCGTCTGTAATGTCAGGATGCCTTTTTCCATACAATAGTCGTGTACAACAACTTTAGCCTGAAGTTGCTCTCATGTTAGATGTAACCTCTTATTCACCATAAGTAAGGGGAAAAAATCATATGGTCGATTATAGAAGTTCATCATATGTCTATTGGCGTGGTAAATACCATATAGTTTGGACTCCGAAATTCAGATATAAGATTTTGAAAAAAAGGTTGGAGCTGAACTTTATCGTTCTATCTACATACTGTGTAATATGAAGGATTACGAAGCTCTAGGACTTAACGTTTAATCCGATTATGTTCACCTTGTTGTAATAGTGCCCTTAAACTATCACTCTCAAGTTTGTTGGGTGCGTTAAAGGGTCGAACAGCAATCAGTTTCTTTAATAAATTTTCGCATATACGTAGAAATGATGGGTAAATCAAGAAGTTATTCGACGATTTGTACGACATCAAGATAAGAAGGGGATAGAGTATGAGCACAGTTGTATTTATTGAAGGACTGATAGCGTGAAAGCCCCCTTCTAGGGGGATAGAGCAAAACCGGTTTCTAAGAATGGAGCTATCACATGAAAGTTGGTAAATTTGTACAGATATTTATGCCCAAGATGTCGGTATTTCTGGGTAAGTATAGATCATGACATAAAGAAATAGATTATGGTCGTTCAATTTTTCCGGATATATGCCATATTAACCAAGTCACAGGGGCGCTAAATATACCATCTACAGCATAATGCCAACCTAAGGATATAGAACCAATAAAGATAATTACAGCATATAACCAAAATAAAAAACCTAGTTTATTATTCATTGAATTCATGACAAGTGCCATTAATACAGCTATAGAGACATGCATACTTGGCATTGCCGATATCCCACTCCCGAGCATATCTTTTTCATGAAGGTATGTTTCCCATAATCTATCTTGAATGTTTAGAGAAAATAACTCACTCCATCCTTGTGCTATAAGCCAAGAGTTTTGCTCTTGTAACAATTGCATAAGCAAGTCGTAGTTATAGTTGTTACCGTCCAATCTAATTATAAATGCAGGACCAGCTGATGAGAGTAATGTAGCAGTAATCATTCCTAGAATAGTCCAGCATAATATC